>NZ_JBFODR010000007.1:0-261222 GCF_040908425.1 Aeromonas sp. R2-1
CGCACTTGAATGGTGGAGGGAGAAGGATTCGAACCTTCGAAGGCAGAGCCGTCAGATTTACAGTCTGATCCCTTTGGCCGCTCGGGAACCCCTCCCCAAGTGCGAGGCCGCATACTACCAGATCCGGCAAGGTTGTGAACCCCTTGGCCGCATTCTGACGACAAAAAAGTGTCAAGTGGTCATTTTTTGATATGTTTCGCTCAAAATTCACACTTTTCAATGACTTTTATGTCGCTGCCGAAACGGCGAGGGGGCGTAGGGGGCTGGCAGCCAGGAGCCTCGGGCTCCTGGCGGATCATGGGGAGCGGGCGCTCGCTCAGGCGTCGGCGGGGCGGGCCTGCTGGCAACCCTGCACCGCATGGGCGATGAGTTCGAGGGCGCTCTGCTCGCAGGGGGGCAGCACCTCGTCGCAATTCGCGATCGGGGTGACGCGATCTCCCCATTTGATGAGGGCGGCGCCCCAGGTTAGCCCGGCCCCGAAGGCGGCGGTCAGCAGGTAGCTGTTCGGCTTGACCCGACCCTGCTCCAGCGCCTCGCACAGGGCGATGGGCACGGTGGCGGCGGAGGTGTTGCCGTACTGCTCTATGTTGACCATCACCTTCTCCATGGGGGCGTTCATCCGCTTGGCCAGGGTCTCGATGATGCGCACGTTCGCCTGGTGCGGCACGATGAGGTCGACCTGCTCGGGGGCGATGCCCGCCTGGGCCAGTACGGTGCCGGTGGCTTCGCCCATGCCGCGCACGGCGCGCTTGAAGATCTCCTGCCCCTCGAAGTTGAAGGTGAAGAGGCCGTCAATGTCGGCGAAACGCACCCGATCCGTACCGAAATTCGGCACGTGCAGTATCTCCCGCGCTTCGCTGTCACAACCGAGCTTGCTGGCAATCAGGCCGCTCTCCTGCTTGCTCGCCTCGATGATGACGGCGCCGGCGCCATCCCCGAACAGCACGGCGGTGTCGCGCTTGGCCCAGTCCAGCAACTGGGTCAATCGCTCGGCACCGATCACCAGCACCCTTTGCATCATGCCGGTCTGCACCAGGGAGGTGGCGACCGAGAGGGCATAGACGAAGCCGGTGCAGGCGGCGTTGAGGTCGAACACCGCCGCCTTGTGGGCGCCGAGGGCCTGCTGCACGGCAGAGGCACCATTGGGGACCAGCGTGCCCGGGGTGGCGGTCGCGAGGATGATGCCATCGAGGGCGGCGGCGTCCAGGCCTGCGCACGCCAGGGCGCGACGGGCGGCCAGGGTGGCGAGCGCCTGGGTGCTGACATGGGAGACACGGCGGGCCTTGATGCCGGTGCGCGGGTAGATCCACTCGTCTGAGGTATCCATGATGGTGCCGAGGTCATCGTTGGTCAGCGAGGCGGGGGGCAGGCATTTTCCCCACCCGGTGATAGTGGCGTATGTCATCTTGTCGTCGCTTGTCGTGATGGCCGCCCTGGGGCGGAAAGTGGCGAAATTATGCCGCACGGGGCGTTCACTGTCATCCTGCGGCCCCTCCAGTGTAAGGGGAGTGGGGGGAGCAAGACCGTGATTTTGCTTAAATTTCCGCTTCTCCTTGCCGTAAGATGAAGGCCCGATCCCGGCGACCCCTTCCCGAGGTGACTCCTGTGCACAAAGCGAATCTCAATCTCTTGCCCACCCTCAAGGTGCTGCTGGAGACCCGCAACATCAGCCGGGCGGCGGAGCTGCTGAACCTGAGCCAGCCCTCCATCAGCAAGCAGCTCGGCCAGCTTCGCAGCGAGTTTGGCGACGAGCTGCTGGTGCGGGAAGGGCAGCGCTGGCTGCTGACCCCGCGGGCCGAGGCCCTGGCGGCCCAGCTTGCCGATTCCCTCGGTGCCCTGGAGCGGCTCTACGAGGCGCCGGAATTTGCCCCCGAGCGCTGCGAGCGGGTGTTTCGGCTCGCCTCCTCCGACTACGTGGCCCAGCACATCCTGCCGGACATCTGTGCGGCCCTGGCGAGGGCCGCCCCCCGGGCGGCGCTGGAGTACAGCCTGTGGGACAAGCGCCAGTTGCCCCAGCTCTGGCAATCGGAGCTGGACATGGTCTCCACCATCACGGAGCTGGTGCCGGACCAGATCCGCGGCCTGCATCAGGGGGAGGACAGGCTGGTGGTGCTGATGGGGCGCCATCACCCGCTCTCTGGCATGGCGCTCAGCCTGGAGGATTACCTTGCATGTCCCCACCTGCAGGTGAGCGGGGGCGGGGACAAGGACAGCCCGGTGGAGCAGGTGCTGGCCCCCCGCGGGCTCTCCCGCCGCTGGTTTGCCCGGGTGCCCTTCTTCCAGGCCGCGGTGGAGGTGCTGCTGCGCACAGACTGTCTGATGACCACCCCGGCCCATATCGCCTGGCAGCTCTCCCGGGAACATGCCCTGAGTTTTTGCGATCTCCCCTTCTCCACCCGGGTCCAGCAGTATCATCTGCTGTGGCACCAGCGCCACCACCTGGATCCGGCTCACCGCTGGTTCCGCGAGCTGGCCTATCCCTTCCTGCGGGATCACCTGCAATTCACCCTGGGGGAGAGTCGCAAGCAGTTGGCAGGAGGGTCGCAGGCGAGCCGCTGATGGCAGCGGGTTGTGCCACTCTATAGCCACTGGCTATGGACTCTATTCATAACTTTCACTTCTGGCATAGCGAGCCACCCCCTACCCTGATCCCGGGTGACAACAATCGACACGAAGGAAGAGAAGGTATGGAGCTGACGAGTTGGCTGGCGCTGGCCGCCATTTGCGTGATGGGGGCCATCAGCCCGGGGCCGAGCCTGGCACTGATCATCCGCAATACGGTGCAGGGAGGGCAGGGCCACGGGGTCGCCACGGCGCTGGGACACGGCCTGGGAGTCGGCATCTATGCGCTGATCACGGCCCTCGGCCTCGCCATCCTGATCACCCAGACCCCGCTGCTGTTCGATCTCATCCGCTACGGCGGCGCGGCGTTCCTCGCCTGGCTCGGGATCAAGGCGTTGCTGGCCAGGCCCGCAGGGGGTGAGGCAGGCAAGGAGGAGGGGCACCCGCCACGGGGACGTCAAGGGGCGTTCGAGGGCTTTATGGTGGCCTTCTTGAACCCCCAGCTCGCCATCTTCTTTATCGCCCTGTTCAGCCAGTTCGTGCACGCCGACACCGGCTGGCGTGAGGGGGGCATCATGATGCTGACCGCAGGCGGCATCGATGCGCTCTGGTATGTGCTGGTGGCCCTGGTGCTCTCTCGCGGGTCCGTACTCGCCTGGCTCAAGGCCAAATCCACCGTGATCGACAAGGTGAGCGGCCTGGTGCTGCTGGGGCTGGCCCTCAAAGTCGTGATCTAGCTCCGCGTCGGGTGCCAGCGTAGTCGGCACTCTCTCAGGGCCAGGGGATGAGGGGGGCAGCCAGATGTCCTTGTACCGGGTCAATCCTGCATTCTGCGGTGATCTTAAGCGGGATCAAGGCGGGGGGCGGGGAGTCTGGCTAGAGTGGCGGCCATTTGCAGCCCTTCGAACCGGACGTTATGCGCGATCAGAACCATCACAACCGCCTGGAGTTGCTGGCCCCGGCCAAGAACCTCGCCTATGGCATCGAGGCCATCAACCACGGCGCCGATGCCGTCTACATGGGGGGCCCCGCCTTCGGTGCCCGCCGCGCAGCGGGCAACAGCCTCGAGGACATCGAGGCCCTGGCCCGCCATGCCCACCGCTTCGGCGCCCAGGTCTTCGTCGCCTTCAATACCCTGCTGCACGACCACGAGCTGGAGCAGGCCCGGCGCCTGACCCACCAGATCTACGAGGCAGGGGCCGATGCGCTGATCGTGCAGGACATGGGGCTGCTAGCGCTCGATTTGCCCCCCATCGCGCTGCACGCCAGCACCCAGACCGACAACCGCACCCCGGAAAAGGTGAAGTTTCTGCAGGACGTGGGCTTCTCCCAGGTGGTGCTGGCCCGCGAGCTCTCCCTTGCGCAGATCCGCGAGATAAGCGCCGCCACGAGCGTGCAGCTGGAGTTCTTCATCCACGGTGCCCTGTGCGTCTCCTACAGCGGCCAGTGCAACATCAGCCACGCCCGCACCGGCCGCAGCGCGAACCGCGGCGAGTGCGCCCAGCTCTGTCGGCTGCCCTGTTCCCTGCAAACGCCGGCGGGGGAGGTGCTGGTGGAAAACAGCCACCTGCTCTCCTTGAAAGACATGGATCAGACCGACAACCTGGAGGCGCTGATCGCCGCAGGGATCCGCTCCTTCAAGATTGAAGGGCGCCTCAAGGGGCTCGACTACGTCAAGAACGTCACCGCCTGGTATCGCCAGAAGCTGGACTCCATCCTGGCGAGCCGCCCCGACCTGGTGGCCGCTTCCGCCGGTCGTTGCAGCTACACCTTTACGCCGGATCCCAAGAAGAGTTTCAACCGGGGCAGCACCGACTACTTCCTCCATGGCCGACAGCCAGGCATCGACTCGCCGCGCAGCCCGAAATACGTCGGGGAGCCGCTCGGGCGCGTCACCAACGTGACCCGCGATGGCATCGAGATCGACGGCCAGGCCGTTGCCCTCAACAACGGCGATGGCCTCGGCTTCTTCAAGCCGGGGGGCGAGCTGGTGGGCATGCGCCTCAATAAAGTGGAAGAGAAGGCACAGAGCAAGCGGTTACTCCTGTCGGAACCCATGCCCGGTCTCAAGGTGGGCACCGAGATCTTTCGCAACCACGATCAGGCCTTCAGCAAGCAGCTCGAAAAGGGGAGCGCGGATCGCCGCATCCGGGTCGATATGCGGCTATCGGAGTGCGACGAGGGACTGCGGCTCACGCTTACCGACGAGCAGGGCATTGGCGCCGCCGTCACGCTCCCCTGCGACCAGCAGCCGGCGGACAACCCGGAACGGGCGCTGCAACAGGCCAGGGATCAGCTCGGCAAACTCGGCAACACCCTGTTTGTGGCTCGCCAGATTGAGTTGGCATTCACTCGCCCGCTGTTTATTGCGGCTTCACAGCTTAACGGATTGCGCCGGGACGGCATTGCCGCCCTGGAGGCGGCCCGTCTGGCTGCCTACCGGCGACCCGAGCGGCGCATTCCCCTGCGAGGCGCCGTTTATCCCCAGCATCGGCTCTCTTATCTGGGCAACGTGCTGAACAGCGCGGCGGAGCAGTTCTTTCGCGAACACGGGGTGGGGAGCATCGCCCCCGCGTATGAGGCGAACAAGGAGGAGCGGGAAGTGGTGCTGATGACAACGAAGCACTGCATCCGCTACAGCCAGCAGCTCTGTCCCAAGGAGGTGCCCGGTCTCAAGGCCGAACCCCTGGAGCTCAAGATGGGCAAGGAGAGTTTCCGCCTGCGTTTTGACTGCCACCGCTGCGAGATGCAGGTGATGGGCAGCCTGAAGAGGGGATGATTGCCCGAGTGGGCATGGGGCTGGAGCGGATTTGATGGCAGTATGGGGCGCGGCCTTGTCACGGATATCCCGTGGCGAGCCGCCTTCCCCCAGCCTTCTTCTGACAAAGGATCCGTCATGAACATCCATGCACTGCCGTTTTGCACCACGAACTGGGCCGAGGTCCCGCCGACCGAACACAAGGGAGAGCGCGGCGTCGCCCGCTGGCACACCCGGCAGTTCGGGGATCTGCGGGTGCGAATGGTGGAGTACTCCCCCGGGTATCTGGCGGATCACTGGTGCAGCAAGGGCCATGTGCTGCTCTGCCTCGAAGGGGAGCTGCACACCGAGTTGCAGGATGGCCGCGTCTTCACCCTGACGCCGGGCATGAGCTACCAGGTGGCGGACAACGCCGAACCCCATCGCTCCTATACCGAACTGGGCGCTCGCCTCTTTATCGTCGACTGAGCTGCCCTCTTTCCCGCTTTCCCTTTGCGCTTCAGGAACTTGCCATGCTTGAACTCAGACCCAACTGCGAGTGCTGTGACCGGGATCTGCCCGCCGACACGGCGACGGCCTACATCTGCCCCTTCGAGTGCACCTTCTGCGCCGAGTGCAACGATCAGTATCTGCACCTGACCTGCCCCAACTGTGGCGGCGAGCTGGTCAGGCGCCCGCGCCGCCCGGCGGCCAAGCTGGTGAACAACCCCGCCTCCCTCCAGCGCGTCTTCAATCCGGCTCTGAAAGCGGCGCTGGGCAAGGGGGGCTAGGGCCCTCCCTTCATGGGAAGGGCTGGGCTGGCAACTGGCTCGCCCCGGTGGCTCTTGACCTTCTCCCGGCGGCAGCCCCTATCAAGGGGGCTCACACCAAAGGAGCAAAAGATGACGGAGCGATTCGAAGGAGAAGGGGCGAAGGCCTATGACAGCCGCATCCCCCTGCTGGTGCCAGGCTACGAGCTGCTGCACCAGCTTTGTGCCTCCCGGCTGATGGCCGCGTTGGGCCAGCAGGCTAGGGTGCTGCTGGTAGGGGTGGGCACGGGCAGCGAGTTGCTGCTACTTGGCCGTCTCTGCCCCCGCTGGACCTTTGTGGCCCAGGATATCTCGGCGGACATGCTGGCCCATGCCAGGGTGCGGGCCGAGCAGGCGGGCATGGGGGAGAGGGTGTGCTGGCACCTGGGCGCATTGCCTGTGGTGGATAAGCCTTGCGATGGCGCACTCTGTCTGCTGGTTCTGCATTTTCTGGCGCAAGATGCCAAAGCTGCGCTATTGGGTGATATTTATCGCCAGCTCAATCCTGGTGCTCCCCTGCTGCTGGCGGATCTGATGGCGCCCACGGACCCGCTCGAGCGCAAGGCGATGGGGTTGCAAGCCGCCCTCGCCGGTCTGCCGCTTCCTGCCTGCGAGCAGATGGTGCGCCGCCTCGGAGAGGATTTCACCTCCCTGGACGAGGGACAGACCCGGCGCCTCTTGCAAGGGGCCGGTTTCGCGGCGGCGCACCGCTTCTTTCAGGCGCTGGGGTTTCACGGCTGGCTGGCGCAGCGGCAGTGAGCCCTGGCCGGGCTGCGCCGGATCAACGAGAGGCCCTCTCCAGCGTCAGCAGTGCCTGCTTGATGGGCAGGCCTCCCGCATAGCCGGTGAGGCTGCCATTCTGGCCGATCACCCGGTGGCAGGGGATGATGATGGAGAGCGGATTGCGGCCGTTCGCGGCACCCACCGCCCGCACCGCGTTTGGCTTGCCGATGGTGCGGGCGATGTCGCCGTAGCTGCGGGTCTCCCCGTAGGGGATGTCGCACAGCGCCTGCCACACCGCTTGCTGAAACGCCGTGCCCCTGGGGGCGAGCGGCAGGGTGAAGCGCTGCAACCGGCCCGCGAAGTAGTCCCGAAACTCGGCTAGGAAGGGGGCGAGCGCCTCGCCGTCCTGCTGCCAGTCCTGCATGTCGGGCAGCGGCCGCAGTCCGGCCAGGAAGTCCACATGGACCAGACCGCGCTCGTCGATGGCGACCAGCAGTTTGCCCTGGTCGGTGGGCATCATGTCATAGCGGATCATGGGCTCTTCTCCTCGTCTTGTGTCTGTGTTGGCCGGGTGAGCAGCGCCGGTTGTTCACTCATGGCGTGCCACAGCCAGCTCGCGGCATAGGCGCGCCACGGCTGCCAGGGGGCGCTGCGCGCTGTCACCTCTTTCACCGGCAGCTTGTCACCGCCCCCCAGCGCCTTTTGCAGCACGAGATCCGAGGCGGGGAAGGCATCCGTGTCGAGCCCGCAGCGCAGCCGCCAGTAAGCGACCGTCCAGGGACCTATGCCCGGCAGCGCGAGCAGTTGCTCGTCGCTTGCCGTGGCGAGGGTGAGTGCGCCGCTTGCGAGCGCCGAGGCCAGCCCTTGCAGGGTGCGGATGCGGCTGCCCGGCATGCCGATGCCGTCGAGATCCAGCTCGCACAGCTGGGTCGGGGTGGGCAGCTGTGCGGTACCGAACTGCGCCAGGGTGCGCGCCACCAGGCGCCCCATGATGGTGATGGCACCCTTGACCGACACCTGCTGGCCGACGATGGCGCGCAGCATCACCTCGTATTCATCCCACCCCCCCGGCAGCCGCACCCCGGGCCAGCGCCCCAGTATCCGCGCCAGCAGCGGATCCTGCCCCAGGTGTTCGCCGATGCGGCTCATGTCGGCGTCGAGATCCCACATGCGGCGCACGCGGTACAGGATGTCCGGCAGCGCACCCGGCGGCAGATCCTGCACCGTGAGTCTGAGCCTCTCCCCCTCGACGGGCTCGATGCGGATGAGCCCCTCCTGCTCGCCGACCCGGTGACGGCGTTCGTAACCGTGCTCATCCACCCGCTCCAGCCCCGGAATGGCGCGCAACCGGTAGAACGCGAGCATGGCCTGGACGTCGAACGGCGGGCGATACAGCAGGTGCAGTTGCAGGCTCGATTGCGGCGTATCCTGCTCCGCGCCCCCTTCCTGCTTGCGCAGGGCGCCCGGCGTCATGCCATACGCCTGCCGCCAGGCGTCGTTGAAGCGACGAATGCTCGCAAAGCCTGCGGCAAACGCCACGTCCGTGATGGGCAGGCGCGTCTCCGTCAAAAGCCGTTTCGCGAGCAGCAGGCGGCGCGTCTGCTCCACCTGTTTCGGCGAGGCGCCGAGGTGTTGCTCGAACTGGCGCCTCAGGGTGCGCTCCGTGATCCCGGCCTGCGTTGCAAGGGAGCCCAGGCTGTGCTCCGCCAGCTCGCCGCGCTCGATGCGCGCCAGCACCTGGGCGACGAGCGGTGGCAGATCGCCGCTCTGGGCCGGTGCGAGCTCGGGGCGACAGCGCAGACAGGGGCGCAGCCCGTGCTGCTCCGCCGCCGCCGCGAAGCGAAAATAGCGCACATTGTGCTCGTGCGGTGCCCGCGCCGGACACACGGGGCGGCAATAGATACCGGTGGAGAGCACCCCGGTGAAGAAGCGACCATCGAAACGCGCGTCTCGCGCGAGGCGTGCGGCGTGGCACTGCTCCCGGGTGAGACCCGGGATGATCTCGTCTCGTTGGGATGAATGCGGGGGCTCTGTGGTCATGGCATGGCTCGGGTTGCTGTGGGCATGTCCCAGAGACTAAGCGGGGGCGAGAGGGGTGACTAGCCAAAAACGGACAGGGATAGCAAAAATAGTGCGATCCGAGGCATCCCAGTCCTCCCTTTGTAAGGTTAGGGGGGCAGGACCCCACCCTAACCCTCCCCTTCGTAAGGGGAGGGGACAAACAGCTCCCCTCTGTGAACGGGGCGGGGTTAGCTCCTCCCCCTTGTGAAGGGGGAGGCTGGGAGGGGGTTCAACCTCGCTTATTTCAGATAGCGCTGTTCGAGGTGTTTGCGCAGCCACTGGGGATTGAGCGCCTCACCGGTCGCGCGGCGAATGAGCTCGTCCGTGCCGTGCAGGCTGCCCTGGGACCAGATATGGCGACCGAGCCAGCCAAAGATCTCCGGCAGGCGGCCGGACTCTACGAGCGTGCCCATGTCGCCGAGCTCACGCTCGAGTGCAAAGCGCAGCTGCGCCGCGTACATGGCGCCGAGCGTGTAGCTCGGGAAGTAGCCAAACGAGCCGTCCGTCCAGTGGATGTCCTGCATGCAGCCATTCTGGTAATTGCCCTTCGTGGACAAGCCGAGCCACTGCTGCATCTTCGCGTCCCACAGCTCGGGGATGTCCGCGACCTCGATGCGCCCTTCCATCAGGTCCCGCTCCAGCTCGTAGCGCAGGATGACGTGGGCAGGGTAGGTGACTTCGTCCGCATCGACGCGGATAAAGCCGGGCTCGACCCTGTTGTACAGCTTCTCGAGGTTCGCCGGTGCTAGCGCGGCCTGCTCGCCGAAGTGTGCGCGGATGCGCGGTGCAATCTGTGCAAGGAATGCGGGGTGATGGCCGAGTTGCATCTCGCAGAACAGGCTCTGGCTCTCGTGAATGCCCATGGAACGCGCCTCGGCCACCGGCTGGCCGAGCAGTGCGCGCGGCAGGCCCTGCTCGTAACGCGCGTGACCCGTCTCGTGGACGATGCCCATCAGGCTGGAGACGAACTCCTGCTCGTTGTAGCGCGTGGTGATGCGCACGTCCGTCGGCACGCCGCCGCAGAACGGGTGGCTGCTCACGTCGAGCCGGCCGTGGGCGAAATCAAAGCCGAGCAGCCCCATCACCTCCTGACCGAGCGCCTGCTGCGTTGGGATCGGGAAGGGGCCTTGCGGCGTAAGGAGCACGTCGCTCTTCTGCCGTTCGCTCACGGTCTGGATGAGGCCGGGCAGCCAGCTCGTCAGATCGCCGAAGATCTGATCCAGCCTCGCGCTCGTCATGCCGGGCTCGTACAGCGCCAGCATGGCGTCATAGGGGCGCACCCCGAGCGCGTCGGCGCGCAGGCGAGCCACCTCCCGCGACAGGCGCACCACCTCCTCGAGGTTCGGGGCAAAACCTGCCCAGTCGTTCTCCTTGCGCTGGCGACGCCAGGCGTGCTCGCATTTGCTGCCGGCCAGGGAAAGCGCCTCCACCAGCGCCCCCGGCAGCAGGCTTGCATCCTGCCACTGGCGCTTGATCTCCCGCAGGTTCGCACGCTGGTGCTCGTCCAGCGGTTCGCTCTCTGCCTTGGCAATCCACTCCCCAAGCTCGGGGGCGGTGCGCTTGCCGTGGATCAGCACGCCGAGCTCCGCCATCGCCTCGGCGCGGGCCTCGTTGCCCCCCTCCGGCATCATGGCGGCCTGATCCCAGCCGCAGATGGCGGAGAGGTGGGAGAGGCGGTGCAGTTGTTGCTGATGTTGTTCGAGTTTCTGGTATGACATGGGATTGTCCTTGTTATCGTCCCTGATGATATGCACCCCGTACCTGGCATGATCGGGGCCGCCCGATGCTAGCACTGCCATCCACCCTGGTGCCACCCTCAGGCAGTCAGCCGAGGCGCTTCTGGTGCCGTTCGCGGTTTTCCGCCTTCTTGCGCTCGCTCTTGCGCAGCAATACGTAGAGCGCACCGCTGCCGCCGTGGCGGCGCTCGGCACTGTGCATGGCCATCACCGAAGGCAACTGTGGCAGCCAGGCGCTGACATGGCTCTTGAGCAGGGCACGCGGGGTGCTGCGCTCCCCCTTGCCGTGCAGGATCAGCAGGCAGCGGATATCCCGCACTTCGCACTCCTGGACGAACTGCACCAGGGCGATACGGGCCTCGTTGAGCGTCTTGTGGTGCAGGTCGAGGGAGCCTTGCAGCTCGTATTTGCCAAGGCGCAGCTTCTTGTAGACCCCCTCCTGCACGCCGTCACGCTTGAAGCCGACGATGGCATGGGGGTCCAGCATCTCGACTGCTTCCGTGCCGAGGTGATCCAGGGTGAGTTGTTCGGCGGTGGCGGCTTCCCGGCGCGCGAGTTGCGCCTCGGTGGGCTGGCTGTTGCCCGCAACGGGGGCGATATGGTCGCTGCGAAGGGGCCGCACGTCGGCCACTTCCTGCAGGAACAGTGAGAGTTCGTCGTTATGAGACACGGCAGGCTCCCCGCATGAAAATGAGGGAGCCAGTATAGCGGGCCTTGGTGGGCCTTAGAATGGCAACGCTCGCAGGCCCCGGCCCTGCCGGGGAGGGCGGTCTGAGCGAGCCTGGTTATTGCCCCTCTTTGGGCGGCTCTGCGTGCATCACCTTGTAGATGAAATAGACCGCATAGGCGCTGATGAGCAGGAAGGTGCCGAAAATCACCAGCATGGACATCAGCCCCACGCTGTTGCCGAACATCAGGTTCATCCAGAATTCCATCTCGTTCACTCCTGTCACTGGGCGGTGACAGGCATGATAGATACCTCTTCAGGAGGGAGGGGATGATCTCGATCAACTCCCTCTCTGGTTATTTAATCGGCAGCAAATTCTGTGAGCCGACGCGCATCCGACGTGTCAGGTCGCCGGACTGGACGCTATTTTGCTTTCTTCAGGGTCGGTTCGGTGAGGGGCGTGATGCGCCAGCCCTGCTGCTCCAGCAGGGCGAGCAGCCCATGCTCGCCGTAAAGATGCAGGGCCCCTACCACGATAAAGCTCTCGTTCGGCAGGCTGGGCCACTTCTTGACCCAGTTGCGGTTGCGCTCTGCCAGCAGGGTCTGTTCCAGCCAGGCTTGCAGCTTGGGCGGCGCCATCTCCTCCCTGAGCAGATTGATGAGGGTGGCCTCGTCCCCGTTCTGCCAGGCGGTCATCACGGCGTCGAACCCCTGCTGGATGTCGGGCAGCTCGTCCAGGGTGCTCTCCAGCATCAAGGTCTGGTTGTCGCCGACGCTCGCGAGATAGCCGAGCTGCTCCAGCAGGGTCTCCAGCCCGACGATGGGCTTGCCGCCGTCGTTCGCCCGCTTGGCGAAGTGCTGGTCGACACCGTATTCACCGCGATAGCCGGTGCGCTCCAGGGCTGCCTGGGTCAGGGTAATGGCCGCAAACCAGGGACGCAGCGGGGCCAGCATGCTCTCGTTCAGACCGTTCTGGCCCGCGGCGATGAGGGTGCGACGGTAGAGGTCGATGGGCAGGTGATCCTTGAGGGTCTTGCCGTCGACGAGCCGGGTGATGGCGCCCATCTCCTGCCACTGCTCCTGGCTGATGTGGGTCATGTCCACCTCCATCACCAGGGCGCGGCTCTGCTGCCAGGCGCGCTCCACCGGGTCCGGCAGGGGATAGAGAGAGGGTTTGCCCGCATGGATGGACCCCAGCAGCCAGTGCTGTTCGTTGCCCTTGTTGATGCGGTAGAAGGCCGGATCGGCCATGGCATGGAGCGGCAGCAGCAGGCAGAGCAGGAAGGAGAGCAGCGTGGGATGGAATCTCATGAGGCACCTTATGTGAGCGGGATGAGTGCTCTATGATAAGTCCTCATTTGTCACAGCCAAGAGGTTTCCCATGCCCCACCTTCGTTTTCGGGCAGTTTCTGTCGACACCCTGCAGCGGATAAGCGCCCCCCTGATGGCGGACCTCTGCGCCCTGACCGGTGGCAAGCCGGAGTTCGTCACCCTGGAGTGCGTGCCGAGCCAGTGGGTACGAGATGGCCAGCCCGAAGCCGGTTTTCCCTTCGTGGAGCTGGTCTGGTTCGAGCGACCGCAGGAGATGCAGGATGCCGCCGCCGCCCTCATCACCCGCCACCTGAAAGCGGTGCTGGGGGAGCAGACCTATGTGGTGGTGCAGGTGCTGCCCATCGTCAAGAGTCACTACTACAGCAACGGCCAGCACTATTGAGCGGGCATCGTTGCTAAGACAGGTGCATGTCAAGAGGAGGGCCCGCCGAGGGCACCTTTATCAGGCGGATTTGATCAGCAGCTTGTCCAGCCAGCGGCTTGGCAGCAGGCGGCGCAGCACGGTAAACAATTTGGTCGGGAAGGTGACCGGGTAGCGGTGCCTGGGGCGCTTGCTCGTGAGCGCATGCACTAACGGCGGGATGCAGGCCTCGCTTGGCAGGGTGTAGCCCCGGGCACCCCCTTCACGCTCCAGCCTGGCCAGCGTCTGGGCATAGGCGTCCTGATGGCGGCTCGCGCTCGGGTCTATGTGGCGCAGGAAGGCCTCCCGGGCATTGGCGCGAAACCGGGTGTCGATGGGGCCGGGTTCGATCAGGCTGATGTGCACGCCGCTGCCCGCGAGTTCCAGGCGCAGGGTGTCGGTATAGCCTTCCAGCGCGAACTTGCTGGCGTTGTAGGCGCCACGATACTTCATGGCCACCAGGCCAAGCACCGAGCTGTTCTGCACGATGCGCCCCTCGCCTACCGCCAGCATGGGAGGCAATATCTGGCGAATGAGGTGATGCCAGCCAAAGAAGTTGGTCTCGAACTGCTCGCGCAGCGCCTCGGTGGGCAGATCTTCCAGCGCACCGGGCTGGCCGTAGGCGCCGTTGTTGAAGAGGCCGTAGAGGCGCCCTTCTGCCAGGGCCAGCGCCTCTGCCGCCCCTCGCTCTATGCTGGCGCTGTCCGCCAGATCCAGTTGCACCGCCAACAGACCCTGCTGCTGTAGCAGGGCCACATCCTCGGCCTTGCGGGCGGAAGCGATGACGGTGAAGCCCCGGGCGCCGAGCTTTCTTGCGGCGGCGAGGCCGATGCCGCTGGAGCAGCCGGTGACGAGCACGAAGGGATGGGGCATGAGCATGGTCCTGATTGGCGGCCAGCAGGTGGCCCGAAGCTGGCATGGTAGCGTGGTGCCACCAAAAACAAAACCGGGCCAGAGGCCCGGTTTTCGGTCACGTCAGATGCCTGATTACATGATGGTGAACGGCATGATGATGTGGAACTTGACGTCATGCTCGGAGCTGAACATGTTCGGGTAGTACCAGCTGCCCTTGTCGTCCTGTTCGTTGTTGTAGTCGGTGTAGTGCAGCTTGAACAGGGTGCCCTTCAGCTTGCCGTCCTGCACTGTGTACATGACGTCGAAGTTGGCTGCCCACTCTTTGCCGCCTTCCAGGGACTTGTCGCCGTTGTTGGCATCCCAGCCGTAGGCACCGGAGACACCCACGCCCCAGCCCGGTGCACCCACCAGATCATCCAGGGAACGAGTCACGCCGAAGAACAGGGCCTTCTCGTCGTTGTGGTTCCAGTCTGAGCGGGAATCCCACCAGATTTCGTTCGCGCCCTGGGAGTTGCCGTAGCCACGGGTCAGACGGGGCAGGTAGTTGCCCAGATCCCCTTCAGCCTTGGTCCACAGGCCTTCCAGACGGAAGCCATAGGGGCCGGCTGCCCAGCTGGCGGTCAGGGCTTGTTGCCAGGCCAGGCCGTCATAGTCGCTGTTCTCGGTGTCGGAACCGTAGAACTGGTAGCTGGTGTTCAGGCCACCCAGTACGTCGAACTTGTGGGCCAGCTTGAAGTGGTAGCTGTCCATGTAGCCTTCGGACTGACCGAAGCCGGCGGTGACGGCAGTGCCGTTTTCGAAGGTGTAGCGAGCGGCCAGACCGTGGATGTAGTCGATCTTGTTCGCATCGGTGAAGGGATCGCTGGCATAGGGGCTGCTCTTGGAGAAGCCGGTGGTGTTCTTGAACCAGGGAGCCTTGTACTCGTCGGCGATGGCGTAGGTCAGGTAGAGGCCGCCGAAGGTGCCTTCGATCTGGCCACCACGGTAGGTACCGGGTTGATAGGACCAGTTGACGCCGAGGATGCCGGGTACATAGAGCTGGGTGTAACCACCCTTGGCGGTGACGGCGTCACCGAACTTGAATTTCAGGGCAGCGTTGGAGAGGCTGAAGCCGTTCTCGGGAACGCCGTCACCACCTGAACCCCACTTGTCGCCCCAGAAGGAGAACTCGTTCTCTTCGTTGACGCCATTGCTCTCGTCAACGGCCAGGTCGTAGGCACCGAAGCCGCCCACGTCGACGCCGACCACACCCCATGCATAGCCTGAGTTGAAGTTCAGGGCTGCCTGGGTGGTGGTATGGCTCAGGTTGGAGTGGTATTTGCCATCCTGACCCGGACCGGCCTGGACGCGATCACGCTCACGCTGGAAGTAGAACAGGCCACCGGTGAGCTTGCCTTCGTCGATGAAGGCACTGTAGGACTTGCCGTATTCCGGGCTCATCATGTCTTGAGCGGCGAACGCCATGCCGGGTGCGACCAGTGCCGCGACCACGGCAGCACTCAACGCGGCGCGCTTGAAGATCACTTTTTCCATTTGTTATTGCTCCTGATTTTATGGACTTAGCTTTTTTATCCGGCAGCCGGGTAGGCACCCGCCGCTCGGTATTGGCATTGCAATCAACACCCCGAAGGGCAAAAAAATGGTTCTCTGTCGTGCCCTTGTGCCTGATGCCTTGGCGCATCGGTCGGGGCTATCTGCATCGTTACAGTCGTTATTTTTTGGCTGTCGATCCTTGGCGATCTGACATCACCAAGAGTACGTTCGCGGTGCGAAATATCAATGTAAAGTTCCCGGCAAGTTTCAAAAATATGACCGAGTGCAAATAATCATGATTCTTGGTGTGGGCACTCCCAGGCCACTCATGTCGGCAATGACAGCGCTTTCATGGTGATTTCACCGTTCTCCTGCGCAGATCTTGCCGTCAAGGCAGAACTTTCTTTGTTAACCCGGTGGCAACATATAATTTTGTATCACAAAAAAAGATGGGCCCGGCGGGATGCCCACTGTCGTGAGCGTGAGCCGTCGCCCCGACAGACAGGGGGACCTGGGATGTGAAAGGGGTGAGGGAGCCTGTGACTGAATGGATGAGGCAATCCGTCATTGGCCGTGAGGACATGACGGGAGTATCAGGAGAAGGGTTGCGGCAAGGCCGTACTGCGGGCAGGTAGACAGGGAACGCGCCCCGGGTCTGGTGCGAACCAGACCCGGGGGTTATCAGGCCTGGCTCAGGATCCGGGGGATCTGCTGGGCCTGGTGGTGTATGTGCTCCGAGACCTGTACCGAGAGACGACTGCCCTGGCGGGCGTGCTGGCTGATGCGACCGATGAGGGCGGCGAAGCTCGCCAGCCTGTGTTCCTGGCTCTTGGCATTGTCGGCGCCCTGCAGGGCGATGACGGCGGTGCTGCGCGCCATCTCCCGCACCGTCAGGGTGGTCTGGCGCAGCTGCTCCGCCTGCTGGCGCTGCTCGGCGGCCTCTGCGGTGATGCGGGCCAGCACGGTGGCGAGCTGATCCCCCGCCTGGGTGAGGCTCGCCAGGATCTCGGTGATCTGGCCGAGGGAGCGCTGGGTGTCGGCGGAGAGGTGGCGCACCTCGTCGGCTACCACCGCGAAGCCGCGTCCCTGCTCCCCGGCCCTGGCCGCCTCGATGGCGGCGTTGAGGGCCAGCAGGTTGGTCTGCTGGGAGATATGGCCGATGACGTCGACGATGGCGGTCACGTCCTCCACCGAGCGGGTCAGCTGGGCCAGGGCGCCGCTGCTCTCGTCGATGGCGAGCCCGGTCTGGGCGGTAGCCGTCAGCATGCCCCCGACCAGCCGCTCGCTCTGGCTCATGGAGTGTTCATTGTGCTGGGCGTGCTGGGCGATTTCGGCGGCGACCTGGTGCACCTCGCTGGCGAGCTGGTTGAGCTCCTGCATCATGGTGTCACTCTCGTCCACCGCCTGCTCCGTGGTGCGGGTGCTGTGATGGATCTCCTGCACCTGGTTGACCATCCCTTGCAGACTTTGCGACACCGCCGATAGCTGGCCCTCTTTCTGCTGCTGATCCTGTTGCAGGCGCTGTATCAGGCGGTTGTAGCTCGCGACGATGTCCGCCAGCTCGTTGCGCTCGCGCCCCGGGGTCAGCAGCTGAGCCTGACCCGTGGCGTCGAGCTGCAGGAAGGCTGCCCGCAGTTGCAGCAGGGGCCTGACCAGCCAGCGACGCTGCACCAGGGCGAACAGCAGGGCCACCACGACCAGGCAGAGCGCCAGCACGCCGAGCACGGTGGCCAGCTCCCGGTTCATGGTCTGACGGGCGGCGGCGAGTTGTTCACCCAATTGCTCCCCCGCTTGCAGCAGCTGGGTGATGTCCTGCTGCACCATCTGACGAGCGGCCTGCTGCTGTTGCAGCGTCTTGCGGCTGTTTTCCAGCTCCTGGGGATAGCGCTTGAGCAGGGAGGTCAGCTCGGCTTTGGGCTGATCCCCGAGCTCCTTGCGTATCGGCTCTCCCAGGGTGAATTCGTCGGCCGGTGCCTCCTCGAAAAGCTCCATGCTCGGCAGGGCGGCTAGGGCGTCGGCCTGCTTTTGCAGGGCAGCCAGCTCGAATTGCAGCCCTTCGAGACGCTTGGCACTCGCCTGCTCCATGTAGTTCTGGCGCTGGTGGGCGAGGGAGGGGAGGGCGGTCAGGATGTCGGCCGCCCCCTGGCGATACTGCTCGGCAAGGGCCGGATCCCGCCCGGCGGCTGCTCCCTGCTGGCCGTAACGGAGCAAGGTTTTGGCCTGGGTGGTCAACTCGTTCTCGGCATTTTGCAGCAACCACTGGCTGTTGCCGGAGAGCTTGCCCGCCGCCAGATAGTCGCCGTCAATGCGGGTTTTCATCTGCTCAAGCCGGGCGTTTAGCGGCTGGGTCTGGGGATCCTCCAGGCGGGACAGCAGGGCCAGCGCCTGCTGGCGCACTCCCTGGGCCTGGGCCAGCAACAGGGGATCCCCGCTGCCGAGATAGTCGCGAAGCGCCCCCTGCAGCGGACCGCTCAGTTGCTGTTGCAGGCGCTCCTGCAAACGCTGGGCCTGGGCCGAGTGGTTGAATTGTTGCCAGCCATGATAGAGCGCGGTGGCCTGAACACCGGCCACCAGCAGCAAGACGAGGGAAGAGAGGGAGGCAAAATGGGCAATTTTCACATCAGATTCCTGCTTGAATCACGCAATGGGCGCGAGCTTAATCAGGTCTGATGGCGTTTTTATGACAGTGGCCGTGCCAGCTCCCGTTGACTTGGGCTCTTCACCAGCAGGCCGAGCAGGGCGCCGCCCATGATGAGCCCCCCCGCCAGCAGATGGCGCGGGGTGAGCGCCTCGCCGTTGAGCCAGACCAGCAGCAGGGTGCTCAGCAAGGGAGTGAGGTAGGCGAGCGCGCCGATGCGGCGCGGATCCCCGTCCCGCAGCGCCAGATACCAGGTGACGAAGGCCGCCCCCATGGGGCCGAGAGCCAGCCCGATGATGAGGCCCCAGTCACCTGCCGGGATGCGGGCCACCGGCAGCGGTCCCTCCAGCATCCATGCCAGCAGCAGGGCCAGGAGCCCTGCGGGCAGGCAGGCGGCGGCCGTGACCACGGCAGGAGCGGGAGGCAGGCGGCGGGAGAGCACCGAATAGGCGCCCCAGACGATGGCGGCGCCGAGGGCCAGCAGGTAGCCGGGCAGATGGGCCTGTTGCAGTTGCAGGTGACCATCGACCATCACCAGCACGGACCCCGCGAGACCCAGGGCCCCGGCCAGCAGATGGGGCAGGCTCAGGGGATGACCCGGCAGCAGCAAGGGGGTGAACAGGATGATGCACAGCGGCCAGAGGTAGTTGATGAGGTTTGCCTCCAGCACGGGGGCGTGGCGAAAGCTTGTGAACAGCAGCAGGTGATAGAGCAGCAGGGCTGTGATGGTCACCAGCCAGGTGAGGGGGCTGGCGCGCCACTGGCGCCAGAATGGCAGGGTGCCCGCCCCGCAGAACAGCAGCACCAGCCCCACCAGCACCAGCGGCGAGACGCTGGTGATCCGGGAGGTGAGCGCGGCGAGGGAGGCCCACAACAAGATGGTGAGCAGGGCAAAACCGGTGGACTTGTCCCACCAGGAAGACGCAGGCATCCAACACTCCTTTGCAAGATGAATGAACGAAAAAGAGGGCCAGTCTAGCAGACTGGCCCTCGTCACACAGCGTTGCCGTGACGGTGCGGGTCAGGACTCCCGGCTCGGGACGGCCCCTGCCGCCGGAGCCAGGGACTGCCCCTTGACGTACCAGACGATGAGGGCCAGCACCAGCAGCGGCAGCACGGGGTCGAACCAGGTGCCGCCGGAGCCGAACAGCAGGTTCAGCAGGGCGACGCCGGTGCCGCCGATGGCCCAGGCGATGGTGGTCGGGATGGACCAGACGATCATCTGCTGCTTGACGTCGGAGATCCCCATCATGCGGTTGACCACCCAGAACAGGCTGTCGTTGAAGTAGCCGAAGAAGAGCGACCCCATGGTGGCGGCCTGGGCGGCCAGCAGCATGTTGACCCCGGGGATCTGCGCCAGGATGGGGGCGGAGATGGAGGCCGCCGTCACCATGGCCACGGTGCCGGATCCCTGGATGAGGCGCACCAGGGTCGCCACGATGAAGGGGATCAGGATGGGGGAGATGGGCAATTGGGCGATCTGCTCGGCCAGTTGCTGACCTGCGCCACTGTCGCGCAGCACGGCCCCCAGCGCCCCACCGGCACCGGTCACCAGCAGTATGATGCCGGCGGATTGCAGCCCCTCTTCCAGGCGGGCGGCGGTGGCGTGCCTGTCCATGTGCGGGACCAGGGTATAGACCGCCAGCAGCACGCTGATGGCCAGCGCGATGATGGGGGTGCCGATGAAGTTGATGCCCTGCACCAGGGGGTTCGCCATCAGGCCGTCCATGCCCTCCAGGGTGGCCAGAGTGGTGAAGATGGCCTTGACGAAGATGAGCACGATGGGCACCAGGATCGGCAGCAGCGACAGGGTCAGGCTCGGCAGGGTCTTGCCCTCCTTCTCCTTGAGGTACTGCTCATAGGTGGCTTGCAGCTCGTCCGGGGTCTGGGCGGCCTGGGCACCGAACTCGGGGTACTTCTTGTCGAGCCACTGGGCGTAGAAGACGATGCCGAGCACGCAGGGGATGGCCAGGGCCATGCCGGTCAGCAGCATGGCGCCGATGTCCACGCCAAACAGGCCGGCAACCCCCAGCGGGCCTGGGGTCGGCGGCACGGTATGGTGGGTTACCACCAGGCCGCCCGCGAGCGCCACCCCCAGGGTGAGCAGGGAGCGCTTGCCGCTTTTCGCCAGCGCCTTGGCCACCGGATAGAGGATGACGAAGGCGGAATCCACGAAGATGGGGATGCTGACGATGTAGCCCGTGATGGCCAGGGCCCACTCCTCGCGGCGCTTGCCGAGCCACTTGATGAAGCTGTAGGCGATCTGTTCGGCGGCGCCGGAGACCTCAAGCAGGCGACCCATCATGACCCCGAGGCCAATGACGATGCCGATGCTGCCGAGGGTGGAGCCAAAGCCCTGGGTGATCACGGTGAGGGTCTTGTCGATGCTCATGCCGCCGGTGATCCCGGCGATGCAGGCCGCCGCCAGCATGGCGATCAGGGCATGCACCCGGGTGCGGATGACCAGGAACACCAGCACGAAGACCGCGATGATGAGACCGATGATGGGGGTTGGGATGTCGCTCATGATGCCTCCTGCATGTCATGGGTGATGAAACTGTCGATGATGTCGGCAAACGTCCTGTCTGCCGCGAAGCCGAGGGCGCTGGCCCGCTGGTTGTCGATGCGTCCCGGCCAGCTCGCCACGATGCGCTCGATGGCCGGATCGGCGGCAAACTGCACCCGATCCCGGGCCGCCTGGCCACCGGCCCGGGCGAGGGCCTCCAGCATTTCGCCGACGGTCACGCTGATGCCGGGCAGGTTGATGCTGCGGGCGTCACCGGTGGCGGGAAGTCTTGCCGCCAGCAGGAAGTTCGCGACCACGGTGGCGGGGCTGGAGAGCCAGAGGCGCAGATCCGGGTTCACCGGGCAGATGGCGCTCTCCCCTTGCAGCGGCTCGCGGATGATGCTGCTGACAAAGGAGGAGGCGGCGCGGTTCGGCTTGCCCGGCCGCACGCAGATGGTGGGCAGGCGCAATACCAGACCGTCGACGAAGCCCTTGCGGCTGTAGTCGTTGACCAGCAGCTCTCCCATGGCCTTCTGGGCGCCGTAGGAGGAGGTGGGGGTCAGGGCGGTACCGTCATTCACCAGCTCCGGCAGCGGGCCGCCATAGACGGCGAGCGAGCTGGTGAAGACGAAGCGGATGCCCGGCCGGGCATGGCGGCACGCCTCCAGCAGGGTGCGGGTGGTGTCCAGGTTGACCTTCCAGCCCAGATCGAAGTCCTGCTCCGCGTGGCTGCTGACGATGGCGGCCAGGTGGTAGACCACGGCGGTCCGCTCGCTGATGAGGGACTCGGCGACACCGGGTTCGGTGAGGTTGGCCCGCAGACAGCGAACCCTGGGGTCCGGCAGGGGGGATTGCGGCTGCTGGATGTCCACCAGCAGCAGCTCGGTGAAAGGGTGGGGGCCTTGCAGCAGAGCCCGGGCCAATTTCTGGCCCAGGAAGCCACCGCCGCCGGTGATGATGATCTGCATCTTGTTATCCTCAGACTCGTTCATGTTCAGGGTCGTTATTGTTGTGTCAGCCAGCCCAGCCCTTCCCGGGTGCCGGCTCTGGGGTTGTACTCGCAGCCTATCCAGTCGTGGTAGCCCGCCTGCGCCAGCGCCTTGAACAGGTGGGGGTAGGCGATCTCCCCCTCGTCCGGCTCGTGGCGATCCGGCACCGAGGCGATCTGGACGTGGCCGATGGCCGGGCCCAGCTTGCCGATGAGACGGGTGAGATCCCCGTCCATGATCTGGGCGTGGTAGAGGTCAAGCTGCACCCCAACGTTGGGTCTGTCTATCTCCTGCACCAAGGCCAGGGCGTCGAGCTGGTGGGCCAGGAAGTAACCGGGCACATCCCGATCGTTGAGCGGCTCGAGCAGTACCTTGATGCCGTCTTCGGCCAGGAAGTCGGCGGCGAAGCGGATGTTGTCGATCAGGGTCTGGCGGTGGGCCGAGAGGCTATGAGCAGGGTCCACGATGCCGCTCATGGCGTGTACCTTGGTGCAGCCGAGCGCCAGGGCATAGTCACGCACGCTTGGCAGGTGGCCGCGAAACTCCGCTTCCCGCCCCGGGATGGCAGCCATGCCGCGCTCACCCGCGCCCCAGTTGCCCGGCGGCATGTTGAACAGGGCCTGGGAGAGCCCCTGCTCGCGCAAGCGGCGGCCCAGCTCTGCGGCCGGCCACTCGTAGGGGAAGAGGAACTCCACCGCCTCGAAGCCTGCGTCGCGGGCGGCGGCGAAGCGCTCCAGGAACGGCACCTCGGTAAACAGCATGGTGAGATTGGCGGCAAACTTGCTCATGGTTTCATCCTCCTCAATTCATCAATTTCGGGTTCGCTCAGGTAGCGGATGGCGTGGCCATTGAGCATCAGTGCCAGGCGCGCCGTCTCCTCCAGCTCTTCCATGTTGTTGACCGCATCCACCAGATCCTTGCCCGTCACCACGGGGCCGTGGTTGGCCAGCAGGAAGGCGTTGCCTTCGGGGGCGCGGCGCCCCAGCTCCTCGGCGATGCGGGCATCCCCCGGCTTGTAGTAGGGGATGAGCGGCAACTGGCCGACCCGCATCACGTAGTAGGGGGTGAAGGGGCGGATGACGTTGGCCGGATCCAGCCCCTCCAGACAGGAGAGGGCGGTCAGGTGGGTGCAGTGCAGGTGTACCACGGCCCGGCAGTCCGGATTGTTGTGGTAGATGGCGAGGTGGAAGGCCACCTCCTTGGAGGGGCGATCTCCCCCCAGGTGTTCCCCCTGCAGATTGACGTGAGAGAGCCTGTCGGCGCTGAGCCGTCCCAGGCAGGAGCCGGTCGGGGTGGCGATCAGGGTGCCGTCCGGCAGCAGGGCGGAGAGGTTGCCGGCGCCCCCGGTGGCATAACCGCGCTGGAAGAGGGAGGCTCCCAGCATCACCATGGTGTCGCGCAGTGCCTGTTCAGTCATGGAAGTACTCCTGAGCCTTGTCGAAGAAGTCGTCGCTCCCGAAATTGCCGGACTTGAGGGCTAGCGACAGGGGGGCGTCGATGGCCCGCACCCAGGGCACACCGGGGGCGATCTGCGGGCCTATGTGGAACGCCTTGACGCCGAGGGCCTGGGTGACCCGGCTCGAGGTCTCGCCACCGGCGATGATGAAGCGGTCCACGCCGGCGCCTTGCAGCAGTTGGGCGAGGCGGGCAAAGCAGTGTTCCACCGCATCGCTGGCCGCCTGCTGGCCGTGGGTTTCCTGAATGCGGGCCAGCTCCGCCGGGCTGGTGGTGGCGTAGACCAGCGGCGCCGGGGTCCGGGGCTGGTCCAGTACCCAGCGCGCCAGCTCGGCCGGGTAGTCGGCCTCTTCGAGGCAGCGCACCACATCCAGCGCCAGGGCAGGAGCGTGCTGGCGATAGCGGGCCACCTGACGGTTGGTCATCTCGGAGCAGGAGCCCGACAGCACCGCGGCGCGGGTGCCTCTGGGCCAGCCCGCTTCGCGGGCACCCTGCAGATCGCCGCTGCCAAGCTGACGGGCCAGGCCGATGGCGAGGCCGGATCCGCCGGTCACCAGAGGCATGTCGAGGGCTGCGGTGGCGATGTCCAGCAGGTGCTGCTCGGTCAGGGTGTCGACCACGGCGTAGCGCACACCAGCTTGCGTTAGCTGCTCAAAGGCGTCGGCAATGGCGCCGGGACCCTGTGCGATGGTATTGAACGGCACCAGACCGGCACGGCCCTGGGCCTGTCCCTCCATCAGCCGCAGCAGGTTGCTGTCGGTCATGGGGGTGATGGGGTGATGGCGCATGCCGGACTCGGCGAGCGGCTGGGTGCCGACGAAGAGGTTGCCCTGATAGACGGTGCGACCGTTCACCGGCAGGGCCGGGCAGATCAGGGTAAAGGTGCTCTCCAGCGCCGCCAGGAGGGCGTCGGTGACGGGGCCGATGTTGCCCGCCGCCGTGCTGTCGAAGGTGGAGCAGTACTTCTGGTAGATGCGCGGGCAGCCGCGGGCCTTGAGCCAGTCGAGGGCCGCCAGGGAGTCGCGCACTGCCTCATCGGCCGGGCAGGAGCGGCTCTTGAGGCTGATCACCACGGCGTCGACCCCGGTCAGATCCGCCTCTGCCGGGATGCCGGCAAACTGGATGGTGGCGAGGCCGTTCTCCACCAGGAAACCGGCGATGTCGGTGGCGCCGGTGAAGTCGTCTGCGATGACTCCGAGTTTCATGCTTGCTCCTCCTGACCCGGCAGGGTGATGCCTGAGAAGATCTTGATGACGGCGCTGTCATCTTCCTGGCCGTGGCCCGCGTTGCTGGCACCGAGGAACATGTTCAGCGCCGTGCTCGCGAGCGGCAGCGGGAAGCGCAGCGCCTTGGCGGTGTCCGCCACCAGGGTGAGATCCTTGACGAAGATGTCCACTGCGGAGCGGGCCTGGTAGTCACCGGCCAGCACCCGGGGCATGCGGTTTTCAAACATCCAGGAGTTGCCGGCGGCATGGGTCACCACGTCATACATGAGATCCAGGGACACGCCGGCCCGACTGGCCAGGGCCATGGCTTCGGCGGCCACCGCGATGTGCACCCCGGCCAGCAGCTGGTGGATGATCTTGACGGTGCTGCCCTGGCCCGGCTCGCTGCCGACCCGGTAGACCTTGCCAGCCACCGCATCCAGCACCGGGGCCAGCTTGTCGAAGGCGGCGTCGGCGCCTGCGGCCATCACCGTCATCTCCCCCGCGTCGGCCTTGATGGCACCACCGGAGACCGGCGCATCCAGCATCGGCAACCCCATCAGCGCCAGCTCGGCAGCCAGGGCGCTCGCCTCTTCGGCGGCGATGGTGGAAGAGACCATGATGGCAGTGCCCGGTTTGAGGTGGCGAGCCAACCCCGCTTCGCCGAGCAGGATGCGGCGCACCTGGGTGGCGTTGACCACCAGCAACAGCACGGCATCGAGCGTCTCCGCCAGGGGCCTGGCATCGGCCATGACGGCGGCGGCACCGGCCTGCTGCAACTGGCCGCGGGCCTGTTCGCTGAGGTCGATGCCATAGGTGGTGAGCCCGGCCCGAAGGCAGGAACGGGCGGCGCCCATGCCCATGGCGCCCAGGCCGATGACCGCAACATGATAGGGAGTGCTCATCTCGTGATTCCTCGATTACGACTGATGAGCAGATAGTAGAGGCTTGCGGCGATGAAATATCAGGCAGTCGTCACAAAAAATAACTTGCTGCATGTTAATTTTTGTTATTTAAGAGGGTTGAGATTCTTTTGGGTCAAGTTTTGGCGCTAACTTTGTGAATAAATGTGATTTGTGAGCCCGTTTCAGGTTATTTATCATTTTTTCCCAAGTCGCTGGGGTAGAATGGCACCTTCCTTTTCCCGAGGCGCGAGGCAAGATGATTCCCGTAGAGCGACAGCAACGTATCCTGCAACTGCTGGCAGAGCGCGGCGTGGTCAGCATAGTGGAGCTGACCGACTGGCTGCAGGTCTCCCACATGACCATCAGGCGCGACATCCAGAAGCTGGAGGAGCAGGGGCGGGTACTCTCTGTCTCCGGCGGGGTCAGCCTCTCCCAGCGGATCAAGAGCGAGCCCTCCCACGCCGCCAAGCGCAGCCTGATGCAGGGGGCCAAGCTGGCCATTGCCCGGCTCGCCGCCGCCCAGGTGAGCGAGGGGAGCACCGTCTATCTGGATGCCGGTACCACCTCCCTGGAGCTGGCCCGGGAGCTGGCGCTTCGGGAAGACTTGATGATAGTGACCAACGACTTCATGGTCTGCGCCTACCTCATCGAGCACGGCCGCTGCCGCCTCTATCACACCGGGGGTCAGGTCATTCGCGAGAACCAGTCCTGTGCCGGGGAGGCCACCGCCCACTTCCTGCGCAACCTCCATCTGGACATCGCCTTCCTGTCAGCCTCCTCCTGGGACAGTCAGGGGATCTCCACCCCGAGCGAACAGAAGGTACCGGTGAAGCGGGCCGTGGTGGAGTCGGCGGCGACCCGCATCCTCATCTGCGATTCGTCCAAATATGGCAAGGTGGGGACCTTCAACGTGGTGAGCTGGGATGCGATCGATCAGGTGATCACCGACGAGCAACTGCCCCAGAGCGCCCGCGAGGCATTGGCACAGCACGGGGTCAGGGTGACCATGGCGCCGCTGGCCAGTCTGGTGGCCGGCGCCGAACAGGGGTAAGGAAAGGGGCGACAGGGGGCGAACCACAGCGCCACCTGACCGGGATCAGCGACCCTCTGCGGCCGGTGCGTCCGTCAGTTTGGCGGAGCCCTGGATCACCTCCCCCGCCTTCTCGATGTCCCGTCCCATCCCGTGGATGGTGTTGCAGCCCAGCAACCAGAGGCTGGTGCACAGCACCAGCAGCATGCGATTCGTCTTCATCCTTGCTCCTTTCATGCTATGGGGTCAGTTTGAGCAGGCGCCCCTGGCCTGAATCCGTCAACAGGTAGAGGGCGCCGTCGGGGCCCTCCTTGACGGTACGGATCCGCTCCCCCAGATCGGTCAGCAGCCGCTCTGCCGACACTATCTTGTCTCCGTCGAGGTGCAGGCGCAACAAGGCCTGACCGCGCAGGGCGCCGACGAACAGATCCCCCTGCCACTCCCTGAACAGGTTCCCCTGATAAAAGGCCATGCCCGAGGGGGCAATGGAGGGCACCCAGATCCAGCGCGGTGCCGTCATGCCCGGCGCGCTCTGGCCCACGCCAATCTTGCCGCCCCCGTACTCCTCGCCAAAGGTCACTCTGGGCCAGCCGTAGTTGTGGCCTGGCAGGATGAGGTTCACCTCGTCCCCGCCCTGGGGGCCGTGCTCGTGAGCCCAGAACTGCTGGCTGCCCGGACGCAGGGCGGCCCCCTGCATGTTGCGATGACCCAGGCTCCAGATCTCCGGCAGGGCCCCCGGCGTCTTGACGAAGGGGTTGTCGGCGGGGACCCGGCCATCCTTGTGCAGGCGCACCGTCTTGCCGAGGTGGTTGTCCAGCGTCTGGGCCCGCTCCCGCTCGCTGTAGCGATCCCCCAGGGTGATGAAGAGGTGGTCATCCGTCAGCACCAGGCGAGAGCCGAAATGGGCGCCGCCAGCCACCTTGGGCTCTTGGCGAAACAGCAGTTGCCAGTCGACGAGGGCCTCTTTTTGCAGCCGGGCCCGGGCCACGGCGGTGCCGGCGCCTCCGTCCCCCGGCTCGCTGTAGCTGAGATAGAGCCAGCCATCGCCGTCCAGGGCGAGATCGAGCAGACCCCCCTGACCCGTGGCGGCGAGGGGCGGCAGGCCGGAGACCACATGGCGGGTGCCACCCGCATCGATGCGCAGCAGGCGCCCAGGGCGCTCGCTGACGAGGTAGCCGCCATCCGGCAGCAAGGCCAGTCCCCAGGGGTGGCGTAGCTCCCCCGCCACCGGGGTCAGGGTCAGCGCCCGCACCGGGAGCACCAGGCAGACAAGCAGCAGGGCAAACAGTCGCAACATGGGGGCCTCCTCGCTCGGCCAGACCTGAATGTCGCTGAAGTATAGGGGAGGCAAACGGGAAAACGTGAGCAACAACAAGCCATTGGGTGATACCGGCAGCGCCTGTTGCCCCTTGGGGCTGGAAGGGAAAGGGGGTGAGCCAGGGCTCACCCCCCTCTGGCTAGAAGAGGGCTGGCACGATGCGAAGCGGGTGATCCGATGGTTTGACTTTGCCTATCTTGCGCTTGGGCAGCTTCACCGGCTCGGCTGGCAGCGCCTCGTAGGGGATGTGCGCCAGCAGGTGGGAGATGATGTTGAGGCGCACCCGTTTCTTGTCCTCGGAGTGGGCCACGAACCAGGGGGCCCAGGCGGTGTCGGTGGCGATGAACATGGCATCCCGCGCCCGGGTGTAGTCATCCCAGCGATCGAAGGACTTGATGTCCATGGGGGAGAGCTTCCAGATCTTGCGGCCATCGTCGATGCGATCACGCAGCCGCCGCTCCTGCTCTTGTGGGGTCACCTCCAGCCAGTACTTCAGCAGAATGATGCCAGAGTCCACCAGGGCTTTTTCCACCATGGGGGTGCCAGCCAGGAATTTGTCGCTCGCCTCCTCGCTGCAAAAGCCCATGATGCGCTCCACCCCGGCCCGGTTGTACCAGCTGCGATCGAAGATGACGATCTCCCCCGCCGCCGGCAGATGGGGGATGTAGCGCTGGAAGTAGAGCTGGCTCTTCTCCCGCTCCGTGGGGGCGGGCAGTGCGACGACCCGAAAGACCCGGGGGCTGACCCGCTCGGTGATCGCCTTGATGGTGCCCCCCTTGCCGGCCCCGTCGCGCCCCTCGAAGACGATGCAGACCTTGAGCCCCTTGTGCACCACCCACTGCTGCAGCCTGACCAGCTCCACGTGCAAGAGGCGCAGCGCTTTTTCGTATGCCTTGTTGCCAAGGGGCTTTTGCGCCTCGGCCACGACCGGTTCTTCCGTTCTGGATTTTCGTTTGCTGCCCATGATGTCCTTCTCTGTGTCTCGGCGAATGGAAGGCCGTCCTGCCGGACGGCGCCCTTCAAGGGTAGATGACGGTGTGCCGCCACCGGGAGTGGCAACTACAGGGGGATGGCCGGGATCATCTTTGGTGGGGCTCGCGGGGTTGTTGGTGGCAGTGAGACATTGAAGAGGGGGGGGCGGGACCTGGCCGCCATGGATGCAGGGGAAATGGCGCAGAAACGCACAAGGGGCTGGCATCATGACGATGCCAGCCCCTTGCTGTGTATGGTGTTCCCGACTGGAGTCGAACCAGTGGCCTGTCCCTTAGGAGGGGACCGCTCTATCCTGCTGAGCTACGGGAACCTTGTGGCGGGCATTATACAAGAAGCATTGTGCTTTTAAACCCTTGATTCCTATTCCAATACGGCCAGGTCACCGATTTGGACATTGAACGGCGAATATTTGTTCTGACTGCTGATGATGGCGCCATCCTCGAACACCTGCACCACCTCGAACAGACCGTCAGCGGGGTTGCGCATCACCCTGGACTTGCCATAGGGGTCGACGAAGTCGGCGCTGTGCTGGACCCGGAACTGGTCCCCGAGTTTGACCCCGTTGCGACGGCCCAGGTTGATGTGGGGGCCGCGCTCGTGCTGGGCCACGATCCGGGCGGTGACGGGGGCACAGGCGAGTTCGGCGGCGATGTCCTGGGCCGCCTCCTTCAACTGGTAGCCCACCTCCTGGCCAAAGCTCGACTGCCAGAACTGACCGCCGCTGCTGCCCACCTGCTCCCGCTTGGAGAAGGTCCAGTTGGCGCGGCCCTTGTACTCCTTGCGGCCGAGCAGGCTGCCGTTGATGCCGTCGAACAGGTAGAGCTGCATGGAGAAGTTGCGCACGGGATCCTCATACCAGCTGGTGAGGGCGTTGCCCTGGGGCTCGAGGGAGAGGTCGTCGATGCTGCCGAGCACCAGATACTGGCTGTCGGTGCGCAGGCTCAGGGCCTTGATCTCCTCAAGGGCGCTGCGATCCCCCTGTTGCAGATGGAGAGGGTCGATGCGCAGGTTCTCGTCCAGCCACTGGCGTGCGACCACCTGGGGTGTCGTCGCCAGGGTTTCAAACAGCCGGCGGGAGAGATCGGCGGGCATGTCGTCCAGGGCACCGGTGCTCGCCTGGTCCGGGTAGCGCATGCGCAGGCGCACCAGCGTCAAATCCTTGGCGTAGTGCTGGGTCTGGCAGATCTGCCGCTCCGCCTGGATGTCGGCCACGAGGGTGATGTACATGCGGCCGTTGCGCACCTCTTCGCGCTTGAGGCGGTACTGGCGGATGTCGCCGCCTGAGCGGATCTGGATCTGCTCGGAGCGCAGGCTGCCGTTTTCCAGGCGCTGGATGCTGGAGACGGAGGCACCGCTGGCCAGCAGCGCCTGGCGCAGGGCATCCCGGGTCGCCTGCTCGCGGGCGTAGACCTCGTCGCCCCCCAGAATGGCGGCACTGCCCTGGGCCTCGATAAGTTCGGCCCTGGCCGACAGGCTGGCCAGCAGCAGGGTGAACAGCAGCGAAACTTTCATAACAAACACCTTGAGTGGGCGACCCCGCTGCCGCCGGTGGGGCGGGTCAGGGATCCTGGACACAGATCCGGTCTGCACCGGAGCGGGTGACCAAATAAAAGCAAGAACCATGCCTTCTTCCCTGGCCGGAGCCCGTACGGCGGGCTCCGGTGGCACAGTACACGCCTTTGCTTGGGGATCATCGAGGATCCTGCGCGCATTCCCGCCTCAAGTGTTGGCGGTTGCGACCGATAACAGGTCAGGTGCAGATACAGGAAAGGTATCCATGAAGAGAGTTATCACGGTGCTGGCGGTGGCGCTGGCATTGGTCGGTTGCGGGTCGGCCGACCCCATCAATCGGGAGCTGGGAGACCCCCGCCAGGCGGCGAAGGGGATGGAGCTCAACTGGCTGGTGGCCCGCATGACGGATCAGCTGATGGAGCGCAAGTCTCTCACGACCCTGACCGAGCCCATTGCGGTCGCCTCCTTTGTCGATCTCGACACCCTGAAGGACACCAACTGGATGGGACAGCAGATCGAGGAGAGCTTCATCTACGAGCTGAACCGGCGCGGTGAGGTGGTGGTGGACTTCAAGACCACGGGCAACATCCAGGTGACCCCGCAGGGGGACTTCGTGATGAGTCGCAACTACAAGGATCTCTCGTCCCGGCTGCCCATCTCCCGCATCCTGACCGGCACCTTCAGCCGCAATCAGCAGGGGATCCTGGTCAACGCCCGCATCATCGATCTGCGCACCAAGATGGTGGAGACCACGGCCCAGAGCCTGATCCCGAAACAATATTTGTCCGGTGCCAGCAACTCCTTTGGCCGGGCCTCCATCAATCGCGGTTACCTGATGCGGGGGGGCCAGAGCCCGTCCGGCCATCTGGTCAACCTGACCCCTTGAGGTGGCGCGTCATGAAGCGTGAAGCGGGCTGGCTGACATTGAGCCGTGAAACATCGGGTGTGGTGAACAGGAAAACGGGGAAACAGCGATGAAAATCTTGTTGGGTTGCCTGATGGCCATGTTGCTGACGGCGTGCAGTGGCAACCGGGTGGTGAACTATGACGTGGGCGAGAAGCCCGATGACTTCCCGGTGCTCAAGGCGGTGGGGTATGCGGTGATCGACATCCAGCCCGGTCCCTCCCAGTCCGAGAAGATGTTGCAGGCGATCCGCGCCTCCAAGATGGACGCCTACCGGGAGCTGGCGGAGCAGCTCAACGGCCAGCAGGTGCGCGGCCAGAGCAGCTACAAGGACCTGACCCAGACCTCCAACTCCCTGGATGTGTCGGTGGCGGGCATGGTGCGCGGTGCCCGGGTGGTGGCGACCTATCCCCGTGGCAACACCTATGCCACCGAGCTGGAGCTCGACACCCGCAACCTCTATCACCTGAACCAGCTGATGGCGGGCCAGTTCTAGGGCGGGTCCGGGGGGCGCCGGCATGAGCCGGGCGTTCATCACGGCACAGACAAAGGCGAGCGCAGGCTCGCCTTTTTGTTTGGTCGGGAAAGGGCTCGGATCTGCGGGGAATAACCGGGTTGGTGCCTTGGACGGCATAGGGCCTGGGGAGGATAAACGGGGTTGGCGCCTTGGACGGGATAGGGCCTGGAGAGGATAACCGGGGTTGGCGTCTTGGGGGGGAACTGGTCTTCGGCAGGAGAAACGGAGTTGATGGGCCGGTCGGGATCCGGCCTGTGGCGAGGAAAAAGGGGGCTGAGATCGCACAAGAGGTGCCCGGGGGTCGGAATGGCGGCCTTTTTTGTTTAGGGAAATCTAACGATATCACCATGTCGTTAAATAAAGCCAAACGATAGAAAGGTCCGGCAGGCGGCAAAAGGGGGCCGCCACGGGAGGAAGATGGCCTGATGGTGAGTGGAAAGACAGCCGCGCCAGGATCCCGGGTCCACGAGGAAGGGGGTGGAGGGCGGTTTAACGCCGGAAGGGAAGGGCGGGACTGGGCCGCGTCTCACGGGGAGGGCGCAGAGAGCACAAAGGCGAGCCGGGGCTCGCCTTTGTGTGGCAGGGGCGGGATCCCCTTCCCATCAGCTTCCCATCAAGACGGGCGGCACGGCGGTCGGCTTGACGTCTTCGCTCGGGTAGCAGCCCAGCACCTTGATGTAGCGGGTGATCTTGGTCAGCTCCAGCAGGGCGGCCTGCATGGCCGGGGTCTGCAGGTTGGCGGAGACATCCAGGTAGAACATCTCCTCCCAGGGGTTGCCCTGCACCGGACGGGATTCCAGCTTGGTCATGTTGATCTCGTGGCTGCGCAGCACCAGCAGCGCCTCCACCAGGGAGCCCGGCTTCTGGGAGGTGGACATGATGAGGGTGGTCTTGGCCGGGATCTGGGGCGCCACGTCGATGGGCTTGCGCGCCACCACGATGAAGCGGCTGTAGTTCTCCTTCTGGTTGGCGAGCTGCTCGGCCAGCACGTCCAGGCCGTAGAGCTCGCCGCCGGCGGCGCTGCCGATGGCCGCCGCTTCCGGGCTTGCCAGCTCCTTCACCTTCATCATGGCGCTGGAGGAGGAGTCGCAGATCTCGTGGCGCGCTCCTTCCAGCTTGCTGAGGTAATGGGAGCACTGCTGGAACACCTGGGGATGGGCGTAGAAGGTCTTGATGCGTTCGATCTCAGTGGGCACGGCGGTGAGGATGCAGTGCTCGATGGGATAGGTGAGCTCACCCACGATGGAGAGGGTGGTGTGCTGCATCACGTCGTACACCTCGTTGATGGAGCCCGAGCTGGTGTTCTCGATGGGCAGCACCCCGAAGGCGGCACGGCCCGACTCCACGGTGTCCAGCACCTCGCGGAAGTTCTGGCAGTTCACCTCGATCACCTGATCCTTGTAGCGGGCCAGGTACTTGCGGGCGGCCAGGCTCGAGTAGGAGCCGCGCGGTCCCAGGTAGGCGACGCTGGTCATGGGCTCCTGCTGCTGGGGGTTGAGCAGGCTCTGCAGGTAGGCCTGCTGGGAGAGCACGGAGTCTTCGATGATGGTGTGGTAGATGCGGGTGATGTACTGGGCATCCAGTCCGAGGGCGCGCCCTTTCTGGATCAGGGCGACCAGCAAGTCCTGCTCGCGCTGGTGGTCACGGATGGGACGGGGATTGGCCTGCTTGGCGCGGGCGACCTCGATGCTGAGGGTCTTGCGTTTGGCCAGCAGGGCGAGCAGCTCCTGATCCAACTGGGTGATGTCGTGTCTGATCTCGTCGAGCGTTGCCATGGTGGTTCCCTATCCAGTGATTCTGTGGTGTGTGGTGCAAAAAAAAGCCTCCGCTGGGGAGGCTCGATTCGTCTTTGGTTTCTGTTTACGCGAATGGTTCACGTGACGACGGGCCTTCCCTCATGTGGGCCGGGTAAACGAGAAAACAAAGAAGAATGGTGTGTTCATGGGCGTGTCCTGAATGTAACGCCATAACCATTAAGGGATTTGGCGGTGCGATGCAAGTAAAACTTGCCCGGGGGCGTTGAACGGGGCAGGGTGGTGGCTCGGGTTGCCGGGGGAGAGTGAGCGTCGTTCTGGTCCCTGTTTATGGCAACCGCCGTGACCACATCCGTGGCAACAACACATAGAGGGGACGAGACGATGGCGGTGATCTTCGATCTGGGCAGGGTGGTGGTGCGCTGGGATCCGGTGGCCATAGTGAGTGGGGTGCGCGGACCCGAGGGGGCGACAGCGATCGCGGAGCAGCTGTTCAACCACCCGGACTGGCTGGAGGTGGACAGGGGGACCCTCTCCCTGCACACCATGGCCCGTCAGGCGCAGGGGCGCACCGGCCTGTCGATGGCGGAGAATCTGGCCATCTTGCAGGCGGTGCCGTCCTCCCTTGTGCCGGATCCTGCCATGGTGGCGCTCATCGAAGAACTGCACGGTGCAGGCCACACCCTCTATGCCCTCTCCAACATGGGGCACGCCAGCATCGACTGGCTGGAGCAGCATCAGTCCTTCTGGCGCTTCTTCAGCGGCAAGGTGGTGTCGGCCCGGGTGCGGATGCTCAAACCCGAGCCCGACATCTACCGTTATCTGCTGGTGTCGTTCGACCTCAAGGCTGGGGAGTGCCTCTTTATCGACGACAGCCCGGCCAACGTGGCGGCGGCCGAGGCGCTCGGTCTGCGGGGGCTGATCTTCACCGATCCGGCCCGGTGCCGGGCGCATCTGATCGCTCAGGGGTTGTTGCCTGCCTGAGGGGAGCCAGTTTCGCTTCGCAGCGAAAAAAGTGGGGGAAGCGTTGATTTGGAGCAAATAATGTACAGTTTTACCCGCACTCTTTAAGTGTATATTCAGCTTGGGGCGGGCAAAATGGTATCCAGTTCATCATCCGGAGTTGTTGTTATGGATGCCAATGTCGTTGCGCTGAATCGGGGATACGATCAGACCTTTCAAGCCAGGGAACAGAGGCTCATCAACACCCTGGCCGGTTACAGCGAACTGCTTGTCTCCTTCTCCGGCCGACTGGAATCCTGCTACAGCATGGATCTGTGCCGGGCCAGCGGGGTGCGATTTCGCGCCATCACCCTGGACAACCCCACCCTCAGCCGCCAGTCGGTGGCCAGGGCACAGCGCTACTGCCGGCACTACGGCATCCCCCATCAGGTGCTCAAGACCGACGAGATGATCTTCAGCGCCCACCTGGGCCACCTCGCCGAGGTGACCGACCCGGTGCGCTACCTCTGCCAGCAGCTCGAACATGAAGAGGGCCCGCCGCTGCTGATGTCGGCCTCGGTGGAGGAGAAGCGGGAGTACCTGCGCCGATTCCACAGCCTGCCCGCCAACACCCTCTGGATCTTTGCCGAGCAGGGGATGACCAACCGGGATTTTCGCTACGGCTTTCACCAGCGGCAACTGGCGTTCTGGGGAGACGTGGGGGAGGCCTGCCTGAGCCGGCGGTTTGTCGATATGACTTCCCTGGACAGGCGGCACCTGCGGATGGTCGACATGGCCGAGCAGATGCTGGTGGACATGGGGCTGGGGGGCGCCCAGGTCTTCTTCCATACCCTGGGTGACAGGGTCACCACCCTTGCGAGGATCCGGGTGCCCGAACGGCTGCGGGCCCTGGTGTTCGACATGCAGCCCACCATCCAGAAGGCCCTCAGGAGTGCCCAGTTCGATCTGGTGACCCTGGATCTGGCCACGCTGGAGGATCCCCACCCCCTGGTCATCTGAGCCGGGGCGTAACGTGAGGGGGGTCATAGGCAAGGAGGGCACGACTCTTTATACTGCCCCCTTCGCATCCTTTATCGAGTGCCTGCCCATGAAACCCCTCTCCCGACTGCTGGTCGCCCTCTGTCTGTGCCCTCTGCTGGCCGAGGCGGCTCCCCTGCACCAGATCACCTTGCCGGATGGTCGCCAGGTGCAACTCAATGACGATTTCACCTGGGAATACCTGCTGGTCAAGCCGGCAGCCACGGTAGCCGGTCAGGCAGTGACGGCGAGTGTCGCGGCCCCGGTGCTGACCGAGCAGGCCATGGCCCATCCCGACTTGCTCTCCCAGGCGACCCGGGACGGCATCACGGTGAAGCTGGACCAGGTGGCGGGGGACGATCCCCTCAGCCTGCAGTTCGTGGTGAGCAACACCGGCAGTCGCAACGTGGTGCGCGTCAACGGCAGCCTGACCCTGTTCAGCGCCGACGGGGTGCAGCTTTCGACCGAGCCCGTGCGCTTCTGGGTCGGGGAGAACCGCCTGCCTGACTCCTACCTGCGCAAGGGGGAGGCACGCGCCTCCCGGGCCATCGAGCTAGCACGACCCGCCGGCCTCACCGGCAAGCCGCTGGTGCGGGTGCAGATCGACGAGGTGGAGTTCCGCTAGGATGACGGCGGGGGAGCCCTCGCTCCCCCGCAGAGTGTTGCACCGGTAACCGCCAGCAATATCCGCTTACATCTGACATGGTTTGGCAACAGCTTGCTCCTCGGCGTTGCCCCCTTTGCCCGTCACAATGGCTCCATTCCAGTTAGGTCCGCCTAACTCAACCCATGGAGTCAACAAAATGCAAAAGATCGCACTGTCTGTTCTGGTTCTGGCCGGTCTCTCTTCCACCTCCGTCCTGGCGCAAGATGCCTTCAGCTATGCCAAGGGCTCTGCTACCTGGGCCCACACCAAGTCTGACTACATCGGTGGCAAGGATGGGGAGAACCGCGACTTCGGCGGCCTGAGCCTGGATCTCTCCAAGAGCTTCACCAGCAATGTCTATGGCCGGATCGGCAGCGAATACACCTCCCGCAGCAGCGGCAACGACAGCATGGCCATCTCCAGCCTGGGGATGGGTGTCTACACCCCCCTCAGCACCGGCCTGAACCTCTACGGTGAAACCGGCCTGATGGGCTACAGCCTGGAACGGGAGCTGGCCTCCGACGTGAACCACTCCGGTTGGGATACCCTGGCCCGCAAGAAGAGCGGCAGCCTCTACGGAGAAGTGGGTCTGCGCTACGACATCGGCGCCGTCGAGCTCTCCACCGGCTATCGCTACGCCAACATGACCGACGACATGCACGACTTCAAGGCGGGGGCGGCCTACAAGCTGACCCAGAACCTGGCCCTCACCGCCGACTACACCTATCGCAACTGGGATCTGCAAAAAGGCTCCATCTCCAGCCTGGGTGTGAAATACAGCTTCTGATCATCCTTCCTGCAGGGTCTTCACCTTTACCCATGACTTCGGTCATGGGTTTTTTTATGGGTGCTGATCCGCCCGCCGCCCCTGGCCGTATCAGTTCGCAATAGTTATACAGCTTCCAATTTTTTGTATAACTGCTATAACTTACTCAAGGCTTATACAAGGGGCTTCATCATGTACAAGATCAAGGTCGGTATCAGTGCCTGTCTGCTCGGCCAGGAAGTGCGCTTCGACGGGGGCCACAAACGATCCAGTTTCTGCGAACGGGATCTGGGTGCCCATTTCGACTATCACCCCGTCTGCCCCGAGATGGCTATTGGCCTGGGCGCACCCCGCGCCGCCATCCGGCTGGTGAAGCGCCAGGGCGAGGTGCGGGCCGAGGCAAGCAACGGCAGCTTCGACGTCACCGACAAGCTGATTGCCTTCAGCGAGCAGAAGGCACGCCAGCTCGACTTCCTCTCTGGCTACATCCTCTGCGCCAAGTCCCCCAGCTGCGGCATGGAGCGGGTGCGTATCTATGGCGCCAACAACGAGGGGAGCGCCAAGGAGGGGGTCGGCCTCTTCGCCAAGGCGCTGATGGAGGCCAACCCCCTGCTGCCGGTGGAGGAAGATGGCCGCCTGTGCGACCCCATCCTGCGGGAGAACTTCGTGCTGCGGGTCTTCGCCTACCACGACTGGCAGCAGCTTTGCGCCCGGGGGATCACTGCCTCAGCCCTGATCCGCTTCCATTCACGCTACAAGTACCTGGTGCTCTCCCACGCCACCACCCACTACCGGGCGCTGGGGCGCCTGCTCGCCAACCTTGGCAAGGCCAACTTGCAGGAGGTGGCCGACAGCTACATCCAGGGGTTGATGGCGGCGCTGACCCTGCGGGCCAACCGCCGCAGCCACACCAATGTGTTGATGCACCTGCAGGGCTACTTCAAGCGGGTGCTGACCCCGGCCCAGAAGCAGGAGCTGTGCGACACCATCGACAAGTACCGCACCGGCGTCTTCCCGTTGCTGGTGCCCCTTACCCTGATCCGCCACTACCTGCGCGAGTACCCGAACCCCTATCTCGCCGAGCAGGTGTACCTCAATCCCCATCCCGACACGCTGAAATTGCGTTACGGGCTGTGAAGGTGTGGCTGGATTTGGCCGATCAGGCCTACCTCGACCTTCATCCCGACACGCTCAAGCTGCGCTACGGGCTCTGAACCCTCTGTGCAGGCCCTGGTGGATGACCGGGGCCTCTTCCCAACGTCTGATGGACTCTCTCATGTCTGATGAATCACAAGCAGCCGCGCCTCTCCCCGACGAGGGCGTCTACCCCATTCGCGAGGTCTCCCGCCTCACCGGCGTCAACGCCGTCACCCTGCGCGCCTGGCAGCGCCGCTACGGGCTGGTGCAACCGGCCCGAACCGAGAAGGGCCATCGCCTCTACAGCGAGCAGGATATCCGCCAGATAGGCGAGATCCTGAGCTGGCTGGAGCGGGGGGTGAGCATAGGTCAGGTGAAGGGGCTGCTGAGCGAGCCCCAGAGTGCGCCGGTGAGCGACCACTGGCAGCAGACCCTGGAGCAGTTCAGCCAGGCGCTGCTCGCCTTCAACCAGCGCAAGGCGGAGGCCGAGCTTGGCGATCTGCTGGCGAGCTACCCCTTCGAGCTGGTGCGCAGCCGGGTGCTGCAGCCCCTGGTGGAGCGGCTGCTGGGGCTGTGGCGCGAGCGCCCCGATGGCGAGCTGCTGCAACAGGTGTGGCTCGGCTGGCTGCATACCCGCTTCGCCCGCCACCTCATCGAGCAGGAGAAGGGCGTGCCCGTCACCCTGGCAAGCTGGGGGCAGGTGGGGCCGATGGATCTGGTCTGGGCTGCGTATGAGCTCATCGGTCAGGGATATGAGGTGCAACTGCTGGGGGCGGTGGAGCCCCGCCATGCCACCCTGCTGGAGGGGCGCGCCACACCCCCCTGGCTGATCCTGCTGGGGGCCGGGCTCGGCAAGCAGGACCAGGCCGCCGAATGGCCTGCGGGTACCCGCTTCTTTGGCGAGCTGGGACGCCTCTACGATGAGCCGTGGCGGCGTGCCCGCAACTGGCACGCCACCCTGGCAGAGGTCAGTGCGACGCCCCGCACTGCCAAGGCGAAGGGCAAGGGCGGGAGAACACCGTCATGAGGCTGGTCTGGTTTCGCAACGATCTGCGTCTGGCCGACAACCCGGCCCTGCGCCACGCCTGCGCCGGAGATGAACCGGTCGCCGCACTCTTCATCGTCTCGCCGACCCAGTGGCAGACGCACAAGCTGGCCCTGGTCCGCCAGCGCTTCATGCTGGCACAGGTGGATGCCATGGGCCGAGAGCTGGCGGCCCTCGGCATTCCGCTTCATCTGCTGCGGGTCGAGACCTTTGCCGAGGTGCCGACGGCGCTGACGGCGCTCTGCCGGGATCTCGGGGTGAGCCAGCTCTACGCCAACCAGGCCATCGAGATTGACGAGCTGCGCCGCGACCACGCCGTCAGCGCCGCGCTGGGGGAGCAGGGCCTGACCAGCCACTGGTTCAACGGCTGCTGCGTGCTGCCGCCCGGTCGGGTGCTGACCGGGTCGGGGGAGATGTTCAAGGTCTTCACCCCCTTCAGCCGCGCCTGGCTCAAGGCTCTCGAGGAGGATGGCTTCGTCATTCACCGTGCCCCCGCACCACGCGGCGAGCCGTTGCCGTGGCTGCCCCTGGCCGAGCGGGAGTGGGTGGACGACGGGATGGGGGATCTGACGCCGGACACCCGCTGGCCGGTGGGGGAGGCCGAGGCGAGCCGCCGATTGCACGTTTTTCTGGATCAGGCGGTGCTCGATTACGGCGAGACCCGGGACTTTCCGGCGCTGGCGGGCACCTCCGTGCTCTCCCCCTATCTGGCGGCGGGCATCATCAGTGCCCGCCAGTGCGTGGGGGCACTGCAGCAGCGTCTCGGCTACCGGCCCCAGTCGAAGGCCCAACCCGGTTTTGTCTGGCTCAACGAGCTCATCTGGCGCGAGTTCTACCGCCACTTGCTGGTGCTGATCCCGAGCCTCTCCATGAACCGCCCCTTCAAGCCGGAGACGGCGGCCCTGCCGTGGAGCTGGGATCCGGATGCCTTCGCCGCCTGGTGCGAGGGGCGCACCGGTTACCCCGTGGTGGATGCGGCCATGCGCTGCCTCAACGCCACCGGCTGGATGCACAACCGGCTGCGGATGATAGTGGCGAGCTTCCTCACCAAGGATCTCCACATCCACTGGCGGCTCGGGGAGGACTACTTTATGAGTCGGCTCATCGACGGGGATCTGGCGGCCAACAATGGTGGCTGGCAGTGGGCGGCGGGGACCGGGGCCGATGCGGCGCCCTATTTCCGGGTCTTCAACCCCACCACCCAGGGGCAACGATTTGATCCACAAGGGGAGTTCATTCGTACCTGGGTCACTGAGCTGGCGGATGTGCCTGCTGCCTATCTCCACGAGCCCCACGACTGGTTGCGGCTCAAGGGGCGGCAGGATTATCCGGCCCCCATGGTGGATCATGCCGTTGCACGGGTGAGGGCCATCGAGATGTTCCGCGAACTGGAGAAAAACTAGCATGAATGACGCGCTGGCCCGCTTTGTCATCCTCTATCTGCAACTGGACAAGCATCAGTTGCACCGCTTGCCGGAGGTCTATGCCGATGAGGTGCTCTTCATCGATCCTGCGCACCGGATAGAGGGGCTGGCCGCGCTCACCCGCTACTTTTCCTCCCTTTATGAGCGCCTTGCCCAGTGCAGTTTCGAGATAACGAGTCAGCAGCAGTCGGGCAACGAAGCCTGGCTCGCCTGGGTCATGACCTTCTCCCACCCCAGGATTGCCGGTGGTCGGGCCGTCAGGGTGGAGGGGGCCACCCGGCTGACGTTCGACTCCTGGGGCAAGGTGTGCCTGCACCGGGACTACTTCGATCTCGGGGCCATGCTCTACGAGCAGTTGCCGCTGCTGGGGCCCGTGGTACGGGCCATCAAGGGGAGGCTGGGGACATGAGCGGCCGGGTGCTGATCACCGGGGCCACCTCGGGCATCGGCCGCCAGCTGGCGCTGGATTATCGGCGCGCCGGCTGGCAGGTGTGGGGTTGTGGCCGGGACGAGGCGCGCTTGCAGGCACTGGCCGACCAGGGGATCACCCCTTTGCGATTCGATGCGCGCGACAGCGCCGCCATGGCCGGGGTGGCCGCAAGCCTGCCCGCCCTTGACCTGCTCATTCTCAATGCGGGCAACTGTGAATACATGGATCCGGCAGAAGGCTTTGACGGCGCCCTGTTTGCCCGGGTCATCGAGACCAACCTCATCGCCACCGGCAACGCGCTGGCCGCCTTGTTGCCGCGGCTGGGGGCGGGTGGACGGCTTGCCATCGTCAGCTCCTCGGTGAGCTGGCTGCCCCTGCCACGGGCGGAGGCCTATGGCGCCTCCAAGGCGGCCCTCGATTATCTGGCGGATACGCTGCGCCTGGATCTGGCCAGCAAGGGCATCGGGGTGACCCTGATCCGCCCGGGCTTCGTGCAGACGCCGCTCACCGACAAGAATGATTTTCCCATGCCCTGCCTGGTGACGGTGGAAGAGGCTTCCCGCGCCATCATGACGGGGCTTGCCGCCGGTCGCCACCAGATCCACTTTCCCCGTCGCTTCATCTGGCTGCTGCGCCTGCTCGGCGCTCTGCCGACGGGGCTCTGGCTGCGCCTTGGCCGCACACTCGTTTCGAAAGGACGCCCTTCATGAAGAAAAAGATCGCCATCGTCGGCTCCGGTATCTCCGGTCTCACCGCCGGTTTTCTGCTCCACAAGCTGCATGACATCACCCTGTTCGAGGCGGCGCCGACCCTGGGAGGCCACACCGCCACCGTGGAGGTGGAACAGGCTGGGCGCCACTATGCCATCGACACCGGCTTCATCGTCTTCAATGACCGCACCTATCCCAACTTCCTCAAATTGCTGGAGCGCATCGGGGTGGGGCGCCAACCCGCCGAGATGAGCTTCTCGGTCAAGAGTCCCGAGGGGATGGAGTACAACGGTCACAACCTCGATACCCTGTTCGCCCGGCGCCGCAATCTGCTGAGCCCGCGCTTCTATCGCTTCGTCGCCGAGATACTGCGCTTCAACCGGGAGGCGCGGGCCTGGCTGGCCGCGCATCGCCAGCGGGAGCTGACCCCCGAGCTGACCCTGGGGGACTTCCTGCAGGGGGGGAAATTCAGCGACTATTTCGCCCGCCACTACATCCTGCCCATGGGAGCGGCCATCTGGTCCTCCACCCTGGCGGACATGCGTGCCTTCCCCTTGAGCTTCTTTCTGCGTTTTTTCGCCAACCACGGGCTGCTGGAGGTGGCGAACCGACCCCAGTGGTATGTGATCCCGGGAGGCTCGCGAGAGTACATAGGGCCGCTCACGGCGGGCTGGCAGTCGCGCATCCGCCTCGCTACCCCGGTGGAGGCGGTGCGCCGGGTGGCGGATGGCGTCGTGGTCACCAGCCAGGGGCAGGAGGCCCATTTTGACGAGGTGATCTTCGCCTGTCACAGCGATCAGGCCCTCGCCCTGCTGGCGGATGCGAGCGAGGGAGAGAGGGCCATCCTCGGGAACATGCCCTATCAGGCCAACGACGTCTGGCTGCACACCGACGCCTCCTGCCTGCCGATGCGCCGCAAGGCGTGGGCGAGCTGGAACTACCAGCTCGGTGAGGATGACGGGGCGCGCCCCCTGGTGAGCTACAACATGAACATCCTGCAGGGGGTGAGCTCCCCCGCGCCCTTCTGCGTCAGCCTCAATCCCCGTGGACGGGTGGACGAGAGCAAAGTGTTGCGCCGTTTCGTCTATCATCATCCGGTATTCAATCAGGGCTCTATCGCCGCCCAGCAGCGACGGGGCGAGATCTGTGGCCATCAGCATACCCACTTCTGCGGGGCTTACTGGTACAACGGTTTTCACGAGGACGGGGTGCGCAGCGCCCTGGACGTGGCCAGACGCTTCGGGGCCGAGCTATGAGCGGCGCCGCGGCCTTGACGCAAGGGGACGAGGGAATGGGGGAGGGGATCAGCGCCATCTGGCAAGGCTCGGTGCGCCATCGCCGCTTCGCCCCCAGGGCCCATGCTTTTTCATACAGCCTCTTCATGCTGGGGCTGGATCTGGACGAACTGCCCGGGCTTGAGCAGGGGCGCTGGTTTGCCGTGGAGCGGGCCGGACTGCTCTCGTTTCGCCGCGAGGACTATCTGCGGGGCAGCGAAGGGCCCCTCAAGCAGGCGGTCTGGGACAAGGTGGCGGCCCTTGGGGGGGATGCGGAGCCCGGCGGGCGGGTGCTGCTCCTTGGCAACGTGCGCTGCCTCGGGTTTTATTTCAGCCCGGTCAATTTCTACTTCTGCGATCGGGCAGGGGAGACCCGCTACCTGCTGGCGGAGGTCTCCAATACCCCCTGGAACGAGCGCCACTACTACCTGCTGGATCTGGCGGCGCTCTCCCCCCATGACAAGGATTTTCATGTCTCCCCCTTCATGGGACTGGGGATGCGCTACCACTGGCGCATCCGGGCGCCGAAAGAGGAGGCGCTGATCCATATCGAGAGCCACCCCGTATCCGGTGAGAGCAAGCTGTTTGACGCCACCCTGGCCCTGCGCCGCGCGCCGCTGTCGCGCAAGGGGCTGGCGGCGCTGCTGGCTCGCTGGCCCTGGATGACCCTGAAGGTGCTGCTCGGGATCTACTGGCAGGCCCTGCGCCTTTTTATCAAACGCACCCCCGTCTTCACCCATCCGGAGAGCCGCCCGTGACGCTGACACACCCGTTTAATTCCGCTTCCTGGTGTTGTCAGCAGCCCATGGTGCGGGTTCATCCCAACCGAACGATTCCACTCTTGACCCATTCGGAGAGCCGCTAATGGAACTTGCTCAATCAACCCTCTCTGCCTCTTTCATCGACAAGGGGGCCAAGCAACTGCTGCTCAAATTGCTGGCGCGCCTTGAGCAGGGCCAGCTGGTGCTCCACGACGGCAGCGAGTGCCACCGTTTCGGCAAGGCGGGCAGCGACCTGCATGCCGAGCTGGTGGTGCAGGATCCGGCGTTTTATCGCCGCCTGCTGCTGGGGGGCAGCATCGCCGCAGGAGAGACCTGGGTGGAGGGTCTCTGGACCAGCCCGGAGCCGGTGGCACTGGTGCGCCTGCTGGCCCGCAATCTGCCGCTGCTCGACGCCCTGGAACGGCGCCTCGGCTGGCTCAGCTTCCCGTTCAACAAGGTGCGCCACTGGTTCAATCGCAATACCCTGACCGGTTCGCGTGCCAACATCGCCGCCCACTATGACCTTGGCAACACCCTCTATCAGGGCTTTCTCGACGATCACATGCAGTATTCGAGCGCCATCTATCCCCACCCGGATGCCACCCTGGAGGAGGGGCAGCAGGCCAAGCTGCGCACCATCTGTGAGCGGCTTGAGCTTGGGCCGGACGACCACCTGCTGGAGATAGGCACCGGCTGGGGCGGTCTCGCCGTCTATGCGGCCCGTCACTACGGCTGCCGGGTCACCACCACGACCATCTCCCGGGCCCAGCACGACTATGCCAAGGCGTGGATCGAGCGGGAGGGGCTGGGGGATCGCATCACCTTGCTGCTGGAGGATTACCGCAAGCTGGAGGGACGCTATGACAAGCTGGTCTCCATCGAGATGATCGAGGCGGTGGGGCACGCCTTCCTGCCCGACTATTTCCGCCAGTTGTCGCGCCTGCTCAAGCCCGGCGGACGCCTGCTGATCCAGGCCATCACCATCGCCGATCAGCGTCACGCCCAGTATCTGCGCGGGGTGGACTTCATCCAGCGCTACATCTTCCCGGGAGGCTGCCTGCCCTGCGTCTCCCAGATGGCGGGTCTGCTGGCGCGGGAGACCGACATGCAGCTGGTACGGCTGCACGATCACGGCCACCACTATGCCCGTACCCTGGCCCACTGGTGCGAACGCTTCCTGGCGCTGGCCCCAGAGCTGCCCAAGCTAGGTTACAGCCAGGATTTCATCCGGCTCTGGCACTTCTATTTCGCCTACTGTGAAGGGGGATTCTGGGAGCGGGCCATCAGCCTGGTGCAACTGGAGGCTGCCAAGCCGGGGCCCCATGGCTGGTCCGGGGACTTGCCGGCAAGCGGCCGCTGATCATGTGGCAGTGGGCCCACCTGCTGGGATTCAACCTCTACTGGTTGCTGGCGGTGACATGGCAGCAACCGGGCCCGCTGCTCGGGATGCTGCTGCTCCATTTCATCTTCTCCCCCCGCCGTGGGCAGGACTGGCGCCTCATCCCGGTCGCCCTGGCTGGCTGCCTGCTCGACATCCTGCTCTGGCGCCTCGGCCTGTTTCACTTTCCGTCCGGTTTTCCGCTCTGGCTGTTGCTGCTCTGGTGCGGTTTCGCCCTGACCCTCTCCCACGGCCTTCGCTGGCTTCGCCCCTTGCCGCGCTGGCAACAGGGGCTGTTCGGCATGGTGGGGGGCGCCTCCTCCTATATGGCGGGGGCCGCCATGGGGGCAGTAAACTTACCCTGGGGCATCTGGACAAGCGCAGTGCTGCTGGCGGTGATCTGGATGTGGTGGTTACCCGTACTCCTGTGGGTAACGGTCAAGCTGGAGGGTGAGACGAGATGAACACCTTTTCGACCGACACCTTGTTGTTTTCCAAGTGGACCAGGGATGGCCAGTGCGAGCTGGCCGAGCGTTTCTACCTGGTGGTGGCCTGCCAGCGCGATGCCCAGGGGCATCTGGCGAGCGTGGTGATGCAGGATATCAACACCCTGCAGGAACAGGAGATGGACTGGCATGAACTGGAGGATCCCGCCCGTTGGCACATGGGGTGGAACTAGCCTGCTGCTGGCGGCCTTGAGCCTGCCACTGTTTGCGACCGCCCAGAGTGCTGCCGCCCCCTGGCAGGGGCTGCGCACCGTGGGACAGGGGGAGATGCGCTGGCTCTGGTTCAAGCTCTATGACGCCACCCTCTACAGCGAGAGCGGTCGCTATCAGCCGGGGCGCTACCCGCAGGCCCTCAGCATTACCTACGCGAGGGCCATCGAGCGCCAGGATCTGCTGGAGGCGACCGCCGCCGAGTGGCAGCGGCTCGGCCTTGGCAGCGAGAGTGAGCGCCAACGCTGGCTGGCTCGACTGGCCACGCTCTGGCCGGATGTCGCCCCCGGCGACAAGCTGGTTTTTTATGTGGACGAGCAAGGCACGGGCCACTTCTGGTTGCGAGATCGCCTCCTTGGCTCTCTTGATGATCCCGCCTTCGCCCCCGCGTTTCTTGCCATCTGGCTGACTGACGACAGCCGGGATCCCGCTCTGACCCGCCGCCTGCGCGGCCAATCCTGATGGAGTATTCCATGAAGTTCTCTTCCTGGTGGCGTCTTGCCTGGTTGCTGCCCCTGCTGTGGCTTTCTGGTTGCGGCGCGGGTCTTGACGATTATCGCGGCTCCCGGCCGGGCTGGGATCTCGCCCGTTTCTTCAATGGCAAGCTGGTGGCCCACGGCCTGGTGACGGACCGCAGCGGCGAAGTGACCAGTCGCTTTCGGGTCGAGATGCAGGGGCACTGGCGAGAGGGCAAGGGGGAGCTGTTCGAGCAGTTTTACTTCGATGATGGCCGTCGGCAGACCCGCACCTGGTTTTTGAGCAAGGGGGCGGATGGCCACTGGCGCGGCACGGCTTCAGACGTGGTGGGGGAGGCGGTAGGCAAGACAGAGGGCTTTGCCCTCAACTGGCGTTATCAACTCGATCTGGCACTGCCGGATGAGAGCGTGGTGAGGGTGAGCTTCGATGACTGGATGTATCTGCTGGACGACGATCGCCTGATCAACCGCGCGAAGATCAGCAAGTTCGGCATTCATCTCGGCGAGGTGATCCTCTATATCGAACGGCTTGAGCAATGAAAGCCGGTACATTTTTTGCCGACGATAGCCATTGGCTATGGATCGGCAAGGCACAGACGATTGTCCTTTGAGTCTGCTTCTGGATAAGCTGACTCCGTTCCCGATAATGCTTACCACCTGGAGGTGAATCATGAAGAGCCCCATTGGTCTTGATACCGTTCAATCACAAGCTCTGGCCGCCGAGCTCAACAAGCTGCTGGCCAGCTACCAGATCCTCTACATGAACGTCCGTGGCTTCCACTGGAACATCCGCGGCAACCAGTTCTTCGAGCTGCACCTGAAATTCGAAGAGATCTACAACGACCTGCTGCTGAAAGTCGATGCCCTGGCCGAACGCATCCTGACCCTGGATGGGGTGCCCCTGCACAGTTTCAGCGACTACATCCAGGTGTCTGCCATCCCCGAGCAGAAGGGGCTGCATGACGGTCGTGCCTGCGTGGAATCCCTGCTAGCGAGCTTCCGCGAACTGCTGGTTGCCCAGCGCCGCATCCTGGGTCAGGCCGCCGATGCCGGTGATGAAGGGACTGCGTCCATCCTCTCCGACTATGTGCAGCAGCAGGAGAAACTGGTCTGGATGCTGCGCGCCTATCTGGCCTGATGAACCTGGGGCCGGCTGCCCATGCTCCGGCCCGTATCATTGCCCCTGTTGTTGCAAACCCGAGTTGTCTCTCCTTGATTTCCCACCCGCTTGCCGCCCGATTTGGGCGGCTTTTTTCTATTTGATCTACATCAATGAAATGTTAATTGGTAAATTGAATGCCTATTAAGTTTTCCAGGAGGGGAATAGAATCGCCACAAAACAGACAACTGAAATGTCCAATTAGGAGAGGCATGATGTTTTGTGTGCAATGTGAACAGACAATTCGTACCCCGGCAGGCAACGGCTGCGCCTATGCACAAGGCATGTGCGGCAAGACGGCTGAAACTTCTGATCTGCAGGATGTGCTGATCTATACCCTGCAAGGGCTCAGCGCCTGGGCCCTGGCGGCCCGCGAGCACGGCATCGTCGACAGCGAAATAGACGCTTTCGTGCCCAAGGCGTTCTTTGCCACCCTCACCAACGTCAACTTCGACTCCGCTCGCATCGTCGCCTACGTCAACCAGGCGCTGGCCTATCGCCAGCAACTGGCCGCCAAGCTGGCACCGCTGGCGGTGCAGGCCGATACACTGCCCGCCGCGGCCAGCTTCGAGCCGGGTGCCGATCTGCTGGCCCAGCTTGCCCAGGCGCCGCAGACCGCGGTCAACCGGGGCAAAAACGACGTCAACGAAGACATCATGGGGCTGCGCTTGCTCTGCCTCTACGGCCTCAAGGGCGCCGCCGCCTACATGGAACACGCCCGGGTGCTGGATCAGCAGGATGCCGGGGTTGCCGCCGAATTCCATCGCATCATGAGCTGGCTCGGCACGGATCCCTGCGATCTGGATCCCCTGTTCAAGTGCGCCATGGAGATTGGCCTGCTCAACTTCAAGATCATGGAGATGCTGGATCTCGGTGAAACCACCGCCTTCGGCCACCCCGAGCCGACCCAGGTACGCGTCACTCCGGTACCGGGCAAGTGCATTCTGGTCTCCGGTCACGACATGGTGGATCTCAAGCTCATCCTGGAGCAGACCAGGGGCACTGGCATCAACGTCTACACCCATGGCGAGATGCTGCCGGCCCTGGCCTACCCCTTCTTCAAGCAGTACCCGCACCTGGTGGGCAACTACGGCTCCGCCTGGCAGAACCAGCAGAAGGAGTTTGCCAATTTCCCGGGCGCCGTGGTGATGACCTCCAACTGCATCATCGACCCGAACGTGGGCAACTACAGCGATCGCATCTTCACCCGCTCCATCGTCGGCTGGCCCGGTGTGACCCACCTGGAAGGGGACGATTTCTGTGCCGTTATCGCCAAGGCGCAAGCGCTGGAAGGCTTCAAGCACGTTGAGCTCGAGCACTTCATCACCATCGGTTTTGCCCGCAACGCCCTGATGCAGGCCGCTCCCGCAGTGATCGACAAGGTCAAGGCTGGCGAAATCAGCCACTTCTTCCTGGTGGGGGGATGTGACGGCGACCGTGCCGAGCGCGCCTACTACACCGAGTTTGCCAAGGCGATCCCGCAGGACAGCCTGCTGCTGACCCTGGGCTGCGGCAAGTACAAGTTCAACAAGCTCGATTTCGGCGACATCGGCGGCATTCCCCGTCTGCTGGATGTGGGTCAGTGCAATGATGCCTACTCCGCCATCCAGCTGGCCCTGGCGCTCGCCGACGCGTTCGAGTGCGGCGTCAACGATCTGCCCCTGACCCTGGTGCTCTCCTGGTTCGAGCAAAAAGCCATCGTCATTTTGCTCACCCTGCTGGCGCTCGGCGTGAAGGACATCCGCACCGGCCCGACCGCCCCGGCCTTCCTCACCCCGGCCCTGCTCAAGGTGCTGGAGGAGCAGTTCGGCCTGAAAGGAACCACCACGGCAGACGCGGATCTCGCCGAGATCCTGGCGGCCTGAGCAAAGACACAGCCTTACACGCTCAGCATGTTGTAAGCCTTTGGCGAGCCTGATGGCTCGCCTTTTTTCAACGCTATTTCCGAGCAAGAGGAGCCTTGCGATGACCTCCACCTCTTTGAGCCTGCGCTGTATAGGTCGCCAGGCAGAGACCCACGACGTGGCGAGCTGGCAATTTGAACCCCTGGCTGGCGACCTGCCCTCCGTGCTGGCCGGTCAGTGCGTCACCCTGCACACGATGATTGACGGCCAGCCTCACTGCCGCGCCTACACCCTCTCCTCCAGCCCGCAGGATCCTTTCTGGCAGGTCACCATCAAGGATGTGGGGCTGGTCTCTCACCATCTGCACCAGAGCCTGCAAGTGGGGGACGAGATCCGGGTAGACGGCCCCTTCGGCGACTTCCACCTGACTGCTTTGCCCTGCGAGCGGCCGCTGCTGCTCAGCGCCGGCTCCGGTATCACCCCCATGTGGGCCATGCTGCGGGACGAGCTCGCCAAGCGGCCGGACGCCGATATCCGCTTTATTCACAGCGCCAGAACCCCCGGGGATGTGATCTTCGCGAGGGAACTGGCTTCACTGGCCGAGGAGCATGCCGGTGTGCGCCATGCTTTAGTGCTGGAGAAAGTAGGGGAAGAGGCGCCAACGGCTCATCCCTGGGTTGGCCGGCTCACACCGGGGATGCTCAAGGAACTGGCGCCGGATCTCTTGAGCCGCCATGTCTATCTGTGTGGCCCAGCCCCCTACATGACCGCCGTCTGCACCATGCTGGCGGAGCTGGGACTGCCGGCAGCACAGTTGCACCAGGAGTCATTCGGTCTGCCTGCTGTTACATCGGGCGCGGCTCCAGTTGAGGTCGATAGCGACCACTTCTGGCTGACCCTGAAAAAGAGCGGCAAGAAAGTGAAGATACTGCCTGGCCAGACCCTGCTGGCGGCACTGGAGGGGGCGGGGGAGACCATGATGGCCGCTTGCCGCGCCGGGGTGTGCGGCGCCTGCCGCTGCACCACGGAAGGCGAAATCGAGCGCCAGAGCGTGATGACCCTGAGCGCGCAGGACCTCGAGAACGGGGTGGCGCTGGCCTGTTCCTGCACCGCCAGAGGGGATGTGAGCCTGGAGTATTGACGGGCGTCATTGGTATCCCGAGCTTTTCCCGGGCGGGTCGTGCGGGTAGACTCAACCCCAGTTTCAGCAAAGTACGGGATAAAAAATGACAATTCTGGTGACGGGGGGAGCCGGTTACATCGGTTCCCACACCCTGGTCGAGCTGCTTGGTACCGGGCAGCAGGTCGTAGTACTGGACAACCTCTCCAACGCTTCCCCCGAATCGCTCAAACGGGTCGAGCGGATCACCGGCAAGCCGGTCACCTTCGTGGAAGGGGACATTCTGGACAGAGCTTGCCTGCAGCGGCTGTTTGCCGAACACAAGATAGCATCCGTGATCCACTTCGCCGGCCTCAAGGCGGTGGGGGAATCCGGCCAGATCCCGCTTACCTACTATCAGAACAACGTGACCGGCACCCTGGTGCTGTGCGAAGAGATGGCCAGGGCCGGCGTGTTCCGGCTGGTGTTCAGCTCCTCGGCCACCGTCTATGGGGATCCGGCCTCGGTACCCCTGCGGGAAGATTTCCCCACCAGCGCCACCAACCCCTATGGCCGCTCCAAGCTGATGGTCGAAGAGATCCTGCGTGACCTCTCCAAATCCGATCCTCGCTGGGCCATTGTGCTGCTGCGCTACTTCAACCCGGTGGGGGCTCACGAGAGCGGCCTCATCGGTGAAGATCCCAACGGCATCCCCAACAACCTGCTGCCTTACATCAGTCAGGTTGGCGTGGGCAAGCTCAAGGAGCTGGGGGTCTTTGGCAACGACTACCCGACGCCGGACGGCACCGGGGTGCGCGACTATATCCACGTGGTGGATCTCGCCATCGGTCACCTCAAAGCGTTGGCCCGCATCAAGAGTGATACCGGCGTCTTCACCTATAACCTCGGCACCGGTCAGGGCTATTCCGTGCTGGAGATGGTCAAGGCGTTCGAGGCAGCCAGTGGCCGTGCCATTCCCTACCAGATCAAGCCCCGTCGCCCCGGCGATATTGCCGAGTGCTGGGCTGAACCGGCCCTGGCCCGTGACGAGCTGGGCTGGCAGGCCGAGCGGGGGCTGGAGCAGATGATGATCGATACCTGGCGCTGGCAAAGCCAGAACCCGAACGGTTATGGCCCTGCTGCGAAGCCGTGATCAAGGGTCATGCGCTGCTCTTCGCCTTGCTGACAGCTTCTCGCGACCTGATGGTTTGCAGCCTGAATAGCAAAACGCCCCGGCATGCCGGGGCGTTTTTTCATGAACAACGCGCGGGTTACTGGATGCTCTTGCCGGCGCGGACATCCTTGATGATGGCCTTGAGGCTGGCCAGATCCCGCGGTGCGCCGCGCAGGATCTGATCGCCGATGATGAAAGCCGGGGTGCCGGAAATGGCCATGGCTTCGGCCAGCGCCCGGTTGGTACCCAGATTCTGATCGATGCTCCCGTCCTTGATCTTCGCCTCTACCTTGCTCCAGTCCACGCCGGCGGCCCTGGCGACGTCTTTCACCTGGGCTTCGTCGGAGAGGGGCCCCTGATGGGCGTACAGCTTGTCGTGGAAGGTCTGGTATTTGTCGGGCTGGCCGAGCTTCACCGCCAGCGCCGCGCGGGCGGCATAGTAGGAGGTTTCGCTCAGGATGGGGAACTGCTTGTAGATGTAGCGGATCTCCTTGTCCTCAGAGAGCAGTTGCTGAATGAGAGGATGAGCGCGCTTGCAGTAGCCGCAGTTGTAGTCGAAGAACTCCACCACCGTCAGGCTGCCCTTGGGATTGCCGCTCTCGGGATCCTGGTTGGCGAAGAGCTGCTTGGCATGGGCTTCTATCAGCGTCTTGTCGTTCTCGGCCTGCTGGCTCTCCTGCTTGGCACGCAGGGCGTTGGACATCTCGACCAGGATCTCCGGATTCTTGACCAGATAGTCGCGCACGATCTGCTCGACATCGCTCTTGGTCAGCTCGCTCGCCTGCACGGGCGCCGCAAGCAGGGTCGCGCCGGTCAGGGCGGCGAACAGGGCATGTTTGATTCTCATAAGTCCATCTTGCTGGGGATGTGGTAGTGGCCCCTATAGTGGGTGAGTCTGTTTTCAAGTCAAGCCATACGCTTGAAAAAGCACGGTTTGCAGCGGTTTTGCCGGTTTTGTGCGCCAGATAGCCCAATAAATGGGCAAACAAACGGAGTGGGGATTTACAAGGGCTGGGGGCATGGGTAATATGCGTCGCACTGCTGCGGAGGGGTGGCAGAGCGGCTGAATGCACCGGTCTTGAAAACCGGCGATGGGCGACCATCCGTGGGTTCAAATCCCACCTCCTCCGCCATCCATATAGCCCAACTGATTTATTCAGTTGGGCTTTTTTGTGTCTTCGGTTTTGGGTATGCCGCCGTGTGCCCGGATTTAGTTGACCATCGCGATCACTCCCAGGGCGTCACATTGGCGTACTTGTATTTGGCGTAGACGGGCTGGCCGTTGTAGGAGCTGGGCGGGAAGCTCGGGTTGGCGCTGATCCAGTTATTCACAAACGTTTGCATCCAGCTGGTGACGGGGCGGCTCTCGCGGCGCACGCTCACCCATTTGTTCTGGGTACGGCTGAAGACCTGCCAGGTGACTCCCGCCTCGTCGATGTTGAAGGCGTAGCGCTCCATGTTCCAGATGGAGATACCGTACTTGCCCAGGTCGATGTCCTGGGGATACTGACGCCCCTGGATCCAGACGTTGGTATGGAGCAGGTTGGTGCCCCCCATCAGCTCGATGTCGACTTCATAGTGAGAGCTGGTGCCTGCATCTCCGGTATAGGTAAAGAAGGAGCTGATGGTGCCGGGCACCGATCCTGCCTGCATCTGCACCTCATAACGACCCTTGCGGGTGTAGTTGTAGGTTCGCAGCTCAGCGCAGCTCTTGTTTCCTTTGTCGGATTTCGCATGGAGGATGGCCGTGCCGGACTCCATCCAGACGTTGGCGGCGCGCCAGGTGCAGTCAAATTCTGACCCGCCATTGCGCCAACCATCAGAGACCTGCCAATCCTGATTGCTCCACCACCATGCCGATGCCTGAGTGGAATATAATCCTCCCGCCATCAGCAATACTGACATCAGTCCAAGTTTACGCATATTATCCACATTCCTGTGTGTTTATTAATGAGTGTTTTATTGATGACTACAAGCAGCATCAGAATAGCCATAAACAGATGTTGAAACTTATACTGGTATCGCGTCATGACAGTTTCATATTTTTGAAATTGCCTGAAAAAGGTATGAAAGACATGACGGCTGGCTGGTATAACCAGAATAAAAAAAGCCACCGTATATAACGGTGGCAAAAGCACGGACTCCCGATCCGATGAGTTAAAATCAGCTGGCTTGGCGGCGATAGATCTCGACCAGTTCGGTGGCCAGTTCGCGGCACAGAATGGAGGTCATCAGGTGATCCTGGGCATGTACCATGACCAGTGTCATCTTGGTCTTGCCTTCGCCCTCATCGGCTTCAATCAGTTTGGTTTGTACGGCATGGGCAGCCTTCCCCGCGTCGGTGGCCTGGAGCAGCAAGGCATCCGCTTCGCTGAACTGGCCAGCACGAGCTTGACGCAGGGCTTCGAAACAGAGACTGCGAGATTGGCCGGCATTGACGATGATGCCCATGACTGCTTCTTCAAGATCCATCATTTATGACTCCTTAAAATCCATTATTACGAGAGACGTTGGCGAACCATTCACCACTTTTCTTGACGGTGCGCTGCTGGCTTTCCAAATCAAGGCTGATGAATCCATAACGGTTCTTGTAGGCATTCATCCAGGACCAGTTGTCAATAAAGGTCCACAGGTGATAACCACGGCAATTACTTCCTTCGGCAATGGCGGTATGAATCCATTGGAGGTGGCCGCGAATGAAGTCGATACGATAATCGTCTTTTACCTGACCATCTTCACCAATGAATCTGTGTTCCCCTTCGACACCCATACCATTTTCAGAGATATAGCTTGGGATATTTCCATAGTTGTCGCGCAGGTTGATCAATATGTCATAAATACCGCGCTCATATATTTCCCAGCCGCGATAAGGATTCATTTTGCGGCCTGGCATCTCGTAATTCTCGAAGAACCAGTCAGGCAGGAAAGGGGAGTCCGGATTGATGGCCGTCATGCGTGCCTTCACTCGCCGCGGCTGGTAGTAGTTGATGCCGAGCAGATCGATCTTGCCGGCGGCCAGCAGTTCGCAGTCGCCGCTTTGCACCACGGGCATCTGATCGTGCTCGCGCAGGATATCGATCAGCTCCTGGGGATAAACCCCCTTCACCGCAGGATCGAGGAAGGCACGGTTGAAGAACAGGTCGGCAATGAACGAGGCCTTCAAGTCTGCCGGGTTTGAAGAGCGCGGATAGGAGGGGGTCAGGTTCAGGACGATGCCGATCTGGCCGGGCAGGGAGAGTGTGCGATAACGCTTCACCGCCAGACTGTGGGCCAGCATCATGTGATAGGCCACCTGGGCTGCCCGTTTGAAGTCCATCTGGTTCGGGTAATGGAAGTCATACAGATACCCTCCTTCCACTACCACAACGGGTTCATTGAAGGTCATCCAGCAGGCGACGCGATCACCGAACAGTTTGAAGCAGAGCGCTGCGTACTCGGCATAGGCCGCCACGGTTTCGCGGCTCTCCCAGCCACCCTGCTCCTGCCAGTACATCGGCATGTCGAAGTGGAACAGGCCGATGAAGGGTTTGATCCCCTTGGCCAGCAGCTCATCGATAACCTTGTTGTAGAAGTCGACGGCCTCCTGATTGACGGTGTGGCCATCCGGCAGCAACCGGGCCCAGGAGATGGATGTGCGGAAGCTGTTGTGGCCAATCTGTTCCATCAATGCGATGTCTTCACGATAACGATCGTAGAAGGTGGAGGTGTTGGCCGGGCCAACCTGACCGTGGAAACGGTGTGGCTCCGTCTCGAACCAGTGATCCCAGATGGTCGGTGCCTTGCCGCCCACATTGGCAGCTCCTTCCGATTGTGCGGCCGACGAGGCGCTACCCCACCAGAAGCCTTCGGGGAATGTATATTGCATTGCAGTTTCCTCTTGATGACCGGCGTGCAGGCGGCGTGGCGCCCGCACGCCTGGCGCTTACGCCTGACTCTGAATCGGTGTGATTGTGTCTGCTTTTTCTGATCTGGCGGCTTCTTCCGCTTCAGCCGTCTCGGCTTCCTGCTTGAGCAGGGTGCGTTCGTAAGCCCGCACGAAGGGGTAATACATCAGGGCGGAGATCCCCATGCAGATGAAGCACATGATGACCGGACTGAAGGCCCAGTTGGTCGCCCAGGAGGCGCCGATGGGGGCCGGCGTGGTCCATGCGGTCAGCATCACGACCTTCTCAACCAGACCCAGATCCACCGCGAACCAGGCCAGGATGGCGTTGATCACCGGCACCAGGATGAAGGGCAGGAAGAAGACCGGGTTCATGATGATGGGAGCACCAAACAGGATCGGCTCGTTGATGTTGAAGAACCCGGGGACCACGCCCATTCGCCCTATGGTGCGCAGGTGCACGGCACGGCTGCGCATCAGCAGGAATGCCAGTGGCAAGGTGGAGCCCACGCCGCCGATAAACAGGAAGTGATCCCAGAAACCGGGCAGGAAGGTGTGGGGAATGGCTTGGCCGGCGGCCAATGCGGCCTGGTTGCTGGCCAGGTTTGCCATCCAGAAGGGGTTCATGATGCCGGTGACGATCATGGTGCCGTGGATGCCGGCAAACCAGAGGATCTGGCACAACAGCACCGCCAGCAAGACGGCAGGCAGGCTGTCGGAAGCCGCCACCAGCGGTTTGAGCATGGACATGATCGCCTCGGGCAGGATCATGCCAGTGGTTTCCTGCAGCAGCATGTTGAAGGGGTGCAGGGTCAGGATAATCGCCAGGACCGGGATCAGCACCTCAAAGGAGCGCGCCACTCCCATCGGCACCTGCTCGGGCAGACGGATGGTGATGTTGTTGCGCTTGAGCCAGGCGTAGACCTCGGTCGAATAGATGGCACAAATGAGTGCGGTAAAGATGCCCTGACCGGAGAAATACTGGGTGGAGATGGTGCCGTCTTTATATTGCGCCGCCACCAGCATGAACGACATCAGCGACAGCAGGCCCGTGGTGATGGGGTCCAGGGAGTATTGTTTGGCCAGGCTGGATGCGACGCCCACCGAAATGAAGACCGTCATCAGCCCCATGCTCATGTTGAAGGGCAACATGAGTTCGGCACGATAGGTGTTGGAAAAATCGAGCCAGGCTCTGGCAAAGCCCCAGGTGGTTTCGCTGGAGATGGGTGGAAAAATGAAGACCAGCATGAAGCTGCCGACGATCATGAACGGCAGCGCGGCAATAAAACCGTCACGGATGGCCAGAACATAGCGTTGCTGGCCCAGTTTTCCTGCCAATGGGCCGATCCGTTGTTCGATCAACTTGACCAGCATCCCATAGAGTGAACTCATAGTGTGTGTCCTTCCTTGTGAGCACGCTTAACCAATCAGGGAGAGGGCGTAGTCCAGCACCTTGTCGCCGCGCTGCATGCCGTAATCCATCATGTCGATAGGTTGTACCTTGATGCCGTGAGCCGCCGCCTTGGCTTGCAACTCCGGTTGCATGTACTTGATCTGCGGTCCCAGCAAGATCACCTGGTAATGGGGCATCTGGTCATCGAACTCCGATGCGCCAAAAGCCTTGATCTCGGCAGCCAGGCCCCGTTTTTCGGCTTCTACCAGCATTTTTTTCACCAGCAGGCTGGTGGACATCCCGGCAGAGCAGCACAACATGATTTTTTTCATGATCATTCCTCAGTTATTAAGCTGGGCTCACTATAGATCGATGCAACAAAGTGGGAAATCGATTTCACGAATAGGGTTTTGTAATTGTGATCGCGATCACTTGATGGATATTTGATATAAGGTATATAAAATAAAATATCGTTATTTATCAGTTAATTATGGTTGTTTTTATGATGTGGTTTACGCCATGTTTATTCGATTTGGCATTTTGAAATATCGATTTCAAATCTGTCGTGGTTTTCATGCTGCTCCTGCACCCCTGCACCCCTGCATGATGCAGAGGGCGCTTTCGGCATGGTGCCGATCCGGCGCCCATGCCAGCAATCCTGGATAACCGAGCCCATCGCCGTGCTCCTTCCCCCCCTGGTGGCAGGGGGTCATGGTGGCGGCTAAGGGGCTCTGTACAGTGTCTTGCTCAGATGGCGGGCTCAGCCTGGGGTTTCCTTGTGGTTCTCGCTGAGGGTCACGAAACCCGATTCAGGAGCCGGGTATCCTGCTGTCCCGCCTTCTTCGCGCGGGGGGCACTGTAGAAGAGGCGGGGGGCGGGTGATGCCCAGTTGGCGTCAGCAGATCTGATGGCAAATGAGGGATCAAGTGGATGCGCAAATAAGGTGGCCAAGAGACGGACATGTAAATGACAGGGTTGCGAAGGTGCGGTCAGATGAAATGATCGATAAGAGAGGGTTCTGCTGCCGTCAGCCTCTGAATGATGATGGAAAAGGGAAAAGGGAAAAGGGAAAAGGAAAACGTAAAGCTGAGGGTGGCGACCGGTGCGGGAGCTGTCCTGGGCAAGAATGGCAGGGGAGTAAAACAATGCTCCGTCACGGGGACGGAGCATTGGAAGGGTGATCAGCGGGTCAATCCACCTTCATCCAGTACACTGACCGTCCAGAAGAAGGGGGCATTCCAGTTGACGGTGACCTCGTTCAGCGTCCAGGCACCAATCTCATCTTTCCAGCAGGTCTGGCCGGTACACTTGCCCTTGAGGGTGGAGGCAACGGGATCGCTGAAGTTGATGGAGTTCGGCCCGCCCGAGAGTACACCTGGCGGAACCAGGGGAGACGCGGGGTCGATGGGGTGAGCCCAGAACCTGTGGTGCGGATTCTTCAGCGGACGGCTGCCGTAGCCCGACACATAGGACTGGTCGAGGGGGTTGCGGCCGAGCACATAGTCCATGGCATCGGACATGGCCTGCAGGTATTTGCGCTCTCCCGTGAAGTCATGGGCCAACCCGAGGAAGATGCTGCGGTTCATCAGGTTGGAGTTGGAGCCCCAGGGGTATTCGGTCGCCTGATAGGGGATAAGGTAACCCTCCGTCGCCACGCTCTTCTGGTAGCCGTCAGCTGCGGCGATGATAGCGGCGCGCGCCTTCTCCACTTCCTGTTTGCCCAGTTTGTTGGGCACCATGGCCAGCGTGATGGTCCCTGCGCTGCTGAGATCCTGCCAGTAGAGATCACCGCTTGCGCTGCGATCCCCCTTGGGGGCGGCCAGATAGAGAGGGGACTGCTGGACGGCCTGCTTGTACTCGGCTTTGCCGGTGGTGGCAAACAGCTCGGCGGCAGCCCAGTAGAATTCGTCCTTCAGGTTGGTGTCATCATAGGGACCGGATCCCACAAAGTTGTCATAGGCATAGACGTCCGGATGGCGGTTGGCCGCCTTCCAGGCTCGTTCTGCTGCCTGCAGGCTGCGCTGTGCGAAGGCCGGATCCAGATCCTTCCATACGCGAGCAGACTGGGCGGCAGTGGCCGCCAGGTTCAGAGTCGCAGCCGTGCTGGGGTGGCTCAGGAAACGGGGTTGTGGATCCTTGTGGGGCGGGAGCGGCATCCCGGTCCAGGCTTCGTCGGCGACCTTGTGGAAGACCATGCCGGAGGCATCGATCTCGGTCAGTTTCAGGCTGTCGAGCTGCTTGGACTGATCGCCTACCGGCACCCAGGCCTTCTTGCCTTCGGGCACCTGCATGGCGAGGAAGAACTCCATCATCCAGCGGGACTCGTCCAGCAGATCGTTGTAGCCGTTGTGCTGTTCCGGGATCTTGACCTTGCCGTCGGCAAAGGCGCTCTTGTCACCCTCTTTCGCCAGCTGCTCCCGTTCATAAAGGTTCATCAAGGTCCATACCGAGATCCCCCCGTTGACCACGTACTTGCCCTGATCGCCAGCGTCGTACCAGCCGCCGGTCACATCCAGCGTGAAGTCACAGCCAGGCCACTGGTTGCCCTTGGCGTCCTGCTTGTTGAAGCAGGTTACGTTCTCGGGCTTGTGTCCTGCCGGGCGAACAAGGTCGGGGCGCTGGACATATTTGGCTTCGATGTCGATGCCGCTACGCTGCTGATAGAAGAAGGAGAGGGCATCGAATTTCATGGTGTGATAGATGTCATCGCCGATGCTGAACGGATGACTCTTCTGGCCGGCGACCTCCAGTACCAGGCCGGTGCCCGGGGTGGTGACCTGACTGAAGTCGGCAATCTGTACGTTCTCGCCGGATGCGGCATTCAGGCCAAAGGGCGTGGTCTTGCCTTCCGCGATGGTCTCACCCTGGGCATTGCGCAGGGTCCAGGGGAGCGCGTCCTTGCTGTCGGTGGCGATGGTCGCCCGTTTCAGAGCCTTGCTCAGATAGCCGACCTGGTTGACGCGCACGCTGCCCAGCTCCGATTTCTTGATCAAGGAGGGGCCCGATAGCGTGGCTTCACCGATACAGACAGTGGTCGGTGTCTGGGTGCCCATCTGAAGTTGGAACTGGGTCTTCTCGTCAGTGGCAGAAGGTGTGAACTGGATATCGAACGGTTTGGGCGTGCTGCCGAGGGCGAGGTCCTGCACCATGTAGTTGGTGTAGGGGGCGCCATCATGCTGGATCAGGGCCTTGACGTTGATGTCGCTCTTGGCCATGGCAGTGAAATGGAGTTTGTAGGTTTGCCCCTGCACCAGGCCGAGATTGGACTGACCCAGGATGACATCCCAGGGATTGGAGCCCGACTCGGTGAAGGTGATACAGCCCATCTGGTTCTCGGCGTTCAGGGTCCCCCCGGCCGTCCACCATCCATCGGTTCCTTGGAAGCCCCCATTGGTCAGCAATTCACCCACAGGTCCGGCAGATGCCGAGGAGGTCGCTGAACCAGATGCTCCTGCGCTGGGCAGGGAGCAGCCATGCAAGCCAATGACGCAAGACATGGCAAGCGTCAGGGCACTAAGCCGAGATGTTTTCATTGTTACCCCTTTGATCACAGACGGAAATAATGGCGTCGATTTTCGCACTCACGCAGAAAATGACCGAGTCATCCTGCGGCCCGCATTTCACTGTCAAGATTCACACACAATCCTTGAGTGGAAATCGATTTCACGATTCAGGTAACAGTAAATTTTTTGGCAGATCAAGTTTGCTTTTATGAAATGTGATGGAGACGGCAAATTTTCGTTTATTGATATATTCATGCACTTGAATTGAATTCCATTGAATCCTTTCAACATTCCTCTGACTCCCCAGCCGTTTGGCCATATCGGTGTCGTTCCAGGCAGCTCATGCGGCAAATCAATGTGATCGATTGCATTTAAATTATTGTTTTAATTTTATTTTTTTGGTCTTCCTGCAATGAGTCTACCCGTTCTCTCTGTTCCTTCCTGGGTATTCTGCTGATGAGACAAGCCCCCGAGTTTGTGAGTTGCATCACTATTTTCTCTTTCAGCGGGATCTTTGTCATGGCATGACAAAGATACTGCTGGAATGACGAAGAGATTTCTGTTTACCATTTAATATTCTTGCAATCGATTTCAGGTTCGACTGTTTTTCAAGACGACTCGCCATGAACGATGAGTCCAGGCGATGAACGAGAACATCCGGAGAGTCATAAGGAAAATGCGTAAAACTACAGGTCTCACCAGGTCTATGACCTGCCTATTCGTGGGGTGCGGCATCTGGAGTGCCGGGATGGCGGATGAGTTGTCGACCATGCCCTATTTTTCCACCTGGCCGCAGATCCACAGCGCCATTGCCAGGGACGAGGGGATGGAGCGCCAGATCCAGGCTCTGCTTTCCCGGATGACCCTGGAGGAGAAGGTTGGCCAGATGATCCAGCCCGACTTTCGTGAAGTGACACCTGAGGAGGTGACGCGCTACAAGATTGGCTCCGTCCTCAACGGGGGGGGTGGCTGGCCCGGCAACAACAAACACGCGTCGGCCCAGGACTGGGCACACCAGGCCGACACCTATTGGCAGGCGGCGGAAGCGGGCTTTGAGGGCAGGGGGTATCGCATCCCCTTCATGTGGGCGACCGATGCGGTGCACGGCCATAACAACGTCTTCGCGGCGACCCTGTTCCCGCACAATATTGGCCTGGGGGCGGCGCGGGATCCGGATCTCATCTACCGTATCGGCCAGGTGACGGCGCGGGAAGTGGCCGCCACCGGGCTGGATTGGACCTTCGCCCCGACGGTGGCGGTGCCGAGGGATGATCGCTGGGGCCGGACCTATGAGGGCTATTCCGAAGATCCCGCCATCGTCTATCACTATGCCGGCGAGATGGTGCGTGGCCTGCAAGGTTCCGCGACGGATCTGCGCGGCCAGCGCCATGTCATCTCGAACGTGAAACACTTCGTGGGGGACGGCGGTACCCTGAACGGGGTCGACCGGGGTCAGAACTTCTATTCGGAAGAGGACCTGCGCAACCTGCACGCGGTGGGCTACTTCTCGGGGCTGGATGCCGGTGCCCAGGTGGTCATGGCTTCGTTCAACAGCTGGCACAACGAGCTCAACCGCGACGTGCTGCCAGAAGACGGGGTGGAGTACAACGGCAAGCTGCACGGCAGCCGCTATCTGCTGACCGACGTGCTCAAGGGCAAGATGGGCTTTGATGGTCTTGTCGTCTCTGATTGGAACGGTCACAGCGAGATCGCCGGTTGCACCATGGGGAGCTGCCTGCCTGCGGTGCTGGCCGGGGTCGACATCTTCATGGTCACGGCGCGCAAGGACTGGATGGAGTTTCGCCAGAGCCTGCTCGATGACGTGGCGAGCCGGCAGATCCCGATAAGCCGGATCGACGATGCCGTGACGCGTATCCTGCGGGTCAAGATGCGGGCCGGGCTGTGGGAGAAACCCATGCCGTCGGCCCGTGAGCTGGCGGGCAAGCAGGGTGAACTTGGTGCCGTGACGCACAAGGCGCTGGCCCGGGAGGCGGTACGCAAGTCGCTGGTGCTGCTCAAGAACGAGGGCAGGATCCTGCCCCTGAGCCGGCAGAGCCGGGTGCTGGTGGCTGGGAGCGCCGCCAACGATCTGGGCAAGCAGGTGGGGGGCTGGAGCCTGACCTGGCAAGGCAGCGAAAACGGGCGCGGTGATTTCCCCGGTGCCCAGAGCGTGCTGGATGCGGTGACCGCCACCGTCGGTGCGGATCATGTGCAGGTGAGCACGGGATCCGGTGAGTTTGCGGGAGCCAAGCCCGATGTCGCCATCCTGGTCATGGGGGAGGATCCCTATGCCGAGTGGTTCGGCGACATTCCTGACAACAAGACCCTTGCCTATGGGGATCTCAAGAGCAGCTATCACGAGGACCTGTTGACCCTCAAGCGGCTGAAGGCGGCCGGCATCCCCGTGGTGACCGTGCTTTTCTCCGGACGTCCGCTCTACGTCAATGAGGAGCTCAATCTCTCTTCCGCCTTTGTCGCCGCCTGGCTGCCGGGCACCGAGGGGGAGGGGATCACCGATCTGCTGTTCAGGGATGCCAAGGGCAAGGTGGCCCATGACTTCCAGGGACGCCTCTCCTTCTCGTGGCCCTTCAGCAAGTGCGCCACCACCATCAATCGCACGCCCACCCATATCCCGGGCTGGCAGCGTCCAGCCTTCGAGCAGGATCCAGCGGGTGAGTACGCACCGCTCTTCCCCTATGGCTACGGGCTCAGCTACGGCAAGCCTTCCCCTGTGGCGGCCCGGGTCAGCAACCTCAATACCCTGGCCCTGGATAAACGCACCTTCGGCTGCAACGAGAGCGACCCCGCCAAACTGAGCGCCGCTGACAAGGTGCTCGAGCTGTTCGGGCCAAAGGCGGGTGAAGAACACCGTCTGCGCATGGGGGATGCCAGCAACTGGACGGGGACTGAAGTCTCCGGCAACAGCGTGACCGAGATGACCTTCATCAAGGTTCAGCCCATCGACTACCTGCGCCAGCAGGATGCGCGAGCGGTCACCTTCCTCGGGGCGGACAAGCCGGGTGTCGACTCCGGGGCCACGATCCAGTTGCAGACCACCCAGGTCAAGGGGGCGGATCGTCGCACCTACCTGAAGGGCGAGAGCGAGCTGCAGGTGACGCTGCGGGTGCAGCAGGCGCCAGCGGGGGACATGACGCTGGGGCTGCAGTGTGGCTGGCCCTGCGGCAAGTCCATCGAGATTGCTCCGGCCTTGCGCCAGTTGCCCCCGCAGAAGTGGGTGACCCTGAGTCTGCCCCTGCGCTGCCTCGAAGAGGGCATGGACTTCGCGAAGGTCAATACCCCCTTCATCCTGGGCACCAGTGGACAGGCACGCATCGACATGGCGACCGTTCGCTGGGTACCGGCTTCTCTGCTGGGGGCCTCAGGGGAAGTGGTCAGGCTCGATTGCCAGGGCAGGTTGAGTCGATAAGCCGTCAGCCAGATGCACCAGGATGCCTGTCGGGCTCCTGGTGCCTTGATAACCGGCTCCGCCCCGATGCGGAGGGAGAGGTGGGAGAGAAGGATGTCGATCGTACAGCGGATCAGATTGGGCTTTACGCTGCTGCTGGTCCTGTTGCTATTGCTCGGGGCCATCAGTTACCTGAAAACGACCTCCATTCACGGTCGTTTCCAGCAGGTGACCGAAGAGGCGACGCCTCAGGCCCTGACCGCCAGCCGGCTGCACGCCGCGTTGCTGATGGCTGACAGGGACAGCCTGGCGCATCTCGCCATCTGGGAGACGTCGGCGTTCCCCGAGTCCCGTCAGCGTGTTGCCCATGACAAGGTCCGCTATGAGCAGCACATCAAGGCATTCGCGGCCCTGACACTCGATACCGAGAGTGAGCGGCAACTCGCCCGGGTCACCGACCAGGCCCCCCGGCTGTTTACCATCTCTGAGCAGTTGATGAGCCTGCACGAAGAGTCGGTCGAGCTGGAGCGGGTGCTCGCACGGATGCGGAACGATCTGCTGCACCTGGACGACAACTACCGTTCGGCGGCGGACCTGCTGGTGCGTTACACGGCGGGGCGGCGCTCTTTGCAGAACAAGGCGGAGCTCATCACCAGCGGTATTGCACGGGATCTCAAGCTGATCCTGCGTGCCGACGGCAACACGGATCTGGTGGCGCTACAGGGGGTGCTGGCCAAAGACATCGACATTGCGAACCAGCGTCTGGAGCGGATTGTTGTCCCCGATGACGTCAAGGCCAGGTTCACCCGCCATGTGGCGCGCATTCCCCAGCTGGTATTTGGCGACAAGGGGCTGATTGCCACCCTGGTGCGCCGTCAGCAAATCAGCCAGCAACTCCATGGCTTGCGTGAACAGCAGGAGGCGCAGAGCCACCAACTGGGGGAGGTCCTGGACAGGCTTATCGCCATCAGCAACCAGAGCATGCAGGAGGACAGGCTGAGTGCCGACGTCGCGGTTGACAGCGCCCGCACCTGGATCGTGATGGTGGCCCTGTGTTCCGTGCTCATCGCCCTCATTGTTGCCTGGAGTACGGCCCGCAGCATCCAGGTGCCGCTGGGGCGGATCAATCGGGTTCTCGGTCTGATGGCACAAGGGGACATGACGCTGCGAGTACGCTACCCCGCCAGGAACGAGCTTGGTGAGGTCGCGAATTCCATCGACCAGCTGGCCCACCACACCAAGACGCTCCTGATGGAGGTCCAGAGCGGCTCTGAGTACCTGGTGAGCGAGACGCGCAAGACCGCAGAGATCGGCGAGCAGGTGATGTCGCAGGTGCAGGCGCAGAAGGCCCAGACCGATCAGGTGGCGGCCGCCATCTTCGAGCTGGAGACCAGTGCGACCGAAGTGGCGCGCTCGAGCGATCATGTTCGTCGGGAGGTGGGGGAGGCCAATGACGAGAGCCGGCGCGGACGTCATCTGATGCAGGCCAATCGGGATGGCATCGAACAACTGGCGACCGGCATCGCCGGGGCCATGGCGATCACCCGCAAGCTCGAAGGCTACAGCAGCAACATTGGCAACATTCTCGAGGTGATCCGTGGCATGGCTGAACAGACCAACCTGCTGGCCCTCAATGCGGCCATCGAAGCGGCCCGTGCCGGGGAGGCCGGGCGGGGCTTTGCCGTGGTGGCCGAGGAGGTGCGGGCGCTGGCTACCCGTTCACAAGGGGCGACCCAGGAGATCCAGGTGATGATCGACAACCTGCAGGGATGCGCCCGCGATGTGGCGAGCGTGATGGCCCAGAGCCATGAGCAGACCCAGCAGAGTGTGCAGCAGACCCGGGATGTCGAAAGTGCCCTGGCGGGGATCGCCTCGCGCATGGAGGCCATCAAGGAGATTGCGGATCACATGGCTTATGCCGCAGCGGAGCAGATTTCGGTGAGTCAGGGAGTGGCCCAGCACGTGGCGGCCATCGCAGACGTGGTTCACGAGACCGAGCAGGCGTCCCGGGTATCGGCGAGCAGTGGTGAGGTGTTGTCGGGGCTGGCCAGCCAGCAGCAGACTCTGGTGGCCCGTTTCAAGGTGTAGGAGAGAGGCGATGTGGAAATCTGTGAGTGCCCTGCTGGTCTGGGGGCTGAGTACGGCGGCGGTATCCCAGGAGCTGGTGCTGGAAACCTGGCGCGTGGATGACGAGGCGATCTGGAAGGAGCAGTTTCTGCCCCGTTTTCAGGCTATCCATCCCGAGATCACCCTTAAGCTGCATTCGCAGCGCTCGGCGGATTATGATCGGGAGCTTGCCGAGCGGCTGGCGGCGGGGAAGGCGGGGGATCTCATCACTTGCCGTCCTTATGATCAGTCCCTGCGGCTGTTCCAGCAGGGGCATCTGCTGGATCTGACGGACCTGCCCGGGATGGAGAACTTCCCGAGCTTTGCCAAGGCCGCCTGGCAGACCGACTCCGGGGCCCAGACCTTCTGCCTGCCCATTGCCTCCGTGATCCAGGGTTTCTACTTCAATGTCGATATCTTCAACGCCCTTGGGCTGACACCGCCGCGAACCCGTGCCGACTTCTTCGCCGTGCTGGAGAAGGTGAAGCAGGATGGCCGCTATCTGCCGCTGGCGCTGGCGGCTCACGACAGCTGGGTGGTCTCCGAGCTTGGTTATCAGAATATCGGTCCCAATTACTGGCATGGGGAAGATGGCCGCCTGGCCCTGATCAACGGTCAGGCGCGAGTGACCGATGCCCCTTATGTGGCGGCGTTTCGTGAGCTGGCGAGCTGGCGGCCCTACATAGGGGACCATCCGGCCGATGCCACCGAAGCACAGGCGGTGGATGCCTTTGCTGCGGGCAAGGCCGCCATGATAGTGGCGGGCTCCTGGTCGCTGGCCCAGTTCACCGGCAAGGTCAATTTTGGTGCCTTCCCGCCCCCCGTCGCGCGGGAGGGGGACACCTGCTATTTCACCGATCACACCGACATGGGGATCGGCATCAATGCCGCCAGCCCGAACAAGGAGGCCGCCCTGAAACTGGTGGAGTGGATGGCTAGCGCCGACTTTGCCGAGCGTTTCTCCAATTCGGTGCCCGGCTTTTTCTCCCTCTCCAATCACTTCTTCGAGCTCAAGGACCCGGTGGCGAGCACCATGATGGGCTGGCGGGATACCTGCGATTCCACCTTGCGTCTGGGGGCGCAGTTCCTCACCCGGGGTGAGCCATCGCTTACCACAGAGCTTGCGGAGGTATCGCAATCCGTGGTGCTCGGCACCATGACGCCGGAAGCGGCCGCCGCGCGCATCCAGCAGGGGTTGGCAAGCTGGTATCCCCCCCAGAAGGCGGCCACGAGAAGAGCCAGTTTGTGTGAAGCGGATGAGCCTCTCCCCACGCTGGCAACCAGCGCGCCCACCGGGACGGAATCCCCCTTCGCAGCGCCTTGACGGTGGCCATGCTCACAGGGCAATCCCCCGAAGGGATCTGCATACTATCCAAGGCGCCTTCAGGCGCCTTGTTTCATTCAGGTCGACCGGGTTCATCGGGTTGTGATTGCCAGGCTTTGGCTGGTGTCATGGGGCCAGGCCGGATTGAGGGGCCGGCAGAAGAGGGACGCCAGGTTGTGCGTGGTGTCTGTGCTATGTCAGAGAGTCAAGGTGGAAGACGTGGCAGGGGCAAGTCATTCGCTGGACAGGTGGCTGACAAAAGAAAAGCGGCCCGAAGGCCGCTTTGCGCTGATGCTGTGCAGGGATCTGATGCTGCCCAGGGAACTGCCCCGGTCTGTGTTCACCCCTTGTACGGCAGTGTGGTATCACGCACCACAATGCTCAACTCGGGCAGTTCGTCCGAGTTCAGCTCCGTGTTCTCAATCAAACCCAACAGAGTCTTGACCATCTTGACACCCATCTCGTAGATGGGCTGGCGTACCGTGGTCAATGGCGGGTTGGAAAAGGTGGAGAAGGGCAGGTCGTCAAAACCGATGAGCGAGACATCCTCAGGCACCCGCAAGCCGCACTGCTTGAGCCCCAGAATGGCCCCGTAACAGGTCTGATCGTTGGCGCAGAAGATGGCGGAGAATTTCCGGCCGCTCTCCACCAGCTTCTTGACGGCATTGAGCCCGCCGACTTCGGCGAAATCCCCCTGGATGACCAGGGAGGGGTCATATTCGATACCTGCGCTCACCAGAGCCTGGCGATAGCCATGATGACGCTCGATGGCATCGTTATGATCCGGCAAACCGACGATATGGGCGATGTCACGATGACCCAGATCCAATAAATAGCGAGTCGCCATGTAGCCACCCAGCCGGTTATTGATGCTGAAGGAGTGTACCCGCTCGGTCATGATATTGTGACCTGTGGCCACAATCGGTATTTGCTGGGAAAACTCGAGTAGTGTTTGCTGATTGACGTGGCCGGTCAAAATAATAAGGCCATCAACCCGCCGGGCCACCAGCAGACGCAACCGCTCAACTTCTTCTTCCGCATTCCAGTGACCGCTGACAATCAGCGGCACATACTCCATGCCCTGAAGAGTGTGTTCAACACCCCGCAACATTTCGTTGGAAAATGGACTCTCCACATGTTGGGTCAAAACACCCAGGGTCATGGACTGACCCGTTTTCAAATATTGCGCCATCAGGTTGGGACGAAAATTCAATTCCTGAATGGCATCTTCCACCGCCTGACGTTTATCTGCGGCCACTTTGGCCGAGCCGTTCAATATCCGGGATACAGTGCTTGCCGAGACACCGGCTCGGCGGGCGATATCATAGACAGTGGCTTTTTTCTCCTGAGCTGACTTCGACATCCCCCCTCCGTACTCGACTGTGAAAACCCCTGGTCATGGCCAGTGTTATATGAATATCTTCTTAATAAATCAGCAAGTTAGGATACCCGTTTCCCCTGGTGGTGACAAGCGATGATGCGCCTTGCCAGGGGAGGGAACGCTACTGCTGGGCGGCAAAAAAGACCTCTTTTGCCTTGGTAAAACCGGCTTGCTCGGCGGCTTTGACCCAGGCGAGCGCCTGCTCATAGTTTTTGCTCTGAACGGCAGTGCGAATATGCTGATAATAATCCAGTTCACCCAACGATTTATCTGGTGAGACCATCACGGGCGATATGGTTTTTGCGATCTGCGTCGCATTTGCAGCGGGCTCTGCGTCCAGCGTCAAATATAGGCGTCCGGTAGCAGAGTGAGGCACTTCCACATTGATGAGGCGGGCGACATCCGTGGTGCGATCATATTGCATGGCGCGCTGGAGATCGTCCGGGTTGAGCCGGGTACTGCCCTGCATGTCCTTCGCCGTGGAATAGATCACCATATAGGCGGCCCGAGCGCTGCCGATGGGGGCTGGAATGGTGAATTCCCCCTGAATGTTCTGCCCTGAAATTAACGAACGACCGTCATAACTGAATGTGGAACCGGGAATGGTTTGAACGGCGTTGTATTGCTCGTCCAGCAACAGGATGCTGGGCAGGAAGACGGTATAGTCGACCGGAATGGTTATTTTGACGCGAGTTGCCTGGCTGACTTCGGGCAGCGAGAAGGCCATTACATAGCTTTTGCCTGAATCAAATGCATAGACCTGGCTGTCGGTGCTCACATCGACCCAGCGGCTCTCCTGCCCGAGGGACTGGAAGCGAAGTTCCTTGAATGACTCGACCGCCACCTTGTTCGACAATTGTTCCCGACCTTGTTCAACCTGTTGCTGCAGGGCGGAGACTGCCGATCCTGGCGAATGCTCCGGGCCCATGCCGGCGCATCCGGCCATCAGCAGACTGACCAGGAAAGGCAGACACTGCTTCGTTCCCTTCATCGTGTTTCCTCGTATGCAATGCGGGTCCCCCAAGGGACCCGAGATTATAGTGCAGATAAGTATCGCGACCTAACCTACCACCACATGTCCGCCTGTACACCGACTAGGAAATCTTCCCGGTCTTCCTGCCAGGGGGTCTCGTTGTTGTGATCGACATAGGTCGTCAGAATGCGGATCTCCGGTGAGGGCCCCATGCCGGTATTGACGGTGAAGGTCGGCACTATGCTGACCTTGTGAGAGGTGCCACCCCGTTCGACGTTGTCGATGATCAGGTTGTTTTTCACATATCCGACTTCCGTCTGGATGGAGAAGAACTCATTGATCGGGAATACCGGGCGCAGAGATGCGGCATACCAGGAATCATGGCCACCCAGCTCGTAGTCGTTGTACTGGTAGGAGAGGGTCGGCAGCAGATGAATATTGGCGCCATACCAGCCACCCCAGAGGAAGAGGCGGTAGGATTGATCGCCTTCCATCACCTTGGACTGGTAGGGTTTATAGCCATCCGCCTTGTCCTGCAGTGTCTTCTGATACAGGGAGCCCTTGCGATACATGGCGGTATTGGTCAGGTTGGCACCCAGCAAGTCCCCTGAACCCAGCCCACGTCCTGCCTGGGCGATGAACTTGGAGAAGCCCCCCGGCATGAAGAAGAAGTCGTCGCGGGAATAGATGACGGTTCCTTCTGCCCCCTTGGTCGCATATTGCTTGTTGTCGCCGGTGAACTCGTTGCTGGGCATCTGCTTGAGTGCAATCTCCATGTCCCAGGCACCGTAGAGGGCGCTGGTGTGGAGGGTGTGCATGGTGGCTTCAGTGCCATTGGCGCGGTCGGAGTGGCTGGTGTCGTTGCTGTTGATATAGGCAAAGTCCCACTTGCCACCCGCCATCTCCATGGCTTTGATGCCGACGCCGGTTCCCGAGTAGTCCGTGTAGAAATAGTCGGTGGTCCAGATGTAGTTCTCGCGGTCGTAATAGCGCAGGCCGCCCCACATGGTCCCGGTCGGGGTGATGCCACCCAGCTCCACATAGGTTTCTGACACACCGCTTTCGCGAGGCGCGGCACGGGTTTGCAGGCCATCGGCATCGGACTCCACCTTGAAGTGGATGTTGACCGACTTGTTGCTGCCCAGATCCCACAACTTGTTCAGGCCCGCTTCCCAGCTGTTGTCCAGCTCGGAGCCCAGGCGCCCCATGGTCTTGTCCATCTCATATTCGTACCCCGCCTTGGCGAAGTTGTCCTTGGCGTCAAACATCGAGCCAGCACGAATATAACCGTGGAAGCCAAAACTCTCGGCGGCATTCGATACTGCGGGCATTGCCAGCCCGCAACATGCCCCGACAAACAAGGCGAGTGACTTCAATTTCATCTTATTGCTCCAATCCGTAGAAAATTATTTTCAATCGATTTCTCGAAGATTCAATGCCTTGTCACTTGATCTGTTGGCAGGGCTGATTGCTGTCAAAGTCTGCCGGGATGGCTGTTTTCAGGGCCACGTTGGTGAAGGCGAAGCGCAGACCGGCCATGGAGTCCCAGGCCCCGCTCAGGTAGAGCGCCTTTTGCACCGAGCCTGTGTTGGCCGCCGGAATGAGAGAGGCGACCGGCAGGATGCAGCGGTACCAGGTGTCGTCATCGGGCACGATGTTGCTGTCCATGGTGAAGAAGGTGCCAAAGTCCGGGCCTGCGGTACCGTCCATGCGGATCTGGATGTTGGGGGAGTCACCGTAGCTGGAGACTTTCAGGTCGAGCAGCATGGCGCCGTCCTGATAGGCGGAGAGATCCCCATTGGCGCTGTCGGTCCCGAGGAAGGCGGCGCCATTGCCTGGCAGGTCCATGGTGATGACCTGGTTTTCATCGGTCAGGGTGCCGCCGAAGCTGGCTGCCGGGTAATCGGCGCTGCGGTCCAAGGCCTGGCTCTTGTCACCGGAGTAGTAGAGTGCGGCATCGGTGGCCACCAGCGCGGGGGCATTGTTGACGCCGGAGCCTGTGTCCGGATTGGTACCTGGATCGGTACCTGGATCGGTACCGGGATCGGTTCCCGGGTCGGTGCCTGGGTCTGTGCCCGGGTCGGTAGCGCCGCCAGGCGCTTCACAGGTGACCGGGTCGACAACGGGCTTGGCCGAGGTGGTGAGCAGGTACTTGATGTTGGTGATTTCGTAGTTGAAGGCTTCCTTGGTGGCCAGGTGGAACGGTGTGCCCACAGTGGCGAGGTTGATGGCCGTGGCACCGGGGAAGGGCTTCATGCAGTTGATGGGCAGCGTGAGCGTTTCCCAGTCGCCGGAACCGGTCAGGGCGCTGGCAATGGGCAGGCTGCTGCGGTTGGGATACTCGTTGTCGATGGAGGCATTGAGCACTTCCGGCACCTTGCTCTTGGTCCGCAGCTGGAACTCGATGAAACCGGAGGCGTATTTGCTCAGGTTCAGAGGGGTGGCGGATTTGAGCATGAAGGTGCCATCTCCGTCACCGGCTACCTGCACATCGGCGGTGTCATCGGTACCGGCATTGTTGATGAGCACGGCGCTGATGCTGGTCATGGCGACGGGAGAAGCGGTGACCGGTTGCAAGCTCCAGTTGTCCTTCTCTGACTGGATGCTGGGGGTTGTACCCCCATTGGCACCGACCCCGAACAGGATCAGGGTGCTGTCGCCAGGGGGCGTGGTGCCACCGTTGTCGCCACCGTTATTACCACCGGTGTTGCCACTATTCGAGTCGATATTATCGGCCCCACCACACCCGCCAAGCAGGGCAGCGGCGATCAACGACGCCAAAAGTCCTTTTTTTGATGCATTCATACTGACCACTCCAATCAATGGGAAAAATATCCACCGCGATGAACCGTCAAGACTCAAACAGACGCTATGCAATCGATGCCAAGACAAATCATGCTGGCTTCATTTTCTTGAAATCGATTTCCAATGCAATGCTTATCCCCTGTGATGATCAAAGTTTGTGTTTCAAATCACAGAAAACGTGTCCTGACGACCAGCTGATGGGATGTGCAAGAAAGAGTTATCTTTAAATGAAAAGAGTTTATGATGTTGTTTTTAGTGGTTTATTTTATTTTTCTCTTGAGGCTGACGATCAGAGGGAAAGTATCGGAGTAGATCTGCAATGTATCTGAGGTGATTGCGATGTGTCGATTTCTGAGTAACACTTAAATTGACTTCGATTTCATGGTGTATTGCATGAGAACCAGGGTGTCATCAACCTTGCGGGGGCCTCTCCAGCGGTTCAGACACCAGGAGTGTCCAGCCTTGACTGGTGATGGCAGACAGCATGCAGTCGATGAGGCCAATGGCGTCGGTCTTCAGAGCGATGCTGAGGCCGGGTTCCTGCTGGGTCGGCACCGACCCGGGATGGTGCAAGCCCCCTGTGCCAGATAGCAGATCGCCATCTTGGAGAAGACCAAGGATGCACCGGCGACGGAGGGCTGGACACAAACCCAGGAGAGGCAACCCGCGATAGGGTCGCCCCGCAGCATCGGTCATGAACCACAGGCCCGGCACCATGGCGCGCTCATCCTCTTCGAAGGAACGCAAAATGGTGCCAGGCATGCACAGCATGATCATCGCCTCCCCAGGGCCAGCAAACCCGCGCAGCGGTCAGCATGATCGGTGCTGTGCTCGCTGTGCTCGCTGTGCCCGCCAGGCCTGAATGCGCGCCTGGGTGCCGATGACGAAGACAAAAAAGACCGGCACGAAGAAGATGGCCAGCAGGGTGCCGCTGATCATGCCGCCGAACACGCCGGTGCCGATGGCATGCTGGGTCTCCGCGCTGGCACCACTGGCAAGCATCAGCGGCACCACGCCGAGGGTGAAGGCGAGCGACGTCATCAGGATGGGGCGCAGGCGCAGGCGGGCGGCGGTCACCGCAGCGTCAAGCAGCGAGCGCCCTTCGCCGTGCAACTGGCGGGCAAACTCCACGATGAGGATGGCGTTCTTGGCCGACAGACCGATGATGGTGATCATGCCCACCTTGAAGAAGACGTCGTTGGGCATGCCGCGCAGCATCACCGCCGCCACGGCGCCGAGCAGGCCCAGGGGGACCACCAGCATCACGGAGAGCGGAATGGACCAGCTCTCGTAGAGCGCGGCCAGCACCAGGAAGACCACCAGCGCCGACAGCAGCATCAGCAGGGGGGCCTCGGCCGCCGACTGGCGCTCCTGCAGCGACTGTCCCGTCCAGGCCAGGGCGAAGCCTGGCGGCAATTGCGCCACCAGGCGATCCATTTCCGCCATCGCGGCGCCACTGGACACCCCGGGGGCGGCACTCCCGGAGAGACGCACGGCGGGGAAGCCCTCGAAGCGCATCATCTGTTGCGGCGACTGGCGCCAGGTCGGCGTCACCACCTCCCGCAGGGGCACCATGCCGCCGCTGGCATTGCGCACCCGCAGGCCGAGTACGTCATCGAGCTGCATGCGCGCCGACGCGTCGGCCTGCAGGATGACCTGCTGCATGTGCCCGCCGTTGGGGAAATCGTTGATGTAGAGCGATCCCATCGCCGCCGACAGGGTGCTGCTCACGCTGGTGAACGAGAGTCCCATGGCCTCGGCCTTCTGACGGTTGATCTCGAGGTGAATGCTCTCGCCGGGGGGCAGGCTGTCGGGATAGACATCGCTCACCACTTCGCTTTGGGCCGCCAGTGCCAGCAGTTGCGCCTGGGCGGCCAGCAGTGCGGCTTCCCCCTGGTTGGCCCTGTCTTGCAGGAAGAGCGTGAAACCCGAAGAGGTGCCCAGTTCGTCGATGGCGGGCGGCAACAGGCTCATCACTATGCCTTCCTTGCTGTTGGCCATGGCGGCCTGTGCCAGCTCTGCCTCTTCGGCGGCCGTGGCACCATGACGCTGGTCCCAGTCTTTGAGCATGGTGAAGGCCATGGCCGCATTGGGGCCGGCGCCGGAGAAGCTGAAGCCCTGCACCACCAGGTTGGTGTCGAGCGCCTCGCGAGAGGCCACATGGGCCTCGAACTCCTTGATGACGGCCAGGGTGCGCTCGCTGGTGGCGCCGGTCGGCAACTGGATGGAGGTCATGAAGTAGCCCTGATCCTCGTCCGGCAGAAAGGAGGAGGGCTGCTGGGTGGCCGCAATGGCCAGCACGGCGCAGAGGGCGGCGAAGGTAGCCATCATGCGTCCGCTGCGCCCGACCAGCCGGGTGACCCGAACGCCGTAGCCTGTGGTGAGCCGCTCGACGCCCCGGTTGAAGGCGCCGAAGAAACCGCGCTTCTCATGGTGACTCGGGCTGACCGGACGCAGCAGGGTGGCGCAGAGCGCCGGCGTCAGGGTCAGGGCGAGGAAGGCCGAAATCAGGATCGACACCGCCATCGACAGGGTGAACTGCTGGTAGATGACCCCCACGGAGCCGCTGCCGAACGCCATGGGGATGAACACCGCCGTGAGCACCAGGGTGATGCCGATCACCGCCCCGGTGATCTCCTTCATGGCCCGCGATGTCGCCTCTCGGGGCGATAGCCCCTGGGTGGCCATCAGGCGCTCGACGTTCTCCACCACCACGATGGCGTCGTCGACGATGATGCCGATGGCCAGCACCATGCCGAACATGGTCAGGGAGTTGATGGAAAAGCCGGCCAGCAGCATCACCGCGAAGGTGCCAAGCAGGGCGATGGGGGCGACGATGGCCGGGATCAGGGTGTAGCGCAGGTTCTGCAGGAAGAGGAACATCACCAGGAACACCAGCACCATGGCTTCCAGCAGGGTGTGGATCACCTTGTCGATGGAGACCTTGACGAAGGGGGCCGAGTCGAACGGGATCGAATAGGCCATGCCCGCCGGCAGAGTGGGGGCGAGCTGGGCGAGACGGGTGCGCACCGCATCGGCGGTGCGCACGGCGTTGGCGCCGGGGGAGAGCTGGATGGCGGCGCTGGTGGCAGCCACCCCGTTCTCGCGGTTGGAAAAGGCGTAGGATTGCGCCCCCAGCTCGACCCGGGCCACGTCACCCAGCACCAGCTTGGCGCCATCGCCACCGGCCCGCAGCACGATGGCGGCGAACGCCTCGGGAGTGGTCAGTTGCCCCTCTACCGTGAGGGGAACCGTCAGTCGCTGGCCAGGCAGGGCGGGTTCGTCGCCGAGGCGCCCCGGTGCAATCTGCACGTTCTGCTGCTCAATGGCCTGCGCCACCTCGCTGATGGTCAACCCGTAGGCGGCGAGCTTGCCCGGATCCACCCAGATGCGCATGGCCTGCTCGGCGCCGAACAGCTGCACTCGCCCCACGCCGTCGATGCGGCGCAGCTCCTGCACGATATTGCGGGCCATGTAGTCGTTCAGCGCGACCTCATCGAAGCGGCCATCCGGTGAAGTCATGCCGACCATCATCAGAAAGCCGGACGAGGCGGACTCCACCTGCAGGCCGGTTTGCCGCACCGCCTGTGGCAAGCGAGGCTCGACCGCCTTGATGCGGTTTTGCACGTCCATCTGGGCCAGCTCCGGATCGGTGCCCGGCTTGAAGGTGGCGGTGATCTGCGCGCTGCCGGAGGCATCTACCGACGACTCGAAGTAGAGCAGGTTCTTCACCCCAGACAGCTCGCGCTCGATCAGGCTCACCACCGCATCGTTCAGGGTCTGCGGCGTGGCGCCCGGATAGGTGGCATAGAGGGTCACCGACACCGGCGCCACCGAGGGATAGCGGGAGATGGGCAGCTTGGGGATGGCGATGACCCCCGCCAGCACGATGAAGAGGGCGATCACCCAGGCAAACACCGGGCGATGAATGAAAAACTGCGGCATGAAATGTCTCCGATTCAACGGTTACCGGCGTCAGCCTGCTGGCTGACTGCGGGGGATTGCCAGGGATGGGCAATGACTTGCGTCCCCGGGGTCAGGCGGTCGATCCCCTCGATCACCACCCGCTGTCCGGCGTTGAGCCCGGACGCGATGCGGTACTGGCTATTCACCAGTTCAGCGGTGTTGACCGGAACCAGTTGTGCCTGCCCCTGGCCATCCACCACCCACACGCTGGTCTGGCCCGATGTGCGCACCACCGCCTGCTGAGGCACGCTCAGGGCGTTGGCATAGCGGGCACGGGGAATGCGCGCCTGTACGTAGAGGCCGGGCAAGAGCCGCCGCTCCGGGTTGTCCACCAGTACCCGCAGCAGTACGTCACCGGTCCCGGCATCCACCTCGATGCCGGAGAAGAGGATGTGCCCCTGCATGCCGAGCGGCTTGCCGTCGCTGCCGAGGATGTCCACCGTCAGTTCCGGTGCCGTCGAGCCAGCCTGCTGGCGCAGGGTGTCGAGCACAGAGGCCGGTTGACGCACATCGACGTAGACCTGATCGATCTGCTGGATCCTGGCCATGGGGGTGGCGTCGGTGGGGGACACCAGAGCCCCTTCACTCACCAGCGCCTGATCGATGCGCCCGGCGATGGGGGCCTCCACGCTGGCAAATTGCAGGTTCAGCTGGTGCCGGGCCAGGGTCGCCCTGGCCTGAGCCACGTCGGCGGCCGCCTGATCACGCTGGGAGACAGCATCGTCATAGGTTTGGCGGCTAATGGCCTCGGTGCGCAGCAGCGGCACCAGACGGTCAATCTGGATACGGGCGCGGGCCAGCACGGCCTCCGCGCGCTGAAATGCGGCGGCGGCGCTGTCGACATCCGCCTTGAAGGGGGCCGGATTTATCTGGAAGAGCACGGTGCCAGCGTTGATCTCGGCACCCTGCTCGAACAGGCGGCGCTGCACGATGCCGCTGATCTGGGCCCGAATTTCGGCGCTGCGCACCGCGGCTACCCGGGCGGGCAGATCCTCGCTGATGACCAGGTCCTGACCTGCCAGCGTCATCACCGACACCTGAGGAAGGGCCGGCGCATCTTGCGCTTGCGTCGCCCCATCGCAACCTGCCAATCCGAATACGGCAATGACGGCGAGCAAAGCGCCCGCATACCGCTGTTTGACAAACATCATATTCACCTCGTTAAACCGCCTCCCGGGCATGGTGTTGCCGCGAGAGCACATCGAGCGGGCATTATGGAGAGGGGCTATTGCGAATGATTCGAGGCTTTGTGGAGAATCCATGGAGGCGGTGATAAAGTTCAAACCCACCATTTTCGAGGCCGACCATGTCGTATCTTCCTGCTTCCGCCAACCCGGCGGCCCAGTCACTGGTACTGATTGCAGAGGATGAAGCCGAGATAGCCGACATCCTCGCCGCTTACCTGCAACGCCACGGATTGCGCACCCTGCATGCCGCCGATGGCCGCGAAGCCCTGGCCATGCACCAGACATGCAAACCCGATCTCCTGTTGCTGGATGTGCAGATGCCGCAGCTCGATGGCTGGCAGGTGCTCAGCGAGATCCGAGCCCGTGGCGACACGCCGGTGATCATGCTGACCGCCCTGGATCAGGACCTCGACAAGCTGATGGGGCTGCGCATGGGGGCGGATGACTATGTGGTCAAACCTTTCAACCCGGCCGAAGTGGTGGCCCGGGTACAGGCGGTGCTCAGACGCAGCCAGGCTGCGAAGCAGACCACGGCCCGGGTGCTGCGGGTCGGCCCCTTCCAGATCGATCTGGAGAGCCACGAGGCCAGCATTTGCCGCGATGAGGGGCAGCAGATGCTGGATCTGACCCTGACCGAGTTCAAGTTGCTCGCCTCCCTGATGCGGGCACCCAAGCGGGTGTTCAGCCGCGCCGAACTGCTGACCCACTGCCTGCCGGAGGGGGATACCCAGGAGCGCACGGTGGACAGCCACATCAGCAAGCTGCGCAAGAAGCTGGAGGCGCACGGCATCCAGGGGGTGCCCGCCAGTGTCTGGGGCGTCGGCTATCGCTTCGGGGGCGATGCGTGACATCGGCACCCGGCCTGCGCAGGCAAATCATCCGCTCCCTGGGGCTGATGGCACTCGGCATCATCTGCCTCGCGGTGATCGGCACCTATGTGTTCTACGCCATTGCCGTGACCTATGTGCCTGGCAGCATCTCCGAGAGCTGGATGCCATCCAGGGTCGAGATGATCTGGATCGGCTCGACCATTCTTATTGCATTGGGGATGGCGCTGTACGTGGCGGTGCGCCTCTCTCGGCGCATCCTGACCCCGCTCAATTCGGTGGCGAACAGCCTGCGAGAGGTGGCAGAGGGCAAACTCGATGCGCGCGTGCCGCTGGATGAACAGGCGATCGGGGAGACGGCGCAACTGGTGCGGGACTTCAACACCATGGCCGAGCGACTGCAAAGCATGACCCGCGAGCGGGAGTTCTGGAATGCCGCCATCGCCCACGAATTGCGCACCCCGGTGACCATCTTGCGTGGCCGATTGCAGGGGCTGGCCGAAGGGGTATTTCCGCCAGAGCGTGCGCTCTTTGAAGGTTTGTTGCGCCAGGTGGAGGGATTGACCCACCTGATCGAAGACTTGCGGGTATTGAGCCTCAACGACAGCGGCCACCTGGAGTTGCAACGAACAGAGGTCAGGCTGGCTGATGAGCTTGCAGTGGTGCTCGAGGCGTTTGCCACCCCTCTGGCTGCGAGCGGTTTCACCCTCAAGCGGGAGCTCGATGCCGAACTCTGTGTCTGTTGCGATGCACTTCGCATCCGTCAGGCCCTGATGGCGCTGCTGGAAAATGCCCAGAAGCACGCGGTGCCGGGCATGCTGACCGTGCGCCTGCATCGTTCGGGCACCCAGTGCATCCTGAGCGTGGAAGACGAAGGGCCTGGCATCAGCGAGGAGGTCGCCGCCCATCTCTTCGAGGCGTTTCGCCGGGGGGATCCGTCACGCTCACGCAAGAGTGGCGGCAGCGGGCTCGGGCTGGCCGTGGTCAAGGCCATTGCCGAGGCCCACGGCGGCAGTGCTGTTTGCCAACCCGGCGGGCGGGGCGGCACCCTGTTCCTGCTTTCATGGCCCCTCTTGCACCCTGACGGCAGGTCATGACCCCGCGTTGCCGCATCGGCTCGGGATGGGCGCGCCGAGGCGCGTGTGTTGACTGTGATCCAACAGCCCAAAAAAAGCCCATCTCATGGTGAGAGACGGGCTTTTTTTATGGCTTGCAGGCAGCGCCCTCATGGGGCGCGCCGGGATCAATGCTCGGCCAGCAGGGGCTCTCCCTCCTGGCGTTTGTCGTGGATGGCAAAGCGATCGACCAGGGTGGCACTGGCGTCGTTCAGGCCGATGACCGCCACCTCTTTCCCCTCACGGCGGAACTTGATGACCACCTTGTCGAGGGCCGTGATGGCGGTGATGTCCCAGAAGTGGGCGTGCGTCAGGTCGATGACCACCTTCTCCACTTCCTCCCTGAAATCGAAACCGGCCAGGAACTGCTCGGCGCTGGCAAAGAAGACCTGGCCCCGCACCAGATAGGTACGCACGGCGCCGCTGCGCTCGCTGTCGCTCTTGACCAGCATGACGCGGGCAACCTTGTGGGCGAAGAAGAGAGAGGCGAGCAGCACCCCCACGAAGACCCCGAGTGCCAGGTTGTGGGTCGCGACCACCACGGCGACAGTGGTCACCATCACCAGGTTGGTGGAGAGGGGGTGGCTCTTCAGGTTGCGTACCGACTCCCAGGAAAACGTGCCGATGGAGACCATGATCATCACGGCCACCAGGGCGGCCATGGGGATCTGACGGATCCACTCATCCATGAAGACCACCATCAGGATGAGCAGGGTCCCCGCCACGAAGGTGGAGAGGCGGCCGCGGCCACCGGATTTGATGTTGATGACGGACTGGCCAATCATGGCGCACCCCGCCATGCCTCCCAGCAGACCGGCGCCAATGTTGGCGATCCCCTGACCCTTGCACTCGCGGTTGCGATCGCTTGGGGTGTCGGTCATCTCGTCGACGATGGCTGCCGTCATCATGGACTCGAGCAGTCCCACCACCGCCAGCCCCGCTGAATAGGGGAAGATGATGGCCAGGGTCTCCAGATTGAGGGGTACGTCGGGCCAGAGGAAGACCGGCAGGGTATCGGGCAGCTCGCCCATGTCGCCCACGGTGCGGATGTCGATGCCCAGGGTGATGGCCACCGCCGTCAGGACGACGATGCACAGCAGGGGGGAGGGGAGCAGTTTGCCCACCACGGGAACGAGCGGGAACAGATAGATGATGCCAAGCCCGGCCGCGGTCATGGCGTAGACCTGCCAGGTGACGTTGGTGAGCTCGGGCAGCTGGGCCATGAAGATAAGGATGGCCAGGGCGTTGACGAAGCCGGTCACCACGGAGCGGGAGACGAATCGCATCAGGCTGCCGAGTCTGAGGTAGCCCGCCGTTATCTGGAAGAGGCCGGTGAGCAGGGTGGCCGCCAGCAGATACTGCAGGCCATGTTCCCTGACCAGGGTCACCATCAGGAGCGCCATGGCGCCGGTGGCGGCGGAAATCATGCCGGGACGACCGCCGACGAAGGCGATGACCACGGCGATGCAGAAGGAGGCATAGAGGCCGACCTTGGGGTCGACGCCCGCAATGATGGAGAAGGCGATGGCCTCCGGGATCAGCGCCAGGGCGACGACGATACCCGACAGCAGATCACCCCGTATGTTGGAGAACCACTCTTGTCTTGCACGTTCCAGCATGGGGATTTTCTCGCTCGTTGAGGGTCCATGGCCACAGGCCCGCAAATCAGGGGAAATGGCGGGGATCACAGGGTTGCATTGGCTGTTGGTGGCCGGGCAAACCGGCCGGTCGGCATAACCGGAGTCAGGCGGCAGAGGCCGCACAGGGCAGGGTCAGGGCGGCGTGACGGCCACCTCAGAGCACATAACAGGCATAAGGGGCGCATGTTAACAGCCGGTGCCAGGCCGGGGAAGCCCGTAAAGGGCCAGAAACGGGGGACGGGACACAAAACGATCGGCCTGTCAGTGACCAAGGTCTCATCTGGAAAGTTTATTATCCCTTCCCCGTCGAGTGCTGTTATATGATTGCGATGTTTTTTGCAAAAACTCGTGATTTTAATGCAGTTAAGTTCTGGTTATTGGTATTTCGCTCTGCGTCATGCCCTCCATCCCGCCGAGAGCGAGCCCCGAGGCTAGTGGCGGGCCCTGAGATCAGGGTTTCACGGGTTCCGTTTCTATTTGTTGGCACGTGATTCAGCTCCCATTGGGTTTCATGAAAAACAATGCCGACACCATTTGAAAACAATTCGACAACATGGATACAAGCTACGCGTTAGATCTCATCTCCCGGTTCGAACAGGCCGACGATGAGCACACCATAGTGGCGTTGCTGCGCCAGTTGACGACACAGGCGGGATTTGACTACTTCAGATTGGCCCTGATGTCTCCCAGCACCATACAGCGACCGGATGTCACCATCTTCAATGGTTGTCCTCAGGAGTGGGTTGACGCCTATACCCAGGCCAACTTCTTTGCCATCGATCCCGTCGTCCAGCGCGGCATGGAGCGGAGCACCCCCATCCTGTGGGCGGATCTCATGGTGCAGGGGGTCTGTGACGATGAGCGCCTTGCGGTGATGACGCTCGCGCAGCAGGCGGGATTGCGCGACGGCATTACGTTTCCCTGGCACGGAGCCAACGGTCATGTGGGCCTGCTCTCCCTGATCACCAGCACGCCTCGCACCAGAGCGCAGTGGCTCTCTGCGGTGCCTTTTCTCAGCTGGCTATCCATGCATATCTTCGAGGCGGTGGTGAGGGTCTGTCTGGTAGGGGAGTCCTCTCATGATGCCCTGAGCCTGCGCGAGCTGGAGGTATGCCGCTGGGCGGCGGAAGGGAAGCAGACGAGCGATATTGCGCAGATCCTGGGGATCACCCCGCGCACGGTGACCTTTCATCTGAACAATGTGGTCACCAAGCTGGGGGCCAGCAGCAAGTGCCAGGCGATCTCCTGGGCGCTGAAACAGGGGGTGGTGAGGTTGAATGTAGAGCTGGCCGCCGTCGCCAATGTGGACGAACAGTAGTGTTCCCGTCGGATTGGCGCAAAAAATTGCGCACATACCAGAGGATTACACTGCCAGTGCAATGACTGATGGTCAAACGTGTTGAAAAGTACAACTTATTGCGCCGAGCGTACTGCCTTGTGGGGGGATTTTTTTATAACTGATTGAAATGTAATGGGTAAAAAGAGTGGCATGGACGCTGCTAACGGATTCGGGCGAGTGTCATAACCGTTCAACCATCAGGAGCAATTCCATGCCAACCCCATGTTATATCAGCATCGAAGGTAAAACCCAGGGCAACATCACCGCCGGTGCCTTCACCTCCGATTCCGTCGGCAACATTTTCGTGCAGGGCCACGAAGACGAGATGCTGGTACAAGAGTTCCAGCACGTCGTCACCGTGCCGACCGATCCGCAATCCGGCCAGCCGGCGGGTCAACGTGTCCACAAGCCGTTCAAGTTCACCGTAGCCCTGAACAAGGCCGTGCCGCTGATGTACAACTCCCTGGCCTCCGGCGAGATGCTGCCGAAAGTGACCCTGAAGTGGTACCGCACCTCCGTCGAGGGCAAGCAGGAGCACTTCTTCAGCACTGTACTGACCGATGCCACCATCGTTGACATCGACTGCCAGATGCCCCACTGCCAGGATCCGGCGAAGTCCGACTTCACCCAGCTGATCCAGGTCTCCATGGCCTACCGCAAGATCGACTGGGAGCACACCGTTGCCGGCACCTCTGGTGCTGATGACTGGCGCGCGCCGATCGAGGCCTGATCACCGATTTATTGATTGCCGTTGTTCCTTGTAGTGCACCCCAGGGCCTGATGACTGCCGTGTCAGCCGTCACCAGACCTGTGCAAGCTTTCTCCGACCCATTCAACCGGATGTGGTCGGAGCTTTTGTGTTTTGCCATCCGGCTGCATGGCGGCTGGATGGCAAAGCACAACGAAGGCCGGTCGCGCCATCTCCCACGATTGCCTTGTCAGATGAAAGCGGCGCTTCTCAGTTTGCACCGTGCCTTCCCTCGCGATGCTGATGGCGATGGTGACCCATCTTGCGACGCGCCTGATCTCAGACGTCATCCGTGCAGCTCCCGGGGCTGCGAACTGGCTGGTTAAGGAGCCCTCATGGCAGACAGCACAGGATTACAATTCACCGTCAAGGTGGGGGCTCTGCCCGAGAGCACCTTCGTGGTGGCCGAGTTTGCATTGGATGAAGGGCTCAACCGGCCATTCAACCTGCGCCTGGCGCTGGCGAGTGCCCAGCCCGACATCGACTTTGGCGCCGTGCTGGACCAGCCGTGCGAACTCTTGGTGTGGTACAACGGCGAGCTGCAGCGCCGGGTGTGCGGGGTGGTCAGTGACTTCGCGCAAGGGGACAGCGGTTTTCGCCGCACCCGCTATCAGCTCATGGTGCAGCCGGCCCTGTGGCGGCTGTCGCTTCGCCAGAACTCCCGCATCTTCCAGGCGCAGAAGCCTGATGAAATCCTCAGTATCCTCTTGCAAGAACATGGCATCACCGACTATGCCTTTGCGCTGAAAAACGAGCACGCCAAGCGGGAATATTGCGTTCAGTATCGCGAGACCGACCTCGATTTCCTCAATCGCCTCGCCGCCGAAGAGGGGATGTTCTACTTCCACGAGTTTGAAGCGGGCAAGCACCGTATCGTGTTTGCCGATGACGCAGCCGCCTTGACTGCCGGCCCCGAGCTCTTCTTCAACCTCGGCAACCGTTCGCTGGAGCAGGGCCCCTATGTGCGCCAGTTCCACTACCGCGAAGCGGTGCGCCCCTCGGATGTGGAGCTCAAAGACTACAGCTTCAAGACGCCTGCCTACGGCCTCTCTCACAAAAAGCAGGGCAGTGAGCTCGAGCATCAACGGGATACCTACCAGCACTTCGACTATCCGGGTCGCTACAAGCAGGATGGCAGCGGCAAGGCCTTTGCTCAGCACCGGCTCGATGCCCTGCGCAATGACGCGGTGGCGGGCCAGGCTAAGTCCAACTGCGCGGCCTTGCAGCCGGGGCAGAGCTTCTCGCTGACCGAACATCCCAACGGCAACCTCAACACCGACTGGCAAATCGTGCGCATCCAGCACACCGGCTTGCAGCCACAGGCACTGGAAGAGGAAGGGGGCAGCGGCCCCACCGTCTACCACAACGAATTTGGGGTGGTGAAAGCCAGCACCACCTGGCGGGCGCTCATCGGTAGCCCCGAGGTGCCCCACAAGCCGATGGTGGACGGCCCGCAAATCGCCATAGTGGTTGGCCCCGAGGGGGAGGAGATTTACTGCGACGAGCACGGCCGGGTGAAGCTGCAGTTCCCGTGGGACAGATATGGTAGCTCCAATGACCAGAGCTCCTGCTGGGTGCGGGTGAGCCAGGGCTGGGCGGGCGGTCAATACGGCATGATGGCCATCCCGCGCATCGGCCACGAGGTCATTGTCTCGTTCCTGGAAGGGGACCCGGACCAGCCCATCGTGACGGGTCGAACTTACCACGCCACCAACCGGCCGCCCTACGAGCTGCCGGCCAACAAGACCCGCACCGTGCTGCGCACCGAAACCCACCAGGGGGAGGGTTTCAACGAACTGCGCTTTGAAGACCAGGCGGGGCAGGAAGAGATTTATATCCACGGTCAGAAAGACCTGAATGTACTTATCGAGAATGATGCGGCGTGGCACATCAAGCACGACGAACACAGGGACATCGACAATGAGCGGGTGACCCGCATCAAGGCCAATGACCACCTAACGGTAGAGGGTGAGAAGCGCGACCAAGTGAAGGCTGACTACTCCCTGACCGTGGATGCCAGCTTGCACCAGAAGCTGGGGCAATCCCTGCTGGTGGAAGTGGGAAGCGAGGTACACCACAAGGCGGGCATGAAGATAGTGATGGAGGCGGGGGCCGAGCTGACCCTCAAGGTGGGGGGGAGTTTTGTCAAAATCGACCCGAGCGGTGTCACCCTCTCGGGCGGCTCCATCAAGATGAACTCAGGCGGCAGCCCGGGGTCTGGCTCTGACTGGGGCGGCCAGATGCCGATCCAGCCCGGTGCGGTTGAAGTGGTGGCGCCCCCGCCTCCCATGGACCCCGCACGTCAGATTGCGACGCTCAAGTCTGCCGAACCTGTGTGCGAGATCTGTGAGCAACTGGCCAGACAGGAGGGTGGTGGCTGATGGCCATGGCTTTCGTCGCAGAGCGTCCCGACATCGAACTGAACAGAGGTGAGCAACTCTATCTGTTGCTAGATGGGGCGCGCATTCCCGCGCTTGAGCGAGTGTTGTTCGAGCAGGACGCATCTCCTTCCTATCAGCCCGTTTACCTTCACGCCCCCTGGGACAGCTTGCGAGAAGTGAGCCCCTGTCTGATATGTGCAACGCCCAATCTGCTGGATTGGTTTATGCAAAACCGCGATGCATCATGGGGTTACCTGTTATCGTCCCCTCTTTCTCTGTTGCCGTTGGCCGAGCGACTGCGTGAGCTAATCGAGGTGGAGAGTCCCTATGGCAGCAGGATTCTACTCAAGCTGGCCATGCCGGAGACCATGTGGCGGCTGTTTATGGATGATGAACCCTGGCTCTGGCAGGGGGTGGCTCAAGTCTGGATCCCGACCCGGCAGGGGGAGGGGCAGGTGTGGCAGCACAAGGTTGCCGTGCCTGGAATGGGGTCCCCCATGGGGGAGCGCCTGCGACTTTCCGATGTGCAGTGGCGCCGTCTGGGAGAGGTGAGCTGGTTGAACACCCTCAATGGGATAAGAGCACACATGCACACCTGGTTTGGGGCTCGCATGCTGACGCTGCCAGAACCCATGGCGTGGATTGCCCATTGGGCTGATTACGCCTATGCCCAGGGATTCGAGAGCGAGCGGGATCTGCTGCTGTTTTTCAATGTGATGGGGTATCTCGGCAGTGACTGGTTTGATGAAGATGAGCATCCCCGGATCAAGGCGTTGATTACCCAGCGTTCGCCCCAGACCCCTTCGCAACGTATCGAGCAGGCCGCCGAGCTTGCTGCCGCATTGAGCAACAAGGATCAAGACGCATGAGTACGCCCAATCAAGCCGCCCAGTGTGCAAACACGACCGACAGCAAGAGCCCGGCAGGAGTCTGTCCGCTCAAGAACAAGAAGATTGCCATCATCCCGGTGCGTTATGCCCTGGATGAGCCGTTCTCCCCGCCACAAAAGCAGCCTCACCCAGTCCCCGCCGGAGCAGGCTTTGTGGTGCCTCTCAAGTTGAAAGAGAGCGGTTATGCCTTGCGCCAACTGCGTGATGGCTGGCTCTATGTGTATGACGAAAAGACCAAGACATTTGATGAGTACGAGATAAAAGGATCGACCTTCATCAACCAGAGCAAGGGAAGCAAGGGGCATCTGCTCTACCCGGCGAGCCATACCCTCTCCCTCGCTTATTCTCCCCAGCGCTGGACGGGGCGCATCAAGCATGAGATGGAAAAGAGCGGCGGTTTGCGCACCACCTGGATGCGGCAGGTGAAACTGGGCAGTTTTGCCAGCACCATGAAGGCCCCTCATTGCGGTCTGCCAGATGTGCTTGACAAGGTTGCGGACCTGGGGATGTCCAACAAGGGATTTGTGCTCTCTTCTACCCCTCTTGCCAAGCCTGCCGAAGAGGACAAGCAGGGGATCAAGTTGCTGGCTCACAAACCTGCGAGTTTACCGACTGCCTACAAGGCGGGCATACCGGATCCCAAGAGCGCCATGGTGGTCGCTCTGGAGGACCCGCTGGCCGACCTTGCCGACCTTTCCATGAAGGTCAATCAACTGCTCGCCAAGCGCGAAGCACTGCTGGGGAAAGATGATGCCACCATCAAGGTCAACAGCCACAAGCTGATGATGGCGGAGGTCACGCGCAACCTGGCCAGGGTGCGGCTCGACGAGAAGGAGTTGCCCGCCTCCGTCAGGGGCAATGTCGCCAGGACCCAGGCCTTTGAAGAGGCGCTGGATGATTATCTTGGGGATCGCTACCTCGCCGACATGGAGAGCATGACGGCAGAGCCCGGGATGGTGCGGTTCAACTCCCCCATGGAGAAACGGGCTGATGAGAAGCTGAAAATCTTGCGGGAACAATATGGTTTCAATCCATCTCAAAAACAGGTTTCCCAATGGAAAGAGCGCGCAGCCTTCCAGGATGAGGTCAACTGGAGCGGGCTCAATGCCTTTATCAAGCAGTATCAGGTGCCACTCAATGAGCTGGATCTGGCCCTGACGCGGGCTCATGAAGACCTGTTCAACGGTGTGACCCGCCTCAAGGCCGATCCGCTGCCCTTTGGTCTGGACAACAGAACACCCAAGGGACAAGCCTATCTGCAGACCCTGTTTGCCGAGGCCGGGCCGGTTCTCTCTCTTAGCTGCCGCACGGAGGAGAGGAAGAAAGCGCTGGAGAAACTGCTGGGCGAAAAGAGCCGCGACAACTTGCTGGCGCTGGCCCCTTATGGCTTTGATGCCGCGTTGCACAAGGGACTGAGCGAGCTGACGGTAGACAATGCCTGGCTCAGCACCTCCTCTGGGGATATGACAGCCCTCTATGGCAGAACGGCTGATCTGGAGACGCTATTGGGGGACGAGAGATTCAAGCAAAAGTCCTGGTTCCAGACGATCGAAGCCGTCATTGAAGCCATGAAAATGGCTGGAAAGTCCATGGCCAAGGGGGCTCACGCCCAGATCATGGCGGCCATCTTGCCCCATGCCTGGAAGAACAGCCTGGCGGGCAACCTCAGACTGGTACTGCTGGAATCCCTGCTCGGCGACCAGCCGCTGCAGGTCAACCGAGACTATCGGATGCTCCACAACCGCTTCCAGCAGAAGGTCTGGATCATAGTCAAGGAGATGTCGGCCATCAGCTCCCCCCCTCCCGGGCGCAGCACCACGGTGAAGGCCATCAACGGTCAGCTAAAAACCTTGCAGCAACAGCTTGATACCCTGATTGCCAGCGAAATGCCCCTGCTGGTGAAACTGAAAGGCGATCTCTACCAGCAACAAGCCAGACAATATGTTGGTGACTATCTGGCGAGCGTACGTAGCGGCGTGAATCAACGCATCACGGCCATGAACGAGAGAATTCCCAATCTGGCGACCTTTGGCGGGCTGGTTGCCCTGCTCAACCTCTGGAATCTGACAGTGGTCATCGCAGGGACGGCGCAAAACGCCCAGTCCATCGGTCGGGAACGGGCAAATATGCAGTTGGGCTCGGCCTTCGCCTGGACGGGTAATGCCATCGCCGCGCTCTATCAGGGGGCGGCGTGGGAGAAGCTAAAGCCGCTCACTACTGATGGAGGTAAACGAGCCCTGACAGCAATCTCGATAAAAGCAGCAATAAAAGAAGGTGAGCATGCGGTCTGGGTTAAAGCCTTCTCTCTACGGATGCTGGCATTTTCTAGTCTAGGTTTGGCTGCGGCAGGGCTTGAAGCCTTGGACAGTTGGCAGGCTAGCCAAGATCCACTGATAAGTGGTATGGAAAAAACGCTTTTGCAGATGAAAGCAGGGGTGCTATTTGGGCAAAGTGGCATTTTCCTTATCCAGCTTGCGTATTTAGGTGCCAATGGTTTAGGTTTTTCATCCATCGCTGCTATTTTTGCGCCTTGGATGGTTGTCGGGCTCTTTGTGTTGGGTATTGCCTATCTGGCTTTAACTATGTTGCTGAATATTTTTAAACGCTCGGATTTGGAAAAATGGTTGCTGAAATCAATCTGGGGAAAGCAGCCTGCCAATTGGTCCGCCGAAGATGAACTGGCTCGCTTTGAAATGTTGGTCAATAAGCCTGGGGCCAGTTTGACTGTGGTACGCACCGCACCTCAGGGGTGGATGGATACCGGTCGTTCCCAGTGGCAGTTGCAACTTTCACTCCCTGCCCATTTGCGAGGACAAACCATAGGGTTAAATGTCACTTCTCAACCACTTGCCAGTGCTGGTCAGATGATCCCCGCGCGCTCCAAAGAGGAGCTTGACCGCTATCTGGCTGCAATGAAACCCAAGATGATAGATACACTACGCGGGAGCTGGGAGGACATGGTCTATTCCCTGCCGCTGGAGGTTGATACCAACTCGGCCATCAAACTGGAACTGGGGTATCTCGGGGGCATGGTTCAGCGGGAGTTTATTTTCAAGGGCAACAGTAGTAGTGGCGGCCCTGTGACATTGAATAGCTGCAGCGGCGATCTGGGTACAATGCCCGCGTTGGTGGTCGGCAAGCAAGGGAATAAATAATGGATAAGTCAAACGAGGAAGTTGATGTGAATGAGCAGGAGATTCCTTTTCGTCTATTACCACAGGAAGAGCAACAACGTATTCTCGATGCCAATCAAAAAAAAGTGCGTGAGGCCCCAATTCTTCAGGAGTGGAATATTCGGGTTTCTACACCATTTGCTTGGCTTATTATTTTTCTAGTCACTGCAGTTATGACGTTATTTGCTGTAGGTTGTGTATTACTTACAGGTGATGTTGATTGGGGGTTTGCTTATCTAGCATTCGGTGTTGCTATAGCAATGATCCCTTATTTTCGTTATTTAGTGATGGCAGATAAAAACTATCATTACCGTCTTACAACAGAAGGCGTTATTGTCACTTATCAGGATGTTATTCCAGAAGTAGCTTATACGATAGTCCGTGGTTTGGCTTGGCTTGGCGTGGTGGTCTGTGTATTTGCAGTGGCTGTATTGGGACCATTTTCTCTAGTCGGTGCTGGTGGGATGGCACTCCTTGCGATATTTTTCACTGATTTTAAAAGTGAAGTAACAGAGCATGAAACCATGTTTAAAAAAGATTGGGACTATACGTTAATCATCTCCAATAAAAAGAAAGCATTAAGGTTTGAATCAACGCCATTTAAGATTTCACATAGCGACAATTTATATTGTAAATCTGAAGATTTTGAAAAAGTTGTCGGTCTGATCAAAGAGCAGATTAGATGTGTCGATATAAAATATATAAAAGGCCATCCAATGATTTGATTTTTTATATCGTAGCTGTGAGGTGAAGACCGTCTCCATGCCGTCTGAGCCTCCAAAACAGAGGCCCCTTGCCTGTGGCAAAGGGGCTCTGCCGTTTTCAGAGAAGTGATTGGTGCGATTATGGCAACACCGAAGGGGGCAACACCATGGGACCGGCCACCGCGTGAGCAGCCTCGTCACCTCGCAGTACCCGTACTATCTCGAGGGCGAACTCGATGGCGGTACCCGGGCCCTGGCTGGTGATCAGGCGATGGGCTTCATCGGTCACGACCCGCGCCGTGCTCAATTGTGTCGCGGGCAGACGGGCCTGAAAGCCCGGATGGCAGGTGGTGCTCGCATCCCCCAGCAAGCCGTGATGGTGCAGTACCACGGCGGGTGCGGCGCAGATGGCGGCGCGCCAGCGGCCGAGGCCTGCCTGCTCCCGTAGCAGGTCGATGGCGAGGGGGGTGTCGCGGATCACTTCGCTGCCGGGCAGACCGCCCGGCACGACCATGGCATCGAAGTCACGGGTGGTCAGCTCGTCGAGATGGCAATCCGCCACCAGTTGCACCCCGCGAGAGGCGCGGATCTGGCGCGCTCCGGTGGGGCAACAGGAGGCCAGCACCACATCGATGCCACCCCGAACCAGGGTATCGACGATGGCAACCGTCTCTATCTCTTCCGACCCGGGGGCCACCAGTACCAGTACGTTCATCTTGCACTCCTTGCTTGCCAGTTGCTCTGCTCAGCGCTTCTCTTTGACGGCCTGATAGAGACCCTGATTGACCGGCACCGCGATACCGTGAAGGGCGGCCTTGCCCAGCAGGAAGCCGGTGATGGCTTCGATCTCGGTCTCGCGGCCCTGTTCCATGTCTTGATACATGGAAGAGTAATTGTCGGCGGTGAGCTCCACCACCATCATGACGCGGCGTAGCAGCTCTTCGCTGCCGGTGGGCTGACCTTCGGCCCGCATGACATCAGCCACTTCCACGCAGATTTGCTGTAGGGCATCGGCAAAACGCGGACCGGCCAATTCGCCGTTCTTGAGCTTGTAGAGCGCGGTGAGGGGATTGATGGCGCAGTTGACGGCGAGTTTCTGCCACTGACGTGTCAGGATCTGCTCATCCCAACCGGCCTGACCCAGGGCGCTGGCCAGCTCGTCGGCGAGGTGAGCATGGGCACGGGCCGCTTCGTTGATTGGGCCCAGCCAGGTCTCCCCCTTGCCGGTGTGGCGGAACACGAAGTGGCCGCTCTGCATGGCGCCATGGCTGGTGACGCCGGCGATCACCGGGTTGTCGGGGAAGAGTGCGACCACCTGATCGGCGATCCCCATGCCGTTGTGCAGCAGCACGATGGGTACCCCTGCCGCCAGTTGCCCGACCAGGGGAGTGAGGGCCGATATCACCTGCCCCGCCTTCGTCATCACCAGCAGGCGTTTGATGCTGCCCGGCTTGTCGATGAAGGCGCGTTCGATGGCCAGGAGCTGGGTATGCCCCTCAAGGGAGGTAAAGTCGACGCCGGGGTGCAAGGTGGCACGATGGCGCTCGCGCAGCAGGAGGCGGGTTGCTTGGCCGCTTTGGGTCAACAGGGAGGCGAAGACGCCACCCAGGGCGCCGCAGCCCAGCAAGGTCCACTCGGGAGAGACAGGGTGACGGCGTGTTTTCAGGTTGTTGTCGCGTAATCCGCTTGGCATGAAGAGGCTCGATCATGGGAAGGGCTGCCATCCTGTCAACCGCCAACCCGGGATAAGGGAAGATGTCGCTTGGTGAATACCTGGAACCGGTGCATGAGCTGGTTGCCGGGTCGTGCTCAAGGTTCATGCGCAGCCAGGGAGCCTCATGTATGCATGAACATGCGGGTGTCTGGGCTGCACTTCACCGAGTGTCGGACCTCTCGCGACTGCTCCTGAACGGGTTCTAACGGGTCTCACCATTCCTGTGCGCAGGGGATTCTAGCAGAGCAATCCCATCGAAATCAGCAAATTTGCCCGTTTTCTGGTAGATTTGCCCACCTGTCAGCACAACCTGAAGTACAGCATGAGGAGCCCGGCTATGCCGTCATTCGATATTGTCTCTGAAGTCAAAATGAACGAGGTGTTGAACGCCGTTGATAACGCCAACCGTGAACTGGCGACCCGTTTCGATTTTCGTGGTGTGGAAGCCAGCTTCGAATTGAACAAGGAAGAAGTGAAGCTGGAAGCCGACGCCGATTTTCAGCTCAAGCAGATGGTCGAGATCCTGCGTGGCGCCCTGCTCAAGCGCCAGATCGAGAACAGTTCCATGGACGTGGGTGACAGCGTCCACTCCGGCAAGCGCTTCCACCTGACCGTGAAGTTCAAGCAGGGGATCGACAAGGAAGTGGCCAAGAAGCTGGTGAAGCTCATCAAGGATTCCAAGATCAAGGTGCAGGCCGCCATCCAGGGCGACGAGGTGCGGGTCACCGGCAAGAAGCGCGACGATCTGCAAGAGACCATGGCGCTGGTGCGTGGCGCCGAACTGGGCCAGCCGATGCAGTTCCAGAACTTCCGCGATTGATGGCGAACGGGGAGGGCGCGGCTCTCCCCCCACTGCCAGCATGAGGGCATAAAAAAACCGGAGCAGCTGCTCCGGTTTTTTTGTGTCCGTGTGACGAGTTCGATTAGAACTTGTAGGTCACGGAGAAGTAGTGGCCGAAACCAGTGGTCTTCAGACCGTAGGAACCGTTCTGGATGCCGTAGATGTCGTTGAAGTACTTCAGACCGTAACCGACGGCGTAGCGGTCGGAGTGCCAGTACAGGCCGTTGAACATGGCGGTACCGTCGGTGGAAGTGTCCTTGGCATCAAACAGGTGATCCAGGTAACCCTGATAGGCTACGAAGCTGCCGTTGGAGAAGGTGTAGAAAGGCTTGAACCAGTTCATGGAGAACTGATAGCCGTTCCAGCCCTGCTCGCCACCGCCTTCATTGACGTGACGGGCATACAGGTTCATGCCCATTTTGCCGAACCAGGGCACCATGACGTCTGCACCCAGACCGGTCATGGCTTCAAACAGACCATCCGGACCACCGACGTTGATCAGGTTGGCGATGTAGACTTCCTGCACCGGGCCGAAGGAGAGATCTTTGCCGGTCATGGCATCGATGGAGATGCGCGGTGCAAATTTGATGAACAGGTTGTCCTGGTTGTGCTTGTCGTCGTGACGGTTCTGGAAGATGTCGAATACGTCGACGTAACCGTACAGATCGAAGATACCGGAACGGCCACCAAACTCCATTTCGAAGTAGGTATCGTTGTAACCACCTTCGGACTCAGCGTAGGGCAGCTGGTCGATGGTGTGCATCACGTTGAACTGGAACCACTTGTAGTCGTTCTTGTGGATGTCGCCGCTGTAGTCGGCAGCGAAGGCCGGAGTGGCGGAGGCAGCCAGCAGACCGGCAGCGATCAGAGTCTTGGTAAATTTGGCCATTTTATTGGTCTCTTGTGCGTTAGTTGAGGTTTTCCGTAGCCTGCCCACAAGGAGCGGGAGGGATTCTAGCCAAATAAATTCAGCGGATAAACAAGCACCAGGGAACTTTGTCAGGATTTGTGAATCTAATCACCCCCTAAAATGCGCAAACGCTTGCTATTTGTGCGTTTGTGGTGACAAGGCCCTGCCTCGTTTGGCAACCATGATGATCAGGATCATCACCGGAATGCCGAGCAGACTGGTGCCGATGAAGAAGTGGCTGTAGCCGATCTGCTCCACCACGCGACCGGAAAACCCCGCCAGCAACTTGGGCAGCAATAGCATGATGGAGCTGAACAGGGCGTACTGGGTGGCGGAGAAGGCGACGTTGGTGAGGCTCGATAGATAGGTTACAAACGCAGCCGTGGCGATGCCGGCGCTGAGGTTGTCCAGCGAGATGATCAGAGTCAGCAGCTCCAGGTTGTGGCCCACTTCGTTGAGGAGAGCGAACAGCAGGTTGGTGCTGGCGGTCAGCACGGCGCCGAGGAACAGGATGCGCAGGGTGCCAAAGCGCATCACCAGCACGCCCCCGAGCGCGGCTCCCACCAGCGTCATGATGACGCCATAGACCTTGGTGATGGTGGCCACTTCCGTCTTGCTGAACTGCAGATCCACATAGAAGCTGTTGGACATCACCCCCATCACCACGTCCGAGATGCGATAGCAGGCGATAAGCCCCAGGATCAGCAGGGCCGAGGAGCCGTAGCGGCGGAAGAAGTCGGCGAAGGGACACCAGATGGCCTCGTAGGTCCAGGCCCCCAGCCCGGCCAGCGTGGGGGACCAACCCCGTGCCAGCAGGGTGGCCTTGCGCGCCATCTGCTGCTCGTCCTGACTCTTGAGATCGATCTGCGGCTCGTGACTCATCAGGGTGGTGAGGATGCCAAGAGACATCAGCCCTCCCATCAGCAGATAGGTGAGCTGCCAGCCGCGATAGTCATAGCCGCTGTTGCTGCCGAGCCAGGCCGCCAGCGCAAGCGCCCCCGCTCCCGCCATGATCATGGCGAGTCGATACCCCGTCATATAGGACGCGGCCATGGCCGCCTGCAGCCGCTCGGGAGCGGATTCGATGCGATAGGCGTCGATGACGATGTCCTGGGTGGCAGAGGAGAAGGCCACCAGCAGGGCGAAGAGGGCCAGCTGGGCGAGCTGGGTCTTGGGATCGCAATAGGCCATCCCCACCAGGGAGAGGGCGATCAGCACCTGGGAGAACAGCATCCAGCTGCGTCGCCGCCCAAGCAGCCGTGACAGCAGGGGCAGGGGCAGCCGATCCACCAGGGGCGACCACAGCCACTTGAAACCGTAGGCCAGCGCTACCCAGCTCATGTAGCCAATGTCGGTCAGGCTGACATCCGCTTCGCGCAGCCAGAACGAGAGGGTGCCAAAGACCAGCAGCAAGGGCAGGCCGGAGGAGAATCCCATGGCAAACAGGATGAGTACCCGCGCTTCCAGATAGACGGCGAGGGCATCTCGCCAGCGGGTGGCGCGGCCCGGTGTGTGGCTGGGCGGGCGGAGATTGTTCAACTGCCTGACTCCTCGGGGAAAAGGGGGTCATTTTGTCAGGTTCGGCAGGCGTAGCCAAGGCAAGCCGAGGGGGGAGCGGCAGGTTTCAGGGGCGTGAGCCGATGCAGTGGTGCGGGCAGGGGCCCCCGTCGGCGAGAAAATTGGCGCAGGCCATGAGTTGCAGGCGCAGCGCGTCATCACAAAGGAGGCGCTGCTCATCCCACAGGTGCAGGCTGTGAAGCAGATGCCAGAACACTCCTTCCTGTGCGTTGGCGGGGGTTTTGTCCATGGGGATCACGCAGAGCGCCTGCCAATGGGAGAGGAGCTGCCAGCTCAAGTCCTCCAGCTGCTGGTAGGGAATCTTGCGTGCCAGAAAATGGCGAACCGCCTGGGCCAGCGGGCCGGCGTGTTGGGCTATGTAATCATGACAGGTCACCGGTTCCTCCTTCTGGTTCTGCTCCCCGATGCGTGGCACACATCGGGGAGCAGAGTATAGAAAAAGAGACCGGTGACCCGTTCAGGGACGCGGTGGAATGTGATCCGGGCCGCGTTATTTGTCCGCGAGCAGCACCACTTTCTTCAGGATGATGGGGCTGGTGGGGACGTCGTTGGCACGCAGGATGGAGCTGTAGCCGGTCTGGACCTGGGCCAGTTTGTCCAGCACCTCCATCCCCTTCACGACCTGGCCGAACACGGTGTAACCGGCGCCGGCATTGGCGTTGAGGTTGTCGTTGTCCACCAGATTGAAATAGAACTGGCGAGTGGCGCTGTCGACCGCCTGGGTGCGGGCCATGGCGATGGTGCCGCGCTTGTTGGGCAGGCCGCCTCTGGACTCGTTGACCACGGGATCGAAGGTCGGCAGGGGCTGGAACTGCTGGTTGTAGCCTCCACCCTGCACCACGAAGTTCTGGATCACCCGGTGGAACAGGCTGCCGTCATAGCTGCCGTCTGCCACGTAGCGCAGGAAGTTCTTCACGGTCTGGGGCGCCTGTTTGGGGGCCAGCTCCACGACGATGGTGCCATGGTTGGTCTCCATCTGGACTTTTTGACCGGCAAAAGCCAGGGGGGCGATCAGGGTGACCAGTAACCAGAGTTTCTTCATTTATATGTCCTCGCTCAGCTCGGCTGACCTTTGAGATAACCGCGCAGCGCCTCGTCGGCCATGATCTGCTGCAGCACGCTGCCCAGTTGCTGGTTCAGAGTGGATTCCAGATCGGCCATGCTCGGCTCGCCCGGGCCCTCCTTGCTGGAGGACATGTTGAACTGCTTGGTCAGCTTGCTGCCCTGGAAGTCGGCAATCACCTGCAGGCTGACGCGGGACTTGGTGACATAGGTGAAGGTCTTCTCTTCCACGGTGACGGCGGCAGTGGAGATGGCCAGCGTCAGGTTGGTGGTGCCGCTGTTGCCCACTTCCAGGCCCTGGCTGCGCAGCCCTTCCGCCAGTTTTTCAGCCAGCAGGCTGTTGAGAGGCTGACTGCTGTTCACCAGCACAGGGGCCTTCTCTTTCTTCTTGATGGAGAAGACATAGGCGGCTTCACGCTTGTCCACCCCTTCCATGGTGATGCGGTTGCCGGAGTAATACTGCTGGTTGGAGGGGATGACTTGCGGGTTGAGCAGGGCGCTCTCGGGCCAGTGAGTAGCACAACCGCCTAATACCAGAGCGGCCAGCAGCAAGAGTGACTTTTTCATCATGGGTTTCCTTTAGCTTTATCTTTAGCGTTTGATGGCTTTCAAAATAACGAATTTGCTGTTCGACGCAACGACTTGTGCGTTGCCAAACAGGCGCTTGAGTTTGTTGTGATAGTCCAGATGACGGTTGCCTACTATCCAGAGTTCGCCCCCCTGAGGCAACACCCGATGGGCGTCGCTGAACATCTGCCAGGCGATGTGATCGGTGATCGCCTGCAGCTGATGGAAGGGGGGATTGCAGAGGATCCTGTCCGCTGCCCCGACGGGAACGTCATCGAGACAGTTGTTGACCATGAAGTGGGCACGGGGCAGGGCATCGGGCAGGTTGTGCTCGACGTTGAGCCGTGCGGACGCCACCGCCATCCGGGATTCGTCGATGAAGGTCACCTCCACCTCGCTGTCGCGCGTGAGCAGGGAGAGCCCGAGCACGCCATTGCCACATCCCAGATCGATCACCCTGCGGGCACTGTGGATGGGCAGGTTGTCCAGCATGAAGCGGGCGCCGATATCCAGGCTCGTGCGCGAGAACACGTTGGCATGGTTGTGGATGAGCATGTCGGTGCCTTCCAGCGGCCAGACGGTCGGGAAGGGACTGGTCAGGGACGGGCGCTCGGCGGCCGGGGTGCAATGAATGAGGCGTGCCTTCTTCCAGGCGAGCGAGGTGCGGGTCTCCCCCAGATACTTTTCGAACAGCTTGAGGGTGGAGGTGTGGATGTCCTTGGCCTTGCCGGCAGCAATGATGCGGGTCGCAGGGGTCACGACCCCGCGCAGGGCAAGCAGTTGCTGCTCCAGCAGCGCCTGATACTTGGAGACCTTGATCACCACCAGGGCGGGGGCATCGGGCAGGGGGGCCAGCGCATCCTGCAGGGTGATGGCGTGGGGAGCCAGCCCGTTTTCCGCCAGGTTGGCCAGGGTGGCCCGCTCGCTGATGTGGGAGTCGGTCACGCAGACGGGGGCGTGGGCATGCAGATAGCCTGCCAGGGCGCCGAAGCCGTCGTTCATGATGATGACGGGGCCGTCAGGTGCCTGCTGCGATTCGGCAAGGTGGCTTATCAGGTACTCGTCCGCCGCATCCCAGGCCTGCAGAGGGTCCTGGCTCTGCCGCGGGTAACGATACAGGGTCAGGCGGCAGTGGGCCGTGTCGAGCAGGGTTTGCATAGGCAAGAGTCCAACGTGTGATTGATGAATGGCGACCGTCTGCCCCGTGTTGCCCGGCAGCGGTGAAAGTGGCGCTATTCTAGCGGCGGCGGAGAAATTCACCAGTCCGGTACGGCGAGAGCGAGCGGATCCTTCGTACCTGATGCATCGGGCGCACAACCCTGGCTACAATGGCCGGATATTCAACGAGGAGTCCTTACCGTGAGCATGCAACAACAGATAGAGGCCAAGCTGGCCGCCGCGCTCTCCCCGAGCCACCTGGAAGTGATCAATGAAAGCTACATGCACAGGGTGGCACCGGGCTCCGAAAGCCACTTCAAGGTAGTCGTGGTGAGCCAGGCGTTTGAGGGACAGCGTTTGCTGGGGCGCCATCGTCAGGTGAACGGGGTGCTGGCCGACGAGCTGGCGGGAGCCATTCATGCATTGGCGTTGCATACCTATACCGAATCCGAGTGGCAGGCCAGGGAGCAGGCGCCAAAGACGCCGGGTTGCGTCAGCAAATCCCCCTTTGCGTGAGCCGTTGGACCTTCTGATGGCGCCTTCCTCGGGCCATTAACAACGCTATCACGAATGGTGTGCCGCCAGGGATGAGGGGTGTAGCATTATTTTTTCTAATCCTTTTCCTTACGCCTGAAAAATACCTCTATATGGTTAGTTTTGCGAAAGGTCCTTTAAAACCACGGTTTGCAAGGACGTGCGCGAAATATTCAGTGAAGGTTAATTTTGTGATAGGGCGGGGATTTTCCCCATTTGGCGTGGCGGCTAACTCGCCTAAGGTGGTAAACTCAGGCGCTTTTGAATGATCCTGTATGTTGCTGATTTGTTTATTTCTTCGACAGCTTTCCGCGATGTTGACGGGCTCATTCAACAACTCGTCGTGATGTATTTCTCGGCGCTAACCAACCTGTCTTCCCTTAACGGTAGTGCAAGTGAGTATGATTACAATTAAAAGAGGACTGGACATCCCCGTGCTGGGTGCTCCGGAGCAAGTAATCTACGATGGCCCGGCCATCACCCGTGTTGCTACACTCGGCGAAGAGTTCGTGGGGATGCGTCCTACTATGTTTGTCAAAGTAGGTGATCGCGTCATTAAAGGTCAGGAGCTCTTCGAAGATAAGAAGAATCCCGGCGTTAAATTCACGGCCCCTGCCACCGGTGTGGTTTCTGAGATCAACCGTGGTGCCAAGCGTGTTCTCCAGTCCGTCGTCATCGACATCGATGGGTCCGACGAGCAGGTGACCTTTGAGCATTTTGCCTCCGCCGAGCTGGCACAGCTCGAGCGCAGCAAGGTGCAGGAGATCCTGGTCGCATCAGGCCAATGGACCGCGCTGCGTACCCGCCCGTTCAGCAAGGTGCCGGCCCTGGGCTCCACCCCGCGCGCCATCTTCGTTACCGCCATGGACACCAACCCGTTGGCCGCCAGTGCGGAGCTGATCATCAAGGAGCAGGCCCAGGCCTTTCTCGACGGTCTGGCCGTGCTGACCCGCCTGACCGATGGTACCGTCCACGTCTGCAAGGGCGAAGCCAGCCTGCCGCACTCCTCCCTGGCCCAGGTCAAGGAAGCCGTGTTCGTTGGTCCGCATCCCGCCGGTCTGCCGGGCACCCACATCCACTTCCTGGATCCGGTCGGTGCCAACAAGGTGCAGTGGCACATCAACTATCAGGACGTGATCGCTTACGGCAAGCTGTTCACCACCGGCCAGATCTTCACCGACAAGGTGATCTCCCTGGCTGGCCCGAACGTCATCAAGCCGCGTCTGCTGCGTACCCGTCTGGGTGCCAGCCTCAGCCAGCTGACCAACAACGAGCTGCGTGCGGACGAAAACCGCATCATCTCCGGTTCCCTGCTGAGCGGTGCCAAGGCCGAAGGGGTCCATGACTACCTGGGTCGCTTCCACAACCAGGTGAGCGTGCTGGGCGAAGGCCGTGAGAAAGAGTTCATGGGCTGGGTCAAACCCAGTGCCAACAAGTTCTCCATCACCCGTACCACCCTCTCTCACCTGATGAAGGGCAAACTCATCAACTTCACTACCACCACCAACGGTAGTGATCGCTCCATGGTGCCTATCGGCAACTATGAGCGTGTGATGCCGCTCGACATCCTGCCGACCCTGCTGCTGCGGGATCTGATCTCCGGTGACACCGACAGCGCGCAGGCGCTCGGATGCCTGGAGCTGGATGAGGAAGATTTGGCGCTCTGTACCTTCGTCTGCCCCGGCAAGACAGAGTACGGCCCCGTCTTGCGTGAGTGCCTGACCAAGATCGAACTGGAAGGTTAAGCGATGAGTTTCAAGCAACTTCTTGAAAATATGGAACATCACTTCGAGCCGGGTGGCAAGTACGCCAAGTACTATGCCCTGTTCGAAGCGGCGTACACCCTGTTTTATACCCCGGGTTCCGTGACCCGCAATGCCGCCCACGTCCGTGATGCGATCGATCTGAAGCGCATGATGATCATGGTGTGGCTGGCCGTGTTCCCGGCCATGTTCTGGGGCATGTACAACGTCGGCAACCAGTCCATCGCCGCCATCGCCCACATGGGCAGCGCGGCCGGTGCCGATTCCTGGCAATACGCCCTGGCCACCCTGTTCGGTGCCTCGCTGGATCCGGCCGTCGCCGGCATCGGCAGCAAGATGCTGATCGGTGCGGCGCACTTCTTCCCGATCTACATCACCGTCTTCATCGTCGGTGGTTTCTGGGAAGTGCTGTTCGCCATGGTGCGCAAGCACGAGATCAACGAAGGCTTCTTCGTGACCTCCATCCTGTTCGCCCTGATCGTGCCGCCCGAGCTGCCCCTGTGGCAAGCTGCCCTGGGTATCACCTTCGGTGTGGTGCTGGCCAAGGAAGTGTTCGGTGGTACCGGCAAAAACTTCCTGAACCCGGCGCTGGCGGGTCGTGCCTTCCTGTTCTTCGCCTACCCGGGTCAAATCTCCGGTGATGCGGTCTGGGTTGCCGTTGACGGCTTCTCCGGCGCAACCGCACTGAGCCAGTGGGCCCAGGGCGGCCAGATGGCGCTGATCAACGGTGCCACCGGTGAAGCCATCAGCTGGATGGACGCCTTCCTTGGCAACCTGCCCGGTTCCATCGGTGAAGTTTCCACCCTGATGATCCTCATCGGCGCAGCCATGATCGTCTACATGCGCATCGCCTCCTGGCGCATCATCGCCGGCGTCATGGTCGGCATGGTCGCGACCTCCCTGCTGTTCAACGTCATCGGTTCCGATACCAACCCCATGTTCAGTATGCCGTGGCACTGGCACCTGGTGCTGGGTGGCTTCGCGTTCGGCATGGCCTTCATGGCGACCGACCCCGTTTCCGCTGCCTTTACCAACAAGGGCAAGTGGTGGTATGGCGCCCTGATCGGCGTGATGGTGGTGCTGATCCGGGTAGTGAACCCCGCCTTCCCGGAAGGCATGATGCTGGCCATTCTGTTCGCCAACCTGTTTGCCCCCTTGTTTGACCATTTCGTGGCGCAGGCGAACATCAAGCGGAGGATCGCACGTGGCGTTTAATAAAGACTCTACTACCGGCACCCTCGCCGTAGTGACCGGTCTGTGTCTGGTCTGCTCCATCGTGGTCTCCGTGGCTGCCGTGGGTCTGCGTCCGGCCCAGCTGGAAAACAAGGCACTGGACAAGCAAAGCAACATCCTGTCCGTCGCCGGCGTCGACATCAGCGCCGTGGCCAAGCGTGATCTGGCCCAGCTCTATGGCGACAAGATTGAAGCGCGTCTGGTGGATCTGACCAGCGGTGAGTTCGTTGAAGGCGACGCCGACAACTTCGACACCAAGGTTGCCGCCAAGGATCCGGCCAAGAGCATCCGTCTGGCCCCGGCCGACGACAAGGCCGGCCTGCGTCAGATCTCCAAGCTGGTTCCCGTGTTCTTCGCGAAAGATGCCGAAGGCAAGGTCGACAACATCATCCTGCCGATCTACGGCCAGGGTCTGTGGTCCACCATGTATGCCTTCGTAGCGGTCGCGGCCGACGGTCAGACCATCAAGGGCATCACCTACTATGACCACGGTGAAACCCCGGGTCTGGGTGGCGAGATCGAGAACCCGGCCTGGCGCGAGCTGTTCGTCGGCAAGAAGCTGTTCGACCAGAACGGTCAGCCTGCGCTGCGGGTGATCAAGGGCCATGCTCCGGCTGGTTCCGAGCATGAAATCGACGGCCTGTCTGGTGCAACCCTGACCGGTAATGGTGTACAGCACACCTTCGACTTCTGGATGGGCCCCAAGGGCTTCGGTCCCTTCCTGGCCAAGGTACGTGCAGGAGAAATCAACAATGGCTGACAAGAGCGAAATGAAAAAGTTGCTGTTGACGCCTGTGCTCGGCAACAACCCCATCGCACTGCAGGTGCTGGGTGTCTGTTCCGCGCTGGCCGTTACCAGCCAGATGAAGACGGCGTTCGTGATGACGCTGGCCGTTACCGCGGTCACCGCCTTCTCCAACCTGTTCATCTCCCTGATCCGCAACCAGATCCCGAACAGCGTGCGGATCATCGCCCAGATGGCGGTGATTGCCTCGCTGGTTATCGTGGTTGACCAGGTGCTCAAGGCGTATGCCTATGACATCTCCAAGCAACTGTCGGTGTTCGTTGGTCTCATCATCACCAACTGTATCGTGATGGGTCGTGCCGAAGCCTACGCCATGAAGAGTGCCCCGCTGCCCTCCTTCCTGGACGGTATCGGCAACGGTCTGGGTTATGGCGCCGTGCTGCTGACCGTGGCCACCGTGCGCGAGATCCTGGGTTCCGGCACCTGGTTCGGCATCGAGCTGCTGCCGCTGGTGAACAATGGTGGCTGGTATGTGCCCAACGGCCTGCTGCTGCTGCCGCCGAGTGCGTTCTTCATCATTGGTCTGATCATCTGGGGCGTGCGCACCAAGGATCCCAAGCAGGTGGAGGCGAAGGATTAAGGTATGGAACACTATATCAGTCTGTTGATTCGCTCGATCTTCATCGAGAACCTGGCGCTCTCCTTCTTCTTGGGGATGTGTACCTTCCTGGCGGTGTCCAAGAAGGTCAAGACCGCCATGGGCCTGGGGATTGCCGTTATCGTGGTTCAGACCGTTGCCGTCCCGGCCAACAACCTGATCTACAACTACGTGCTTAAAGACGGTGCCCTGGTATCCGGTCTGGATCTGAGTTTCCTGAGCTTCATCACCTTCATCGGGGTGATCGCGGCCCTGGTACAGATCCTGGAGATGGCGCTGGACAAGTACTTCCCGGCCCTCTACAACGCCCTCGGTATCTTCCTGCCGCTTATCACAGTGAACTGCGCCATCTTCGGTGGCGTCTCCTTCATGGTGCAGCGTGACTACAACTTCGTTGAGTCCGTGGTCTATGGCGTGGGTTCGGGTGCAGGCTGGATGCTGGCCATCGTCGCGATGGCAGGGATCCGCGAGAAGATGAAATATTCCGATGTTCCGGAAGGCCTGCGTGGCCTTGGCATCACCTTCATCACCGCGGGTCTGATGGCGCTGGGCTTCATGTCCTTCTCTGGTATTTCCCTGTAATCGGAAAGGAAATATAGATGGAAATTATTCTGGGTGTGGTCATGTTCACCGTGATCCTGCTGGCCTTGGTGGCAGTCATTCTGTTCGCCAAGTCCAAGCTGGTGACCGCCGGTGACGTGACAATCAGCATCAACGGCGACCCGGCCAAGGCTGTGACCAGCCCGGCGGGTGGCAAGCTGCTTGGCGTGCTCGCCGGCAGTGGTATCTTCGTCTCCTCCGCCTGTGGTGGCGGTGGCTCCTGTGGTCAGTGCAAGGTGCGTGTGAAATCCGGCGGCGGCGACATCCTGCCGACCGAGCTGGATCACATCAGCAAGGGCGAAGCCCGTCATGGCGAGCGTCTGGCCTGTCAGGTCACCGTGCGCTCCGACATGGACATCGAGCTGCCGGAAGAGATCTTCGGCGTGAAGAAGTGGGACTGTACCGTCATCTCCAATGACAACAAGGCCACCTTCATCAAGGAGCTCAAGCTGCAGATCCCCGATGGCGAGAGCGTGCCGTTCCGCGCCGGTGGTTATATCCAGATCGAAGCGCCTGCCCACCACGTGCAGTACAAGAACTTCGATATTCCCGAGGAGTATCGTGGCGACTGGGATCGCTTCAAGATCTTCGAGCTGGAGTCCAAGGTCAACGAGCCGATCATCCGTGCCTACTCCATGGCGAACTATCCGGAAGAGTTCGGCATCATCATGCTGAACGTGCGGATCGCAACCCCGCCGCCCAGCAACTGGACTGCCCCTCCCGGCCAGATGTCTTCCTACATCTTCAGCCTGAAGGCTGGTGACAAGGTGACCATCTCCGGTCCGTTCGGCGAGTTCTTCGCCAAGGACACCGACGCCGAAATGGTGTTCGTCGGTGGTGGTGCGGGTATGGCGCCGATGCGCTCCCACATCTTCGACCAGCTGCGCCGTCTGAAGACCAAGCGCAAGATGAGCTTCTGGTACGGTGCCCGTTCCAAGCGCGAGATGTTCTATGTCGAAGACTTCGACATGCTGCAGGCCGAGAACGACAACTTCCAGTGGCACGTCGCCCTGTCCGATCCGCAACCGGAAGACAACTGGGATGGCTACACCGGCTTCATCCACAACGTGTTGTTCGAGAACTACCTCAAGAACCACGAGGCGCCTGAGGATTGCGAGTTCTACATGTGCGGGCCTCCCGTGATGAACGCCGCCGTCATCAACATGCTGAAAAACCTCGGTGTTGAAGACGAGAACATCCTGCTGGATGACTTCGGTGGTTAATCCATGCACAGCGTTGTAAAGACCTGGCTAGCCTTCGGGCTAGCCTTTTTCTTGACTGGGTGCGGTCAGGAAACGGTCCAATCGAAGCCGGAGATCCACATCACCGGCAGCACCATGGGTACCTACTACTCCATCAAGGTGGCGGATAGCGCCGTTCAGGATGCCGCCAGGCTGCAAGCCGAGGTCGATGTCTTGCTGGAGCGGGTCAACGATCAGATGTCGACCTATCGCCCGGATTCCGAGCTGTCACGCTTCAACCAGCACAAGAGCAATACCCCTGTGGTGGTTTCCCGCGATACCGCGCGGGTGGTGACCGAGGCCATTCACATTGGCCGCGAGAGCCGCGGGGCGCTGGACGTCACCGTCGGTCCTCTGGTCAATCTGTGGGGCTTTGGGCCGGATGCCAGACCGACCAAGGTGCCGTCCGACGAGCTGATCGCCCAGACCCGGCAGAAGACGGGCCTTGGCAATCTGCATGTGATAACCTCTGCCGATGCCGATACCCTGCAAAAGGACATCCCGGACCTCTACGTGGATCTCTCCGCCATTGCCAAGGGGTTTGGCGTGGACAAGGTGGCCGAGTACCTGGAGTCCCAGGGGGCGCGCAACTATCTGGTGGAGATCGGCGGCGAGCTGCGGATCAACGGTGTCAACGGCAAGGGGCATCCCTGGCGTGTCGCCATCGAGAAGCCGACCGTCAATGCCGGTTCCGTACAGGAGGTGATTCTGCCCGGTGACAACGGGGTGGCCACCTCGGGCGAGTACCGCAACTATTACGAGCTGGACGGCAAGCGCTTCTCCCACACCATGGATCCACTGACGGGCAAGACCATCCAGCACCGCCTGGTGTCGGTGACCGTCATCCACCCCTCCTGCATGACTGCAGACGGGTTGGCGACCGTGTTCATGGTCATGGGGCCGGAGAAGAGCCTGGCCTATGCCAAGGAACGGGGGCTGGCCATCTTCACCATCACCAAGACGGATGACGGGTTCGAAGAGGCCTATTCGGATGCCTTCAAACCATATCTGGTCAAGAAGTAAGGGGTAACTTACATGCAGATCTTTCTGATCACCTTCGGGGTGTTTCTGATGGTCGTGGTGGCCATGGCCATCGGCTACATTTTCCAGCGCAAGTCCATCTCCGGCTCCTGTGGCGGCCTGGGTTCCATCGGGATCGAGAAGGAGTGCGACTGCCCCGAGCCTTGTGACAACCGCAAGAAGAAGATGGCCAAGGAAGAGGCCCGTCGCAAGATGCTGGTGGACAACCGCATCATCTAACGGCGGATATCGCTCTGAAGGCAGCCTTGCAACGAAACGAGCCGACCCCTGGGTCGGCTCGTTCTTTATGTGGCATGGGGTCAGTAGTCATATTGGCTGCATGCCTTTGCCTTGAACTCTTTCTTTCGCTTTGCCAGCTCCTCCCTGGTGCCCAGTTCATCCCCCTGCCTGATGGCGGTTTCCAGTATCTCGATGCGCTTGTACAGCCAGCTGCATTCGGCCGTCGGGTGATCCTTGGCCATGGTCGCTAGCGGCAACAGCAGCAGGCAGAGCCCCGCCCGGATGATGCTCATGCTTCTCCTCCTTGAGTCTCGTGTGGATGTGGCCTTGAGAGTCTATGCCGCCGCGCCCGCGCGCAGACTGGCAGAAATGACAGGCTTGGGGTAGCATGGAACGTTCAACTGGTTATCCATACAGTATTTTTGGCGTTCGACACGTCTCCTCGCCGGATGCCCAGGGTCTATCCCTATGATCTGTTCGGGAGGCTGTCGACACAGCAACAGACACGGCCATGCGCAAGATCATTCACATCGACATGGACTGCTTCTTCGCCGCGGTGGAGATGCGGGACAACCCGGCCCTCAGGGAGGTGCCGCTCGCCATTGGTGGCGCCGCCGACCGACGCGGAGTCATCTCCACCTGCAACTACGTGGCGCGCCGCTTCGGGGTGCGCTCCGCCATGCCGAGCGCCCTGGCCAGAAAGCTCTGTCCGCCATTGGTGCTGATCCCCGGGCGGATGGCCGTCTACAAAGAAACTTCGCGCCAGTTGCGCGCCATCTTCCTGCGCTACACCGAGCAGGTGGAGCCGCTCTCCCTCGATGAAGCCTATCTCGACGTGACCCAGAGTCCCCGCTGCGGTGGCAGCGCCACCCTGATGGCGGCGGAGATCCGTGCCGCCATCAGCGCCGAGCTTGGGCTGACGGCCTCGGCCGGTGTGGCGCCGAACAAGTTTCTGGCCAAGCTCGCCTCCGAGCAGCGCAAGCCTGACGGCCTGTTCGTCATTCGCCCCCAGGAGGTGGACGAGTTCGTGCGCCAGCTCCCCCTAGGCAAGCTGCCCGGCATCGGCCGCAAGACGGCAGAGCGGCTGGAGTCCCTCGGGCTGTATTCGTGCGAAGATGCCCGCCAGCTCGGCAACGAGGAGCTGATCGCCCGTTTCGGCAAGCTCGGGGAGATGCTGGCTGGCCGCATCTGGGGGCATGACGATCAGCCGGTGCAGGCCCGGCGGGTGCGCAAGAGCATCGGCGTAGAGACGACGCTCGCCAGCGATGTGCTGGACGAGGACGCCTGCTGGCAGGTACTCAGCCGGCTCATTCCCGAGCTGGAGCAGCGTTTTGCCAAGGCCTGCCCTGCGGAGATGCTGATGGGGCAGGGGATCAAGCTGAAGTTTGCCGATTTTCACCAGACCACCGTCTACCGCAAGGGGAGTTATCAGGCGGCACGTTTCCACGATCTGCTGCACGAGGGACTGCAACGGGCTCAAGGAAAGCCCATTCGCCTGCTCGGTCTGGTCGTTGGTTTGCCCGGAGCGGGTGAAATCAATCAATTAAGCCTGGATCTCTGCTGATTTAGTTAAGTTTTTGTATCCAAAACCGATACAGTGTTCACATCTGTAGACGTTAGGAAATAGTGGCATGAGTTCTCTTTCTGTTCAGGGACGGATCACCCTGATCGCCGGTTGCTGTCTGCTGGCCAGTGCCGTCGCGCTGGTGGCTTCTTCTCTTTTCAACGCGGCCCGCATGCAGGAGCAGGTGCTCACCTCCACCACCCTGGAGGGGCAGCACGCGGCAGAAAACTGGATGCAGGCCATGGGGGCGACCCAGGCAGCCCGGGTGACCAGCTACCTCGATGAGGCTTACTTCAGGGCGACCCTGCTTGCCGAGGGCATCTTGTTCCAGCGCAAGAACGCGGCCGACAACTTCGTTCACTCCGAGGCGCTGCGCAATGCCGTCAACCAGCAGTTGCAGGATGCGGCGGAGTCGTCAGCGAACCTGCTCGGTGTCTATGCGGTATTCGAACCCAACCAGCTCGACGGGGAGGATGACAACTATCAGGGGTCGACGGCGCTCGGCGCCAACGACAAGGGGCGTTTTTCCAGCTATTGGGCCAGGGTCGACGGCAAGGTCAACCTGGAGGTGATGGACGAGGCGATGCTGGCCAACGACAAGCCCTCCGGACACGGCGGTCTTGAGAACGACTGGTACAGTTGCAGCATCCGCAGCAAGGCGCTCTGTCTGCTCGAGCCCTATGTGGACGAGGTGGGGACCCAGCAGGTGTTGATGACCTCGGTGACCGTGCCGCTGCTGGACCAGGGCTCCCTGCTTGGCATGGTGGGGGTCGACATCTCTCTGGGGACCCTGCAGAGCCTGGTGGAAGAGATGGGCCGGACCCTCTACAAGGGGCAGGGCAAGGTGCTCCTGCTCAGCAGTGAAGGGCGGGTGGCCGGCGTGGAAGGGTTCCCGGTCGCCCTTGGCAATCTGCTGGAGCAGCAAGGGTTGGCGCAGGATCTCAAGGGGTGGCTGACCAAGGGAGATGTGGTGACGCGCTGGAGCCCGGATGGCGCACTGTTGCAGACCTTCGTGCCGGTCAGCATGCGCGGTACGGATCGCAAGTGGGGCATCTATATCGAGCTGCCCCGCGCCGTGGTGCTCGCCTCGGCCCTGCAACTGCAAGGGGAGCTTGAGGATCAGGCCCAGCGCAGCGTGGCCACCCAGCTCACCATAGGTGGCGGGATTTCGGCGCTCGCCCTGCTCTGCATCTGGCTGATGGCCCAGCGCATCGTGGCGCCCATCCGCGCCGTGGTGGCACGCCTCAAGGACATCGCCAGCGGGGAGGGGGATCTCACTCAGCGCATCGATCTGCGCAGGGATGACGAGATAGGCGAGCTGGCCAAGTGGTTCAACAACTTCCTGGACAAGCTGCAATCCACCATCAGCCAGGTGATCGACACCGTTGCGGGCACCCGGGCCAGTGCGGCCCTGGCGGCGCAAGGGGCAGCCCGTACCAGCGCCGGCATGCAGTCCCAGTATCAGGAGGTGGATCTGGTGGCGACCGCGTTTGAAGAGTTGAGCGCTACCGCCCTGCAGGTCGCCGGCAATGCCAATGCGGCGGTGGCGGCGGCCGATGAGGCCGACACGGCGGCCCAGGAGGGCAAGTCCGTGGTGGCGCAGACCCAGGAGGCCATGTCCAGACTGATGACGGTGATAAGCGACGCCAAACCAGTGGTGGAACACCTCTCCGCCAACAGCGACAACATCAACGACATCCTGGTGGTGATCCAGGGGATTGCCGAGCAGACCAACCTGCTGGCCTTGAACGCGGCCATCGAGGCGGCCCGAGCCGGTGAGCAGGGGCGCGGTTTTGCGGTGGTCGCCGACGAGGTGCGCAACCTGGCGGGCCGAACCCAGAACGCCATCGTCGAGATCCAGAACCTCATCGGCCAGTTGCAGTCGGGGACGGAGGCGGTGGTGAAGGCGATCCTGACCGGTCATCACCAGGCGGATCTGACCCTCACCAAGGTGGAGCAGTCGGTCAGCGTGCTGGAGCAGATCATCCAGGCGGTCGGCACCATCCACCAGATGAACGAGCAGATCGCGAGGGCCGCGCAGGAGCAGAGCGGAGTGGCGGACGAGATCAATCGCAACGTCAGCAACATTCGCGATGTGAGCCATACCATTCGGGCGGAAGCGGCGACCTCCGCCGACAACGGGCGCGAGCTGTCGCAACTGGCGGACAAGCAGCAGCAACTGGTGGGGCAGTTCCGGGTGTAGGGGAGGATAAGAAAAAAGGCGCCATCCAACCGGAGGCGCCAAACACATTCAGATGACAGACTGGGTTAAATCGACCTGATTTAGCCCTTCTTCCCGCAGAGGAAGAAACACAACACCACAATCACTGTCGACTCACTCACAAAAACCACATGTAAACCAACATGGAAGAGAAGGTGTGAGCCATATGACAACGAATTGCGTGGCGAATTATGTTTATTCACTGGTCGACCCGCAACCGACAATTTATAATGCGCCCCATTAGAAAAATTCATCGTCGGCCGATTCCATGTCTCGTCGTTTACCTCCGCTCAATGCACTGAAAGCGTTTGAAGCCGCGGCTCGTCACTTGAGCTTTACCCGCGCAGCAGAAGAGCTGTTCGTGACCCAGGCAGCCATCAGCCACCAGATCAAGGCGCTGGAGGAGTATCTCGGCATCAAGCTGTTTCGCCGCAAGAATCGCTCCCTGCTACTGACCGAGGAGGGGCAGAGCTACTTCCTCGACATCAAGGACATCTTCGCCTCCATCTCCGAGGCGACCGACAAGCTGCTGGCCCGCAGCGCCAAGGGGGCGCTCACCGTCTCCCTGCAGCCGAGCTTCGCCATCCAGTGGCTGGTGCCCCGCCTGGTCAAGTTCAGCGAACGCCACCCGGACATCGATGTGCGGATCAAGGCGGTGGACATGGACGAGGGGTCGCTGACCGACGACGTGGACGTGGCCATCTACTACGGCCGCGGCAACTGGCCGGGTCTTCGTTCGGACAAGCTGCACACCGAATATCTGATCCCGGTCTGCTCGCCCCTGTTGCTGACCGGCCCCAAGCCCCTGCGCACCCCGGACGATCTGACCCGCCACACCTTGCTGCACGACACCTCCCGGCGCGACTGGAAGGCCTGGTTCCGCCAGCTCGATATCGATGCCCCCAATGTCAATCAGGGGCCCATCTTCAGCCACTCCACCATGGTGATCCAGGCGGCGATCCACGGTCAGGGGGTGGCGCTCGGCCACAGTGTGCTGGCCCAGCCGGAGATCGAGGCGGGTCGTCTCATCTGCCCGTTCGAGCAGGTGCTGGTGAGCAAGAACGCTTTCTATCTGGTGTGTCAGGAGCAGCAGTCCGATCAGGGCAAGATAGTGGCCTTCCGTGACTGGATGCTGGAACTGGTGGAGCAGGAAGAGGCCCGCAGGCGTGCCCGCCTTGCCGATGCCTGAGGAGTTGACCTGGTGACTGACCTGACAAGAGAGGGGGCGAGTGACGCCCCCGTTCGCATTCTGCTGGCCCACGGCGCGGGGGCGGGCATGGAGCACAGCTTCCTGGCCGAGTTGTCGCGACTGCTGGCGGGGCCGGAGATCGAGGTGGTGCGCTTCAACTTCCCCTACATGACCAAACGGGCTCAGGACGGCAAACGCAGGCCGCCGGACAGACAACCCGTGCTGCTGGCTCACTGGCGCGAGATGGTGCGCCAGTTTGCCCATCCCCGGCTGTTTCTGGCGGGCAAGTCCATGGGGGGGAGGATGGCGGCCGAGCTGTTTTGCGAGGGGGGCGACGAGATGGATGCTGCAGGATTGATCGTTCTCGGGTATCCTTTCCACCCCCCGGCCAAGCCCGACGCATGGCGGGGCGAGGTGCTCAAGCAGATCACGACGCCCACACTGCTGCTGCAGGGGGAGCGCGATACCTTCGGTTCCCGCGCAGAGCTGGCCGATTTCCCCTTCTCACCCGCCGTATCGGTCCACTGGCTGACCGACGGGGATCATGGTTTCAAACCGAGAAAGGCGAGCGGCATGAGCGAGCAGGAGAACCTGCGCCTGGCCGCGGAGCGGATCAAGGGTTTTATCGCGGCGGTGGGGCGCTCCTGACCATCTCGAGCGGGTCGAGAGAAGAAGCGTGCAAGGAGAGAAGATGCAGATCCAACGACATTGGCTGGTGCTGGCGGGTTTCTTCGGCCTGACGGCCACCATGCTCGGGGCCTACGGCGCTCATGGGCTGGCGGCGACCGGCATCGCCCCTTCGTTGCTGGCGGCGTTCAACACCGCCGTGCAATACCAGTTTTTCCACGCCCTGGCCCTGCTGGTGCTGGGGTTGTGCGGCGTGCGCGGCAAGGTGATCACCTTCGCGGGCGCCGTCTTTGTGCTGGGGATCCTGGGATTCTCCGGCAGTATTTACGCCATGGTGCTGCTTGGCAGCAAGGGGCTGGGGCTCATCACCCCGGCCGGTGGCCTCTGTTTTATGTTGGGATGGGCGGCTCTGATGTGGGCCGGCTGTCGTCTTGGAGGAAAGAATGAATAATCTGCTGCTTTATTGCCGCCCGGGTTTTGAGAAAGAGGCGGCGGCAGAGATCACCGAGCGTGCCGGCAACATGCAGTGCTACGGCTTTGCCCGGGTCAAGGACGACAGCGGCTATGTGATCTTCGAGTTGTATGACGAGGAGCAGGCCGATCTGCTGGCGCGCAAGCTGCCGTTCCGCGAGCTCATCTTCATTCGCCAGATGCTGGTGGTGACCCACGAGCTGAAAGATCTGGAAATAAGCGATCGAGTCTCTCCCATCCTGGAGGCGGCGAGTGGCTACGCCATCTGCGGAGATCTGCGGGTGGAGACGGCCGACACCAACGAGGCGAAGGAGCTCTCCGCCTTCTGCCGCAAGTTCACCGTGCCGCTTCGCCAGGCGCTGCGCAGCAACGAGATCCTGACCAAGAAGGAGACCCCGAACCGTCCCGTGTTCCACGCATTCTTCCTGGCCAATGACCACCTGATGCTGGGGTACTCCTACTCCTTCAACAACTCTGCCTTCCACATGGGGATCCCGCGCCTGCGCTTCCCGGCCGATGCCCCGAGCCGCTCCAGCCTCAAGCTGGAAGAGGCGTTCTACGTCTTCGTGCCGAAGGAAGAGTGGGACTTGCGCCTGTGCTCCGGACTGAAGGCCGTGGATCTTGGCGCCTGCCCGGGTGGCTGGACCTATCAGCTGGTGCGTCGCGGCATGATGGTGACGGCGGTGGACAACGGCATGATGGCACAATCCCTGATGGACACAGGCCAGGTGAAGCACATCCGTGACGATGGTTTCGTGTGGCGGCCGAGCAAGAAGAATACCTACTGGCTGGTGTGCGACATGGTGGACAAGCCGGCGCGAGTGACACACATGGTGGCCGACTGGTTCAGGGAGAACGACTGTCAGGAAGCCATGTTCAACCTCAAGCTGCCGATGAAGAAGCGCTACGCCGAGGCGGTGCACAACATCGAGGTGCTGCGCGGACTGCTGGCCGAGATCGACAGCGGCTTCATCATTCAGGCCAAACAGCTCTATCACGATCGCGAAGAGATCACGGTGCACGTCTACAACAAGTTCTGGGTCTCCAAGCTGGCACCCAAGTCCTGAAGCAGCATCGGGAACAGGGCATGAAAAAACCGGACGGCGACGTCCGGTTTTTTTGTGTCTGGGTCATCAGAATCGGTAGTCCAGACGCATCATGGACTCGTCGTCGGTGATCTTCAGCTCAATTTGCAGGGGAATGGTCTTGTCACTGGGGTTGAACTGCATCTTGACGCCATCCCCGCGAAGCTTGACCGAGGTGTTGATGCCGCCAGCGTTGAACTTGATCCTGGGCTTTTGCTTTTCGAAGGAGAGGCTGACGCTCTTCTCTGCCGTGAGGTTCAGCTTCTGATAGGGGGTGACCTGCCGATTGCCGTTGCTGTCGGTGGTGATATCCACCCCCAGAGAGAGCGGCTTGGGCTGTTTGAGCAGATCGTTGGTATCCAGGGTGGATTGCCAGGTCTGCTTGGCTGGCGCCTCGTGCTGGGGAGGCGGCGTCAACCAGGCATTGTCGACTGGCCTGTCTAATGCCGGGGCACTGCTGCTGACAATCAGCAAGATGAAAGTAGCACGCATGGTGGATCTCCTTATCCCTCATATCAACATAGTATTCATCTGGCGAGGGAGGTAGGGAGGCGTTGGCATAAAACAAAGGGAGCCGAAGCTCCCTTTTAAAATCATATGGTTGGATTCTATTTATAGACGGTCGATGATGGCCTGGGTGAATTCGCTGGTGGACGCTGTGCCCCCCAGGTCACGGGTCACCCGATCACCGGACTCGATGGTCGCCCGCACGGCCTCGCGAATGCGCTCCGCCTTGTCCTGCATGCCGAGATACTCCAGCATCTGGATGGAGGCGAGGATCACCGAGGTGGGGTTGGCGATGTTCTTGCCGGCGATGTCCGGCGCAGAGCCGTGCACCGCTTCGAAGATGGCGGCCCCTTCACCGATGTTGGCGCCCGGCGCCATGCCCAGCCCCCCCACCAGACCGGCACAGAGATCCGAGAGAATGTCGCCGAACAGGTTGGTGGTGACCATCACATCGAAGCGCTCCGGGTACATCACCAGGTTCATGCAGGCGGCGTCGACGATCATCTCCTCGTTCTGGATGTCCGGGTAGCGGGCCGCGACCTGACGGGCCACTTCCAGGAACAGGCCGGAGGTGGACTTGAGGATGTTGGCCTTGTGGATGATGGTGACCTTCTTGCGTCCTTCCTGGCGCGCCAGCTCGAAGGCGAAGGTGACGATGCGCTCGGCCCCTTCCCGGGTGATGATGCTCATCGCCTCGGCGCTCTGGTTGTCATCGCTGCGCTTCTGGCCGGCACCGGAGTACATGCCTTCGGTGTTCTCGCGCACCGTGATGATGTCGATGTTGTCGTAACGGCTCTTGGTGCCCTTGAAGGAGAGGACGGGGCGCACGTTGGCGTAGAGATTGAACTTCTTGCGCAGGGAGACGTTGATGGAGGTGAAGCCGCCGCCGACCGGAGTGGTGAGCGGGCCTTTCAGGCTGACCTTGTTCTTCTCGATCAGGTCGAGGGTGGCCTGGGGCAGCAGTTCGCCATGTTTTTCCAGGGCTACCAGACCGGCGTCTGCGTATTCGTAGTCGAAGTCACAACCCGCGTGGGTCAGGATCTGGATGGCGGATTCGATGATGCTGGGGCCGATGCCGTCGCCCGGGATGACGGTAATCTTTCTTTTTGACATGAGGCGTATCCACTTCTAGGGAACAGAGGGGGAGGATTCGTCGGCTTTATACCATTTTTGCACCACATCCTCCATGTTTCTTTACATTTTACCCATTTATGTCAACAGGTACGGCCTGTCCTGGGAAATGGTGTGCTGGGGATCACGCCCCGGCATCAGGGACGGGAGGGTAGCGGATCTCCCGCAGGTTGAACCCGAGCGGGATATCGTGCTGCAGCCGGACCAGGCGTTGGGCCAGCAGGGCCTCTTCCCGGTGCTGGCGCAGCTTGAGCAGGGGTCTGGTGGCATCCTCCCGCTCACAGGCCTCCAGCATGGCAGCCAGGTCCCCGTATTGCTGCAGCAACTGGGTGGCGGTCTTGGGGCCGATGCCGGGCACCCCCTTGATGTTGGAGCCGCCGATACCGGTCAGGGCCCAGAAGTCCACAAGCTGGGTCGGTGTAACGCCGTACTGCTGCTGGACGAAGGCGGCATCCAGCCAGCGTTTGTTGAAGTAATCCCGCACCCGGATCTGCGGGCAGATGAGCTGGCAGAACCCCTTGTCGGTGGAGATGATGGTGGCGCTGGCGCCGTGCTGGGCAATGCCGCTTGCCAGGGTGGCGATGAGATCGTCCGCCTCGTCGGTCTGGGAGAGCAGGGCATCCACACCGCACTCCCAGAAGGCGTCCTGCAGGTCGGCAAGCCCTTCTCTCAGCTCATCCGGCATGGGGGTGCGGCCCTCCTTGTAGGGGGGATAGAGCGTCTTGCGCCAGCTGTGGACCTCACCGTCAAAGACCGCGATGGCGTGGGTCGGCTCGCTGGCCGCCAGGAGCTTCTTGCAGGTGTTGATGAGGTTGGCACGGGTGGCGAGCAGGGCCTGAGCCGGGGTCAGTCCCTGCTGGCTCTGCACCGCGTGCAGTCGGCGGATGAGGTTGAGGGCATCGATGATGAGCAGGTGTGGCATGGGGCACTCCGGGCGTCGGGGATTGCCATTGTAACAATGGTGGCGTCTCCTGCTAACCCCGTAGAAGACCAGTCAATGAAAGAGGGGCCCATGGGCCCCTCCGGTGCGGTGCATTGTGATGTCCCGACTATTTGACTATCTCGTAGCAGGGAACGTACTGGCTGCCCGGCAGCTTCATGCGCTGCTGCTTGACGAAGCTTTCCAGCAACCTGTCCATCAGGTGCATCAGCTCCTTGTCGCCGTGCAGCTTGAAGGGACCCTTCTTCTCGATGGCCCTGATGCCCCCTTCCTTGACGTTGCCTGCGACGATGCCTGAGAAGGCGCGGCGCAGGTTGGCTGCCAGCAGCTGGGGCGGCTGGTTGCGATGCAGATCCAGGCTGGCCATGCTGGCGTGATCCGGCTCGAACGGCAGCTGGAACTCGGGCTCGATCCGCAGGGACCAGTTGAAGGAGTAGGCATCTCCCACCGACTTGCGGTATTCGCGGATCTTCGGCATCGCCTCCTTCATCACGCGGGCCACCTCGGGCGCATCGCCGATGATGATCCGGTAGAGACTGGTGGCGGCTTCCCCCAGGGTCGCCTTGACGAAGTCGTCGATGGCGCGGAAGTAGTCGGCGCTCTCTTTCGGGCCGGTCAGCACGATGGGGATGGGTTGGCGATCGTTGGCCGGGTGCATCATGATGCCGAGCAGGTAGAGCAGCTCCTCGGCAGTGCCGACCCCGCCCGGGAAGATGATGATGCCGTGACCCAGACGCACGAAGGCTTCCAGCCGCTTCTCGATGTCCGGCAGGATCACCAGCTCGTTGACGATGGGGTTCGGCGGTTCGGCGGCGATGATGGAAGGCTCGGTGAGACCGATGTAACGGCCGTTGCGCACCCGCTGCTTGGCGTGGCCGACGGCGGCCCCTTTCATGGGGCCCTCCATGGCACCCGGACCGCAGCCGGTACAGATGTTGAGCTCGCGCAGACCCAGCTCGCTACCCACCGCCCGGGTGTACTGGTATTCCACCTCGTTGATGGAGTGGCCGCCCCAGCAGACCACCAGGTTGGGATCGGCGCCGGGCAGGATCGCCTTGGCGTTGCGCAGGATGGCGAACACCACATTGGAGATATGGGTGGAGCTGGTCAGGTTGACCAGACGATTGGACTCGAGCTGGGTCGACACATAGAGAATGTCCCGCAGCACGGAGAACAGGTGCTCCTGGATGCCGCGGATGATCTCGCCGTCGACGAAGGCGTGCTCGGGGGCGTTGAACAGCTCGAGCTTGACCCCGCGCTCGCGCCGGATCACGTGAATATCGAAGGATTTGAAACGTTCCAGTATCTCTTTGGAACTGTCGGTATGGCTGCCGGAGTTGAGGACCGCCAGCGAGCAGTTGCGAAACAGTTGATAGATATCGCTGGAGGCCGTCTGCTTGAGGCGATCCACCTCGAGCTGGGACAGCAGGTCCATGCTGCCCACGGGATTGATGTGTGTAATCATAATTTCCCCTTTCACTCGCTTGTTATCGTTGTGCTTTCCCTGGGGAGAAAACGGGATGCTTTGGCATCCCTCGGGTTCGATAGTAGAGGCAAGGGGGTGGGCAGGGGAATAGGGGGACTGTGCGTTTGCCGCTTTTTTAGCCGCCCCTCAAAGCGGATTCAGGCGAGATTGACCTGATCCCGGCCGGAGTGCTTGGAACTGTAGAGCGCCTTGTCGGCGCGCTCGAACGCATCCGTGGTATGGTCGCCGGTCCGAAACAGAGTGGCACCGATGGAGATGGTGATCTCGACCCTGGCATCGCGAAAGCGGAACGGGATGCTCTTGATGGTCTGACGCAGGTTCTCCAGCGGCTTCTGGTACTTGTCCGGATTGATGTTCGGCAGCAGGACCACGAACTCCTCACCGCCAAAGCGGGCGATGAAGTCGGTGTCGCGCAAGGCGTTCTGCAGGGCCTTGGCAACCACCTTCAATGCCTTGTCGCCGGCCATGTGGCCGTAGTTGTCATTGATGTGCTTGAAGTGGTCGATGTCGATGATGGCCAGGCACAGGGGGGTGCCATAGCGTAGCCAGCGTTTGTATTCGAGCTCGAGCCGCTCGTCCAGGGCCGCCCGGTTGTGTACCTGGGTCAGGCTGTCGAGGAAGAGCTTGTGTTTCTGGATGGTGAGCCGCTTCTTGTACTCGGCGGTCTCGTCCTTCATCAACCTGAGCTTGGCTTCCATGTTGGAGAGGTGGGTGAGCAGGTGGCGCTCGCGGTTGGCCATCTCCTCCCGCTCCTGCTGCAGCCGGCGGATGGTGTCCAGATGCCCAGAAATGGCGCCCCTGAGTATTTGTGGCGAGTCATGGGCTGCCATGGCGCGATCGATGGCGGCGAGTTCCCGCTCCAGCGCCTGTCCGCTGAGATGGGCGGCATTTTGCAGCGCCCGCCCTTCATCCAGGGATTCGGTAAAGCTGTAATGGACCGAGGAGAGGCTCTCGTTCAGGGTGCTGAGAAACGCCTGGGAGGCTTTGCGCTCTTCCCGGGTACCCTCGATGATGAGTTCGATGATCTGCAGGCAGACTTCGGCCAGCAGGGCAGGGGTGATGCCCCCGAGCAACTGGCGGCGGATGTCTGCGAGGCTCTCGCCCACGGCGCCGGCAAAGTCGAGCTCGGTGATGAGACGCTGCAACTCGTCTGAAATTTGGGCATGTGCCTTGACGTCAAAGGAGTCGGTAGGGGCCGGGCTGGAGAGCTCGGTGGGGATCTCCGCCGAAGGGGGGATCAGCGGCTTGCGCGGCAGCAGCTGGATCTTGATCGCCTGCTGGTAGAACTCCAGCAGCCGGATCACCTTCTTCTGGTGATCGCCGATGCCGTAACTCTCCGGGCTGGCGAGAAACTCCTTGAGGGCGCGGCGGGTATCTTCCGGAAACCCTTTGATGGTTTTGAGCTGTTTGCTGCCGAGATCAATGGCTGCCCGGGTCAGGCTGATGGACTCTTCCATGGTGTGGCTGTGCTGCTGCAACAGCTTCTCGATGGCGATCAGATCGGCATCGATGGAGGTGAGCGGAGGGTTGCCTTCAAGTTTCTGCTTGAGCTTGGCGAGCCGGTTGTCGAGCTCGCGATCGTGGCCACGACAGGCTTGCATCAGCTTGCCGATGAACTGGATACTGCGGGTGCGTTCGGCATCGGAGAAGCTCGCCATGCCGTCAAGCTCCTGCTGTTTCTGCTGGAGGGATTCCCTGAGTCTTGCCAGTTGTCCTGTTACGGCAGCCATATCATTCATTCTTCAGGTCGCCCTGTTGTCATTATCGTTTTTGTTTCGTCCAGCAACAGAAAGCCAATCAAAGACCCCGTTGAGTACCTTTTTGTCACGGATTGTCCGCAACCTTCGTCCGTGAAAGCGCAAGCCAGTTAACCCATTGCTTTTCATGAGAAGAATTTACTTTTACCAGTCCCTTGTCAATTGCCATCAAGCAGCATTGCCACACATCTCCGTTAAAAAATGCGGCCTGCTGGCAATCGATGGCAGCCAGCTCAAGCCAGACGCTCTGCTGGCATTTTTCGCTGAGCTGAATGGCACCCGAGAGGGCCAGGTAGCAGAGATCGAACAGGCCGTGGTGATCGAGGGCCATGGCCGCCTTGGGCAGGAAGGGATGACTGACGATGCCGAGGCTGATGCGCCTGTCCAGCGGGTGCTCGCAGGGGAAGGCTGCCAGGGTGTCGAGCAGGGTCTGGGCCAGCTGATGTAACTGGGCCACGTGACGCTGGGGCACCACATAGAGCAGGTGGCCTTCGCGCAGGTCGTAGATGCGGCCATCCTGCGGGGTCAGTTCGTTGACGTAGCGGCCGAAGGCCTGCTCTATCTCGCGGCTGACCTGATAGCCGTGTTGCTCCAGGCTGTTGATCAGGAAGGGAACCCGGAACAGCAGGTAGTGCAGCTTGTCGTCAAATTCGCTGGTGGGGCGTTCGCTCAGGTACCAGCGCTCGGATTTCTGCTGGCGCTTGGCCATCTCCCGTGGCCAGCGGCTCATCAGTCGCTGCCAGTTGGCTAGGCCGCTGCGCGGCTCTACCAGCAGGGCCTCTCCCAGCTGTTTGGCATGAAGGCGTGCGACCCGCAGTTTCAGCCAGAGGGTGAAGAACAGATAGATGAAGAGTGCCAGCAGCAGCCCGGTGCTGACGCTGGTCCAGAGGTATCGCTCCTGCTGGTGCTGGCTGGCGTCGAGTTGCTGTTCCAGCTCCTTGACCTGTTGCACCCGCTCCACCTGGGCGTAGTTGTCGCGCACTGCCTCCTGCTCCAGCGCTAGTTGTTGCTGGCGAACCAGTTCGCTGCGCTGGTGGTAATTCTTGTAGCTCTCCAGGGCCTGCTGGAGGTAACCCTTCTGCTCATAGGCGACGGAGAGCAGGCGGAAGATCTCGAATTGGCGCCGGATGTCCCCAATCCGGTTGGCCAGGGTGAGAGCGTTCTCCAACTGCAGGATGGCGATGCCCGCCTCCTGCTGCTTGAGGTGCAGCTCTCCCAGCAACAGCAGGGTGTCGATGAGCGACTCCTTGTCATCCCCCAGCTCATGGGACTGGCGTGCGGCGTTCAGGTAGTTTCGCGCCAGGTTGAGATTGCCGGTCTGCAGGTAGGTCTTGCCTATCTCGAACTTGAGGTGGGCGATGCGGGTGCGGTTGCTGCTCTCATCCAGCAGGTCGAGGGCATTGAAGAAATAGACCAGCGCCATGTTCATCTCGCCCTGATCGCGGTTGAGGCGGGCGAGCACGATCAGGGCGTCGCTCAGCATGGAAGGATTGCCGAGAGCATGAAAATAGTTGGCCGCCTCGCTGGCGTATTGCAGCGCTTTTTGTGGCTCCTGCTCTTCCTGATAGAGGCTGACCATCTGGTTCGAGAGCAGGCCGAGGAAGAGGGGATCCTGCAGGGGCTTGGCTTGCTGTTGTGCTTCGATGTACTCCCCCAGTGCAAGCTGGGGCTGACCCAGAGCCTGATAGAGATCCCCGCCCACGGCGCTGGTCCAGGCCCTGGCCAGAGGCTGTTTGGCGTGATCCGCCCATTTGCGGGTATCGGCCAGCTGCTGTTTGGCGAGATCGAATTGCCGCTCCTCTATGCTGGCGTTGACGCGCAGCAAGCGGCTGTAGACCTGCAACTGGCTCTCCTTGAGGTCGGGATTGGCCAGCAGTTTGTCGAGTTTGTCGAGCAGGGGGGCCGCGGCGCCATGGGTATGCTGTTGCAGGTTGCGGCTTCGAACCAGCAGATAGAGCCCATGGGCCTGCAGCTCGAACTGCTGCTCTTTCTCGGCCATGGCGATGCCCTGCTCAAAGGACTCCTGTGCCGGTGCGAACTGCCCTAGCTGCTGCAGACACTCCCCCTTGAGCAGATAGGCGCCCGTGGTCTGGGTGGCGGTACCGTAGTTCAGCATCGGCTCGCGATAGCCGTACTCCTGACGGTTGCTGATGATCTGCTTGGGATTGTTGGCCGTGCGTTCGAGGAAGGAGGTGGCAATCTGGGCACATCTGGCGGGATCGGTCAGCACCAGGGTCTGGGCCTGCTGCAGGTCGATGGACAACTGCTCCTTGGCCAGATCCAGATCAGGAGCCGACAGGGAGGACATCATCATTGCCAGAAAAAACAGTTGATTCATTGGATTAAGAACGGCACGGAGGTGCAGGCATGTTATCCAAGCCCACCCCCGCCCGTCCAGAGTTTACTGAGGTGATGCGCAGCGGGCCGCAGCCCGCAGGATGGCGGCGCCGGTGATTACTGGCGAATGAGGCGCAGGTTCGCCGGAACTGGCTCCCAGTCGCTGCGGAAGGGGTTGATGTCCAGGCCGCCGCGGCGGGTGTAACGGGCATGGACGGTCAGTTGTTCCGGGGCGCAGAAGTGCTTGAGATCGGTAAAGATGCGCTCGATGCACTGCTCGTGGAACTCGTTGTGCTGGCGGAACGAGATGAGGTAGCGCAACAGCTTCTCCCAGTCGAGACGCGGGCCGCGATAGTGGATCACCACGGATCCCCAGTCCGGCTGGCTGGTCACCAGGCAGTTGGACTTGAGCAGGTGGCTGTGCAGGGTCTCCTCCACGATCTCGCGACCGGCGGCCCCTTGCAGCAGGGTCGCGTCAAACTCGTAGCCATCCACCTCGATATCCAGGCTGTCGATGCACTCACCGGGCAGCTGGGCTATCTGGTGGGGGGCCTGGTCGAGGGTGAAGAGGGTGACGCTCACCGGGGCACCAGCGCAGCCACTCAGATCCTGAACCAACAGCGCTTGCACTGCCTCCAGGGAGTCGCAGCGGGTCTGGTTGAAGGAGTTCAGGTAAAGCTTGAACGACTTGGACTCGATGAGATTCGGGCTGGTAGCAGGCACAAAGACCTCCCCGATGGCAACCACGGGCTTGCCTTTGGCATTGAGCCAGGAGAGTTCATACAGGGTCCAGACGTCGCAACCCTGGAACGGCAGTTCACCTCTCAGGCCAAGATCGTCGCGGTTCAGGCTGCGTGGCACGGGCTGCAGCAGACTCGGGGTGTACTGGCTGATGTAGGCTGACTGCTGCCCCAGGCTCAGGCCTTGCAGCGCACTGGCGCCGGCGTATCTCTCTTGTTTGCTCATGCTGGTTTGCTCACGCTTGTCTGATAAAGGGTTTGATGGTGCAATGGCCCGATTTTTCGATCAGGTACTTGCGGCCATCAGAGGCCGCTATTGTGGGGAATATCGATGTCGGATCAAGTCCTGTCTGCCCTGGAGCAGTTCTTTTTACGCTGGCAGCGCGATGGCGAAGGAAGGCGGGGGCTGCCCCTGTGTGACTGGGAGGCCGACTGGCGCTCTCCTTGCGAGCTGGATGAACCCAGGGAGGGGCGGGTCGCCTGGCGTCCGTTCCAGCGGGAGCAGGCAGCCGACTTCACGGCCATGGCGAACGCCCTGGAGCTGACCCTGCATCCCAGCGCCATCGCCCTGTTTGGCCACTGGTTCAGCCGCCCTCTGCCCTGCTCTTTCAAGGGGCTGCGCATCGAACTCATCCTGCCGTGGAACGACGCCGATCTGGATCTGCTCAAGGAGAACCTCATCGGCCACCTGCTGATGCTGCGCAAGTTGAAGCGATCCCCTTCACTCTTCATTGCCACGACCCGCAACGAGATGACGCTGGTGTCCCTCGATAACGAGAGCGGCCAGGTGTGGCTGGAGTGGCTGGACTCCGGGCGGCGCCTGACGCTGGCTCCCTCGTTGCCGGCCTTTCTGGCGCGACTGGAAACCTTGCCCCAGTGATGCCCCAAAAGAGAGGGCCTTGCCACCTGGCAAGGCCCTCTCTTTTTAATGCGCCATTGTGCGCGGTGGGCACCTACTCCTTGAAGTCCCAGGAGAGGTTGGACACCAGCCTGCAAGGCTCGCACCTGAAGTCGAAGATCTCGTGCAGGGGGGCGGCCAGCGCCCATGGGCCACCACAGCCAGGGCAGGGGCGAGCCCGCTCTTCGGTAGCGCTCAGGCCACCTACCCGGTAGAGATAGTAATAGGTGGGGATGCCGCTCAGGACCTCCAGCCGTCTGGCGAGATCGCTGCCCCGGCGATGAAGGCGGCTGCCCACCTCGCCGATTTCGTGCAGGGCGGCGTGTTCGGCGATGGAGCCGTTCATCTGCAACTGATCGCAGGCTTCCCAATCTTCCTGCCACTTGATGATCTGCTTGTGGTCACCGTTGGCGACGGCGGGCAGCCGATAGAGCGGGATGGGGGCGAAGTGGTCGCCGCAGCGCAGGGGAGAGCAACTGTGCAGGAAGCTGGTGTAGAGCAGCATCCAACTGGGACGCTCCCCCTGCTCTGCGCACGGGTCCGTGCTGTCCGAGAGCAGATCCGCCCCTTGCAGGTGGAGTTTGGGGGCGAGCAGGCCCGCCTGGTGCAGACCTTGCTCGGCAAGGGCGACCAGCTCGCTCTGGTTGTCAGGGTGCAGGCTGTCCTGCTCCGGGCAGACCACCCGGCTGACGAAATAGCCTTCGTGCATGCTGGTGGGAAACTCCCGCCCCAGGATCTGCCCCTGATAGCGCAGCATGTCGAGGTAGTGGACGATGGCCCGTTCGGCCTCCCCGAGGGAGGTATCGCGGTAGCACTCAAAGGTGAGTTCGAGGATATACATGGCGATGGGTCAATCCGGCTTCTGGTTGAGCAGCAGATCGGTGAGGCGATCGACCTTCTGCTCCAGCCGGGCGAGCTGCTCGCTCAGTTGCTGAAGAGTGACGCTTTCCGTGGCCAAGGGGGACGCCTCGGGGACAATGGCGGGGGCGGGCGCTGTCGACGCGGGCTGGGGTTGCTGCTTCCACTGGCTCAGCACCTTGAGCAGCTCGGCCATGGGCACGGGATGGCTGAGGCGGGCCTTGACCATGGCGGTAGAGGGGGTGATCCCCCTGGCACTGAGTTCGTTGGCTATCTGGATGATCTCTTGGGCTGACATCTTGGCTCCTGCACGGCCGTCTTGCTGCGGGTGGATAGTGGCACAGAGCTTAATCAAAGCCTGTCCATCAGGAAAGCGGAGCGAAGGGCGTGGGTGGCGAGAGGGAGGGGATTGGCGGCTCCGCGTCTACCCAACGCTGGCCGCCGGGAGTGCGGGGATCAGGTCCCCTGGCGCAGCATCACATCCAGCTGGTCGATGGCTTCCGCCCAGTCGGCGTCGTGGCTGAGGGCATCGCGCAGAAAGCCTGCCTGGGAAGGAGTCCAGAACGGCGCGTCGGGCAACTGGGTATGGCGATCGATGGGATGGTCGCGGATAAAACGCTGCTGGCTGATGTCGTCACTGGCCAGCCCCAGCTGGGCAAACAGGGCGGCCATGTCATGGGTGAGCAATTCCATGTCGGTACTCCTTGGAAGGGGGTTGTGGAAGAGTATAGCCAGCCCCCGTGCTCTCAAATCTAGGAGGGGAGACGATGGGGTGGCAGCTCGACACCGGCGACATGCAGCCCCTGCATGCAGAGCTGTCCCTGATAATGGCTCTCTCCGTCGCTGGAGAACTCGAATTGGTAGTAGGTGAGCAGGCGCAGGGGCTTGTGCCCCAGGGCACGGTGTGTCCGCGCCAGCGACAGCAGTTGCAGGTCGTGGTGCTGGCAGTAGCGGCGCATGTATTGCCAGGCCAGCTCCGCTTGGCGGCGCTGTTGCCAGAAGGCCCAGCCAACGAGGCCGAGCAGCAAGATCCCAAGCATTTCTCCCATCAGCGGGTTCCTTCTGTGATGTGTGTTGGGCCCTGTTCACCTCAGGCAACAGGGCCGTTGTGTCGGGCCTAGGTGGCAGCGAACAGGCGACCGATGGCCAGACCCAGGGCCTCGCTGCGTTCGGGGTCACGCAGTTTTGCCAGCATATCATTGCGCAAGGCCGGTAGCGTGACGAGCTCGGCAAATACCTGGTTGAAGAACTGGGTGGGTTGCAGGGCGAGCTGCTCCAGAAACAGGCCGAGCAGTTCGGGGTGTTTCAGATCGGGCCAGAGGCGGCCAGCGATGGCGAGGAGCAGGGAGGGGCTTGGCCGGGTTTGCAGCAGGGTCAGCAGCTTGTTGGTGCGCAGTCCGTTGCCCGGGCAGGAGGCCAGTGCCCGGCACAGATAGGCCAGGGTTTCGGGGTCAGGCTCGGCGCACTCCTGCTCCTTGCCGATGCGCTCCAGCAATGCGCCTTGCAGGGCAGGAGGCAGGGGGGCGTTCTCCAGGCTCTGGCACAGGGCGTAGAGGGGGGCCTGCGGCAGTACGGGCAAGGCCTTGCAGACCAGTGCCAGGTTGCGTTCAACCTGCAGCCGCTCCGCGAGATCTGCAAACCCTTGCAGTCCCAGGGCCTGCCACCCCTCTTCCCCCGGTGCCGCCAGATAGTGGCAGAGGGCCTCGTAGTAAGCGGAAGGGGCTTGTTTCAGCTGGCGGGCCAGTTTGGCGTGCACACTGGCCATCTTGGCCTCGGCCGGACGGAAGGTGTAGGGGTTGTCCGCCAGACGCTGGGCCTTCTCTTCGTCCAGTTCACCGGTGAGCTTGTAGCCCAGAGTCTCTACCACCTGATCCATGAAATGCTTAGGGCCGCTGGAGATGAGCAGGCCGCGCTCATCAAGGGCGAACTTGAGGAACCAGAGGTAGTGTCTGGATTCGGTCGGCTGGAAGAAGTGCACGCCGAGCCAGGCGTGCTGCTGCAACGGCCAGGGGTAGGGCTCCTGCTGCTGCTCGATGCGCACGAAGAGGTCGCTGGGGAGCGGGCGCACCTGGCGGCCCAGATCGAACAGCTGGAACTGGGTATCGGCCTGGGTCAGAAACTCGGTCAGGGTGTTGATGGAAGACATGAAGAGATCCCGCTTGAAGATAATGCGGGCGATTATAAGGGGGCTGCACCAGATAGCCAGAGGCGGTGATGCAGGGGATTAAGGTGACGGCAACATGGCAGCCATTGCGGGGTCGGTGTATAGTAGCGCCCCTTTTTGATGGCCGTATTGAGTGGGGCCCCGTCGCAGACCGGGCCCGCGATGAGGAAGTGAGCGAGATGAATCAATATCTGCTGGTTGCCGGTCTGCTGGGAGAGCTGACTGCCGAGTTGCAACGTCTGGAACGCTGGCAAGCCGACCATCCGGGGAGCGAGGCGCTGGCAAGCGAGCTGCCGTTTTGTGTCGATACCCTGAGTTTCGATCAATGGCTGCAGTTCGTGCTGATCCCGCGCATGGAGCAGCTGGTGCTGCTGCAGGCTCCGCTGCCGACCAGCGTCTCCCTCTATCCCATGGCGAGTGAGGTCTATAAAGAGGAGCTGGCGGAGGTCGAGGCCCTGCTTCGTCTGATCGCCCGTTTCGATCTGCTGCTCTCCGGCAAAGTGGTCGAACAATGATGGACGAGCAGACCCGGACAGCGGATGCCTTGCAGCCGACACTGCTTTATCAGGATGACTGGCTGGTGGCGGTGAACAAACCGTCCGGTCTCCTGGTGCACCGCAGTTGGCTCGACAAGGCCGAGACCCGTTTCGCCATGCAGATGACCCGGGATCTGATCGGGGGTCGTCATGTCTACCCCGTGCACCGACTGGACAGGCCCACTTCGGGTGTGCTGCTGTTTGCTCTCGATCCTGCCGTGGCCCGTACCCTGACCGAGGCCTTTGCTGCCCGTCAGGTCCACAAGGAGTACCTGGCACTGGTGCGGGGATGGGCCCCCGAAGAGGGGCTCATCGACTATCCGCTCAAGGAGCAGCTGGACAAGATTGCCGATGCCTTCAGCGACCCGGATCGCCCCGCCCAGGAGGCGGTGACCGCGTTTCGTCGTCTGCATCAGGTCGAGTTGCCCTTCGCCGTCTCCAAGAAGCATCCCACCAGTCGCTACAGCCTGGTCCGCCTCTTTCCCAAGACGGGGCGCAAGCACCAGCTGCGCCGCCATCTGGATCACCTGTTCCACCCCATCGTTGGTGATACCACCCACGGGGATGGCCGGCACAACCGCTTCTTTCGCGAGCATTACGGGTGCGACCGCCTGCTGCTGATCGCGCACCGTCTGAGCTTCGAGCATCCGGTGCTCAAGGTGCCGATGCGGATCCAGGCGCCCCTGGGCCCCGAGGTGCTGGGTCTGTTCGCCCGTCTGGGCTGGCCTGCCAGCGAGCAAGACTACGGCGCCTGAGCCTCTTTCCATCTGTTGCCTCTGACCGGGCTGTGGCATGCTGTAGCCCAGGTACGTCAGAGGAATGACTTATGGCTCAACGAGATATCGCCTGCCCAATCGCGTGCCCCCCGCCTGTTCAGGGGGGCTCTTCCTACCCATCCCGGTCTTGCCGGGTCCAATATCTGTCCCTGAGGAGTCGCTGATGGCCGAGATCGACATCCTGGTCGGCACCGTCTACGGCTCTGCCATGCTGGTGGCCGAGACCCTCTGTGACCACCTGCAAGCCAATGGCCATGTCTGCCAGATCTTCGATGACGCGGCGCTGACCGACATCGATGCCTCCCGCTTTCTGCTCATCGTGACCGCCACCACGGGGCAGGGGGATATACCGCCCAATTTGCAGCCCTTTGCCAGTGCCCTGGCCGATCGTGCTCCTTATATGAAGGGATGGCGCTATGCCCTCATCGCCATGGGAGACAGCAGCTATGAACACTTCTGCGGAGCGGGGCGAACGCTGGATGCTCTGTTGCAGGAGCTGGCTGCCGAGCCACTGGTTGTGCGCCTGGAAATCGATGCGACGGTAGAAGATGAGCCTGAAGTGGCAGCGCTGGCCTGGTTGAAAACCTGGGAAAATAGACTGTAGCCAGACCCTTCTCCCCGAGAATAAATTCACCTCCGTGAGTGTGCTGACGGGGGTGTTTTATTTTTGGGGCGTCACGCCTCAGCCCCCAAATATATCCTCTCTTTCGTCCGGTTATTTTTCTCGCCAATGATGATAACCGGTTGGCCATATTCATCATCACCCACGACAAATTGAAAAATTAAAAGTTCCGCATTGAAAGCGATTTCAGTCATGTTTTTGCTACTGCGACACGGATTTATCACTTAACTCTCGTCGCGAATTAATATTTGAAAGCGCTTTCTTTGGTGTTGTTGCTCCTCTTTTTGTTGTTCATGGGGTTTTTAATGCCATAAAGTGAAAGTTTATTGGGTTGTTGTTGCTGCGGTTGCGGGTGGCGTGCGATTTGTCATCGTTTTGTGAATCAGCTCATGTTTGCAGGGAATTTGGGTACATATAATCGACCTCGGTTATCACCAAAACGTTTTTCCGGTGATAAGAACTTGAATATCAGGATCACACTCCTCTCAGCGGGAATAAGGAAAATGAAAATGAAAGCAAAGTGGCTCCCGATCGCTGCAGCAGTAACCGCAGCCCTGGCTTCCCAAGCCGCCTTCGCCGTTGATTTCCACGGCTACTTCCGTTCAGGTGTCGGTGTTTCCGGTGACGGGGACATGGTCAAATACAACGTCAACAAGGTTGGTCGTCTGGGTAACGAAAATGATACCTACGGCGAAGTCCAGCTGGGTCAGGAAGTCTTCAACAAAGATGGCAAGACTTTCTACGTAGACTCCATGTTCGCCATGGCGTCCAACGGCTCCAACGACTGGGAAGGTACCGGCACCGTCTGTAACTTCGATGCCAAGCAGTGCAACGGTGACTCCGACTTCGCCCTGCGTCAGTTCAACGTGCAAGCCAAGGGGCTGCTGGGCTTCGCGCCGGAAGCCACTCTGTGGGCCGGTAAGCGTTACTACCAACGTCACGACATCCACATCTCTGACTTCTACTACTGGAACATCTCCGGTGCCGGTGCCGGTATCGAAGGCATCCAGGCTGGTCCTGGCAAGCTCTCCCTGGCCTGGGTCCGCAACGACCGCAGCGCGGGTGATGTCTTCGGTCAGTACACCCAGACCGGTGTAGATGGCAACGGTGATCCGGTTTACCAGAAGAACGAAGATCTGAACGTCAACACCCTGGACGTGCGTTATGCCGGCATCCCGCTGTGGCAGGACGGCTCTCTGGAAGTGGGCGCCATGTATGCCCTGGTCAATGAGACCGACGCCCAGAAAGATCTGAAGAACGACAACATGAAGAACGGCGTCATGCTGACTGCCGAACTGACTCAAGGCATCTTCGGTGGCTTCAACAAGACCGTGCTGCAGTACGGTACCGAAGGCTACTCCAAGACCATGGCCTTCTACGGTGACGGCTCCTGGTACGGTGCCGAAGCCAAAGCCGGTGCCGATGGCTACCGTATCATCAACTGGGGCGTCATCCCGATGGGCAACTCCTGGGAGATGGGTCACCAGCTGGTCTACGGTGTAGGCAACGAGATGTGGAACGGTAACGACAAGTACGAAACCATGTCTGTCGTCGCTCGCCCGATGTACAAGTGGGATGACTTCAACAAGACCATCTTCGAAGGCGGCTACTTCCAGGACAAGAACAAGTCCACTTCCGGTACCACCGACAAAGATGGCGCTTACAAGCTGACCCTGGCTCAGGCCTGGTCTGCCGGCTCCAGCTTCTGGGCCCGTCCGGAAATCCGCGTGTTCGCCACCTACCTGAAGAACACCGAAGACCAGAACGCCTTTGAAGGCAACACCTCCAAAGACACCTATCAGGTTGGCGTACAAGCAGAAGCCTGGTGGTAAGCAATATCTTCAGTTAAGTTAGTCACTGCCCCCTTATGGGGGCAGTTTTGTTTCGCATGATGTGGCAACCGGGTTATGGAGATAAGAAGAATGAAACTGGTAAAGATGTCTATCGCGGCCATGGTTACCGCGCTGCTGGCCGGTTGTTCCGGTAGCATGGTGGTGCCCGTGCAGGAGCACGCCTCCATTCTGAGTAATGCCGATCAGGCCAAGCAGGCGCTCTCCCAGGCAACCAGTTGTTGCACAGGGTTCAACGAATTCAATTATGTCTCCCTGCCGGAAGGCGAGACGCTGCTGGCCATCGACGGCAAGCAGCCCAGTTATCAGTTTGACGAGGGCATGAGCTATTTTGCCGCTTATCGTCTGCCGGCCAATACCGGCAATCTGGCCATCACCCTGGCCTCCCAGGTCAGCAAGACGGTCCTGGTTCCCAAGGTGATCATGCTGGATGCCCAGTTCAAGGTGACTCGCGTGCTGGGTGAGTCGGTCTTTGCCTATCAACCAGCCCACCTGCTCGACAACGACAGGATTGAGGGGCGTGTGTTCGTGGACCGCAGCATGCCGGGCAATCCCGCCACTGAAACCTATATGGTGGTCTATGCGCCGGCCAACGAGACGGCGGGCAGCACCACCATCTTGCACCCCGCCAAGGCCTTTGCCCGTGCCAACGGCACGGTCGAGCCGGATATCAAGGACCCCGTGATCCCGCATTCGCCCTGGGGTCTGGTACAGATAAAGGTCACGGACATGGCCAAGGGACAAGGCCTGGAAGCCGTGTTCAAGCCTGAATACGCCGACAAAGTGGCGATGAGCCAGGCCAAGCCTGCTACCACTGCCGTGGCTGCGACGGCGGCCACCACGGCAGCCGTTGCCGCAGCGCCGAGCAAACCGGCTCCCGCCATGCTGAGCGAGACCGAGAGCTTCTACAACGCCCAGATCGAGAAAGCGGTGAAGGCCGGTGACATCGACAAGGCGATGCAACTCGTGAATGAAGCCGAGCGTGCCGGTTCAACCAAGGCGAAATCGGTCTTTATTGATGCAGTGAAACGTTCACAGAAGAACTAAATATCTCGGTTTATTAAAATCGATATTTATTGGAGGCCTCCCTTGTTGGAGGCCTTTTTAATCGGTAGACTGGATAATATAAATCCGCAATAAGTTACATTTGGTTACAGTAAGTATCGCTAAGTATTATTTGGTTTCTTTGTGATTTATTTTGAAGTGGTTTATTTCTTTTTGCGGTGAAGCTATAACAATACGAAATAATATTCAAGACAGTCCCCTCTCTGCTTATTTATTATCTTGTGATCTCTCCTCCAAATTTATTATTCCCTTGTTTCCGACAGAGGCATTTCCACCCCCGCTGGGTTATATTCTGCTGGTCAAAATAAGCAACCCGGAAAACGCACTTGGCGCAGTGACGAATGAAGCACATCGTCATCAATAAACTGCCCTGAGTCGTTGTCGGAAAAAAATCCATTCAGGAGCGCACACATGTTAAAAAATGCTTTCTCTAATCTGCAAAAGGTCGGTAAGGCGCTGATGCTGCCCGTATCGGTCTTGCCCGTTGCAGGTATTCTGCTGGGGGTGGGGGCTGCCCACTTCAGCTGGTTGCCGGAAATCGTCTCCCAACTGATGGAGCAGGCCGGTGGTTCCGTATTCGGCCAGATGGCTCTGCTGTTCGCCGTGGGCGTCGCCCTTGGCTTCACCAATAACGACGGTGTGTCCGGCCTGTCCGCCATCGTCGGCTACGGCATCATGACCGCCACCCTGACTGTGATGGCGCCTGTGATGGGTGTCGAGAAGATCGATACCGGTGTGCTGGGTGGTATCCTCGCCGGTGGCGTGGCTGCCTGGGCGTTCAACCGCTTCTACAAGATCCAGCTGCCAGAGTACCTTGGCTTCTTCGCCGGCAAGCGCGCCGTGCCCATCATCACCGGTTTCGTTTCAATCGGTCTGGGTGTCGTGCTCTCCTTCATCTGGCCGCCGATTGGTGGTGCCATCGGTGCCTTCTCCGACTGGGCTGCCAACCAGAACCCGGTCCTGGCCTTCGGCATCTACGGCGTGGTTGAGCGCTCCCTGATCCCGTTCGGTCTGCACCACATCTGGAACGTGCCGTTCTTCTATCAGGCTGGTACCTGCGTCAACGCCGCCGGTGAAACCGTACACGGCATCATGACCTGCTTCCTGACTGCTGATGACGCTTCCCGTGCTGCCGGCAACGGCTTCGGTCAGCTGGCGGGTGGCTACCTGTTCAAGATGTTCGGTCTGCCTGCTGCTGCATTCGCCATTGCGCACTCCGCCAAGCCGGAAAACCGCGCCAAGATCGTAGGTATCATGGCTTCTGCTGCCCTGACCTCCTTTCTGACCGGTATCACTGAGCCTATCGAATTCTCCTTCCTGTTCGTGGCCCCGGTTCTGTACGCCATCCACGCCCTGCTGGCCGGTCTGGCATACGTGCTGACCAACATGCTGGGTGTCGTTCACGGTCACACCTTCTCCAACGGCTTCATCGACTTCGTGGTGCAATCTCCGCGTGCCGACAACATGCTGCTGCTGGTGGGTCTGGGTCTGGTCTACGCAGTCATCTACTACGTGGTCTTCACCGTGGTCATCCGTGCCATGAACCTGAAAACCCCGGGTCGTGAAGACGAAGCTGCCCAAGAGTCCTCTGCCGGTCAAAGCAAGGACGAGATGTCTGCTGCACTGGTCTCCGCCTTCGGTGGCAAAGAGAACATCGCCTCTCTGGACGCCTGCATCACCCGTCTGCGTGTCGGTGTGAAGGATGTGGCCAAGGTTGACCAGGCTGGTCTGAAGAAGCTGGGTGCCGCCGGTGTGGTGGTGGCGGGTTCCGGTGTACAAGCCATCTTCGGCACCAAGTCCGATAACCTGAAAACTGAAATGGACATCTGGATGAAGAGCAACTGATTGTCGCTCCGATATCTGAGTTCCGAAAAGGGAGGCGCAAGCCTCCCTTTTTGCTGGGTTGCGTTTGGTGGCGGGACATGTGCGGGGACTTTCCTGACGGCGCCAGTATGGTGTGATCCAATGAAAAAGGCGCCCTTGGGCGCCTTTGCTGCATCAGACCGGCTTAAAGCTTTTCGAGATCCCGTTCTATCTCGCTGATCTTGTTCTGCACCACTTTTTCCAGATGACGCAAGTCGCGCAGTATTTTCTGCTTGATGTCCGGATCGGCGGAAGGCTGGCCGCCCTGGGTCAGATTGTCCAGCTCATCCACCACGTATTTGAGGTTGGCGTTGATCTCGGTGACATCCTTGTACTCATGGGTCCCCGAGTCGACCAGCATGGTCTTGCGCTGGCGGGGGTATTTGAATTTGACGCTCTTGGCGAAGAATTCACCCTTCTGCTTCTTGAAATAGATCTTGAGGATGTCGTGGTTGGCTTCCTGGCGCAGGGTGTAGCTGTCCACCGAGGTGGGTTCCTGGATCCCCAGGCTCTTGAGATTCTCGTACATCGGGCTTCCTTGGTTTGAAACGATCCTGACCCCTCTATCTTACCCGAGTCCGGACGCCTTGCCTGTGACAGGCGCGCCAAATTCAAATTGGTGTCAAAAAGGTCTTCTTTAATCAATGAGCCAAGGGGAGGGGTGAACGCCTTGCCAGCACTGCCATAAGCGGTATCGTCTCATGGGGGTGTGCAGTGCTGGTGGGGCAGGGGGGAGTTGGCGCCCACCCATGAGAGCGGGCATGAAAAAGGGCACCAGAGGTGCCCTTGATGACATCGGCGTGGATTACTCGTCGATGGAACGCAGCAGGGCGTTGATGCCGACCTTGGCGCGGGTCTTGGCATCCACCTTCTTGACGATGACGGCGGCGTAGAGGCTGTACTTGCCGCACTTGGAGGGCAGGGAGCCGGAAACGACCACAGAGCCGGCCGGGACGCGGCCGTAGTGGATTTCACCGGTTTCGCGGTCATAGATGCGGGTGGACTGGCCGATGAAGACCCCCATGGAGATGACGGAGCCCTCCTCGACGATCACCCCTTCAACCACCTCGGAACGGGCACCGATGAAGCAGTTGTCTTCGATGATGGTCGGGTTGGCCTGCAGTGGCTCCAGTACGCCGCCGATGCCGACGCCGCCGGAGAGGTGCACATTCTTGCCGATCTGGGCGCAGGAGCCCACGGTGGCCCAGGTGTCGACCATGGTGCCTTCATCGACGAAGGCGCCGATGTTGACGTAGGAGGGCATCAGCACGGTGTTAGGGGCGATGAAGGAGCCTTTGCGCGCAGTCGCGGGCGGCACGACGCGTACACCGGCAGCTTTGAACTGCTCTTCGGTGTAGTTGGAGAACTTCAGGGGAACCTTGTCGTAGTACTGGGCATCGTCGCCCTTGATGATGCCGTTGTCGTTGATGCGGAAGGAGAGCAGCACGGCCTTCTTCAGCCACTGGTGGACGACCCACTCGCCGGCAATCTTCTCGGCAACCCGGGCTTTGCCGGAGTCCAGCAGGTCGATGGCTTCCAGAATGGCTGCCTTGGTGGCGGCATCGACGGAGCCGGGGGTGATGGAGTCACGGCGCTCGAAGGCCGCTTCGATGGTCTGTTGCAACTGGGTCATGACAGGTTTCCTTTATAAAATTCTGTTTGTTGTATCACACTTTTCCAATCGTTTTTAAGGGCTCTCGCCGATTTCTTCAGAATCAGGGCGATTTATTGTACTTGAGTGGTCCAACCATTTGTTCTGATTGAGGAATCAATACGTCAAAAAGCCTCTTTCGAGGCTTCATCCGAGCGTGTCAGGCACTCTCGCCAACCGGTTCCTGGGGGTTGAGCTGATTGACCAGCCTCTCCTCGAGGGCTTGCTGCTCCTCCGGGTTCAGCGGCTCTCCGGCCAGGGTGGTGAGGCTGAAGAAGTCCTCCACCCGCTCACCGATGGTGGTGATCTTGGCGGCATGGAGGGAGAGGCCGCACTGCTGGAACACGGCACCGATACGGGCCAGCAGGCCCGGAGTGTCCAGGGCTGTCAGCTCCAGCAGGGTGTGGCGGTTTTCCCCCTTGTGAGGCAGGAAGACCACCCTGGTCGGCACGCTGAACTGGCGGTGGCGTCTGGACAGGGGCTTGCTGCGCAGCACCAGCTTGCCCGGCTCCTGAAGGGCTTTCTCCAGCGCCTTCTTGATGGTGGCGGTACGGTTGGGGCTGATTGGCTCGCCGTTTGGCTCCAGCACGATGAAGGTGTCGAGCACGTAGTCGTTGCGCGAATTCATGATCTGGGCGTCGTGGATGCTGAGGTTCTTCTGATCAAGTGCCGAGGCCACGGTGGCAAAGAGGTTGGGGGTATCGCGGCAATAGATGAACACCTCGCTACCGCCCCGTATGGGATGCTTGCCGATGAGCACCAGGGGGGCCGGGTTGTCACCGTGGGCGATGATCTTGCGGCAGTGCCAGGCGATCTGCTCCGGGCTGTGGCGCAGGAAGTAATCGGCCTTGAAGTCGTTCCAGAGGGCGGTGACCGCCTCCTGTGGCACCTCGCGCTGGGTCAGGATCTGCCTGGCCTGGCGCTGGTTTTCACGGATCTTGAGGCGCATGTCCGGCGGGTTTTCCAACCCCTGGCGCAGGGCCTTCTGGGTGGCGAAGTAGAGTTCGCGCAGCAGGGTGCCCTTCCAGTCGTTCCACAGACTGTCGTTCGTGGCACAGATGTCGGCCACGGTCAGGCAATAGAGTAGGTCGAGGTGCAATTCATCCCGCACCTTCTGGGCGAAGTCGGTGACCACATCCGGGTCGTAGATGTCGCGGCGCTGGGCGGTGACCGACATCAGCAGATGGTGGCGCACCAGCCAGGCGACCAGTCGGCTCTCATAGCGATCCAGCCCGTGCAACTGGCAGAACTCCAGCGCATCCACGGCCCCGAGTTCGGAATGATCGCCGCGCCTGCCCTTGGCGATGTCGTGGAAGAGGGCGGCGATGCTGAGCAGCTCGGGCTTGCGCAACTGGGTGAACACCTCGTGGCAGAGCGGGTGAGTCTGGCGGCTGGCCGGATTCGGGAAGCGATGGATGTTCTGCAGCAGCCGATGGGTGTGCTCGTCCACCGTGTAGGCGTGGAACATGTCGAACTGCATCTGACCGACGATGAGGTTCCACTGGGGCAGGTAGGCCGCGAGGATCCCGTACTTGTGCATCAAAGTAAGGGGCTGGCCGATGCCGTTGGGGTGGCGCAGGAGCGCCATGAAGAGACGGCGGCACTCGGGTAGATCTTGCAGCCAGCAGTTGAGGGTGCGTCTGGCCTCGCGCAACTGGCGCAAGGTGGCGGAGTGGATGCCGGCAATCTCCGGGTGCTGGGCTATCTGGTAGAAGAGTCGCAGGATGGCGGCAGGATCCCGGCCGAACAGCTCGGAGTCCACCGCATCGATGAGGCGGCCGCGCAGCTGGAATTCGTCGCTGATGCGGCGCACGTCCATGGCGGTGTTGCCGAGAATGGCCTCGTCAAAGAGTTGCAGCAGCATCTCGTTGAGCTCGGCCACCCGCCGCACCGTCTGGTAGAAGCGCTTCATCATCTGCTCGACCGGGCCGTTTCCTTCCCCCTCGAACCCCAGCATCTGGGCCACGGTACGCTGGCGGTCGAACAAGAGGCGGTTATCCCCCTTGTTGATGGCCATGTGCAGGGCGAAGCGCACCTTCCACAGGAAGTTCTGGCAGTCGAGCAATTCCCGGTACTCGGCCCGGTTGAGAAAACCGTGGCTGGTCATCTCGAACAGGGTGGTGGCGCCGAAGTGGCGGCGGGCGACCCAGGCCAGGGTCTGGATGTCGCGAAGCCCCCCGGGATTGTTCTTGAGATCCGGCTCCAGCTTGTAGGCGGTGCCGAGAAACTGCTGGTGGCGCAGAGCCTGCTCTTCGCGTTTGGCACGAAAAAAGGCTTCGCTCGGCCAGAAGTGCTGGGGCTGGGTGGCCGCCTGCAACTGCTCGAATCCCGCCAGGCGACCCGTGATGTAACGGGCCTCGATGAGGTTGGTGGCAACCGTGATGTCGTTGCGGCCCTGCTCGATGCACTCGGCCACGTTGCGCACCGACTGCCCCACTTCCAGCTTGAGATCCCACAAGAGGGTGATGAACTCGCCGATGCGAAGCCCCAGCACCTCGTCCAGTTCATCTCCTTCGTAGAGGATCAGCAGGTCGATATCGGAGTGGGGATGGAGTTCGCCGCGGCCATAGCCGCCTACCGCGATCAGGGTGAGCTCGGTCCTGTCGAAGCCGAACTTGTGCCAGAGCCTGGTCAGCAGCGCGTCCATGTATTCGGAGCGGGTGGCGACCAGTTCGATGATGTTGTCACCGGCGTCGAAGCGCTCGTGCAGCCAGGCGAGAAAGCGGCTCAGGTACTCCTTGCAGTTGTCACGGGTGAGCTGATCGTCTGGGAGCAGATGGGGAGAAAGCAGGCTGGCATCCATGGCATGTCACACTCTCGGTCGGGCCGGGTAAAGAGCAACCCCGGCGCGCGGCCGGGGTTGAATGTCAAACGTGGCGGATAAAACGCTCGATAGTGTCGTCGGGACGCAGGGTCAGGACCTCGCAGCCATCCTCGGTCACCAGCAGGGTGTGCTCCCACTGGGCGGAGTCGCCGCCGTCCTTGGTGGTCACGGTCCAGCCATCCTTCGGATTGACCTTGCAGTGGTACTTCTTGCTGTTGACCATGGGTTCGATGGTGAAGCACATGCCCGCTTTCAGCTCCAGCTTGCCGCCGTTGCGGTAGTGGAGGATCTGCGGCTCTTCGTGGAACTCGGCACCGATGCCATGGCCGCAGTAGTCGCGTACCACGGAGAAGCCTGCCTGCTCGACGATGGGCTGGATGACGGCGCCGATCTCGGTGATGCACATGCCCGGGCGCACCCGCTTGATGGCGGCATAGAGGCTATCCTGGGCCACCTTGCAGAGCTGGCGACGCAGGGGGGTGGTCTGGCCCACGATGAACATGGCGGAGGTATCGCCGTGATAACCATCCTTGATGACGGTGATATCCAGATTGATGATGTCCCCTTCCCGCAGCTTCTTGTGGTTCGGGATGCCATGGCAGATGACATCGTTCACTGAAGTACAGATGGACTTGGGGAAGCCGTGGTAATTGAGCGGCGCGGGGATGGCCTGTTGCACGTCGACGATGTAATCGTGGCAGAGGGTATTCAGTTCGTCTGTGGTGACGCCCGCCTTGACGTGGGGGGCGATCATGACCAGCACGTCGGCGGCCAGCTGGCCGGCGACACGCATTTTCTCAATCTCTTCCGGTGTCTTGATTTTAATGGACATGGGATCTCTCTTGGGGCCTGATTGCGCATCCTGCCGATGCCCAACAACCAGGTAATGAAAAATAGATGCGTTTGCAATCAGGGCGAAATTTTATCCCCAACCCCCGTTTACTTCCAGTGTGATCGTCATCGCAACGTCATCAGGCGGTCGCACCATGGTCCGGGATCCATTTTTAGCACCCGGGCTGGTGGTGTCATGACCAAAGTTATGGTATAAAGCGCGCCGGAATGGGGAACTCGTGTCCTCATGCCATCACCCTTACTCAACAACACACACACATCGACACATATGCCGGGGTGCCTTAACGGGTCGGTTATATGGGATGTGTGGAGGCCTAACCCCAATACAGAGGTATAAAATGGCTAAAGTTTCTATGCGCGACATGCTGCAAGCCGGCGTTCACTTCGGTCACCAGACTCGTTACTGGAACCCGAAAATGAAGTCCTACATCTTCGGCGCCCGCAGCAAAGTTCACATCATCAACCTGGAAAAAACCGTTCCGATGTTTGACGATGCCATGAACTTCATCAGCTCCGTAGCTGCCAAGAAAGGCAAGGTACTGTTCGTAGGTACCAAGCGTGCCGCGTCTGAAGCCGTCAAAGAAGCCGCTGAGCGTTGCGACCAGTTCTATGTTAACCACCGCTGGCTGGGCGGCATGCTGACCAACTGGAAAACCGTTCGTCAGTCCATCAAGCGCCTGAAAGATCTGGAAACCCAGAGCGAAGACGGTACCTTCGACAAGCTGACCAAGAAAGAGGCGCTGATGCGTACTCGCGAAATGGAAAAGCTGGAGAAGAGCCTGGGTGGTATCAAGAACATGGGCGGCCTGCCTGACGTTCTGTTCGTTGTCGATGCCGACCACGAGCACATCGCTATCAAAGAAGCCAACAACCTGGGTATCCCGGTAGTTTCCATCGTTGATACCAACTCCAACCCGGACGGCGTTGACTATGTCATCCCGGGTAACGACGACGCTATCCGTGCCGTACAGCTGTACCTGAACGCTGCTGCTGACACCGTTCTGGAAGCCCGCGAGCAGGACATCGTTGTTCAAGCCGAACAAGATGGCTTCGTTGAAGCTGAGTAATTGATAAGGACTGAAAAGCCCTTATTAACCAAGCTGATGTAATTGGTTAGCAGGGGCCCTTGTGGCCCCTGTTTCTTGTCAATTCAAGACCGAGGATACTGGACATGGCAAACATTTCTGCCGCCCTGGTAAAAGAACTGCGCGAGCGCACCGCCGCTGGCATGATGGATTGCAAAAAAGCGCTGGAAGAAGCCAACGGTGATATCGAGCTGGCTATCGAGAACATGCGTAAATCCGGTCAGGCCAAGGCCGCCAAGAAAGCTGGCCGTATCGCCGCTGAAGGTGTGATCTTCGCCCGTACCGAAGGCAACGTTGCCGTCATGATCGAGCTGAACTGCGAGACTGACTTCGTTTCCAAGGATGCCGGTTTCCTGGCCATGGGTCAGAAGATCGTCGAGATCGCTGCTACCCAGAAAATCGCTGACGTTGACGCGCTGAAAGCCGCCGATTTCGGCAACGGCGAGTCCGTCGAGCTGACCATCACCAACCTGATCGCCAAGATCGGTGAGAACATGAACCTGCGTCGCGTGATGCTGGTTGAAGGTGACAACCTGGGCACCTACGTTCACGGCTCCCGCATCGGTGTTATCACCAAGCTGGTTGGCGGTACCGACGAGCTGGCCAAAGATCTGGCCATGCACGTTGCTGCCAACAGCCCGCAATTCGTCAAACCGGAAGACGTGTCTGCTGAAGTCGTTGCCAAAGAGCGCGAAATCCAGATCGACATCGCCATCAACTCCGGCAAGCCGAAAGAGATCGCCGAGAAGATGGTTGAAGGCCGCATGAAGAAGTTCACCGGTGAGGTTTCCCTGACTGGTCAACCGTTCGTGAAAGATCCTTCCATGACCGTTGCCGAGCTGCTGAAGAAAGAAGGCGCTGACGTTGTTTCCTTCACCCGTTTCGAAGTGGGCGAAGGCATCGAGAAGCAAGAGACCGACTTCGCTGCTGAAGTAGCAGCCCAGATCGCGGCCGCTCAGAAGGCCTAATCGAACCGGTTTTTCCGTTTCCCCAGACCGCGACTTATGTCGCGGTCTTTATATGACCAGGAATCAGTGACATGAGTACCAATCCCAAGCCTGCATACAGACGTGTTCTTCTGAAGTTGAGTGGTGAAGCCCTGCAAGGATCCGAGGGTTTCGGCATTGATCCGGCGGTGCTGGAACGGATGGCCCAAGAGATCAAAGAGCTGGTTGAGCTGGGTGTTCAGGTCGGTCTGGTCATCGGTGGCGGCAACCTGTTCCGTGGTGCCGGCCTTGCCAAGGCAGGCATGAATCGCGTGGTGGGTGACCACATGGGCATGCTGGCGACCGTCATGAACGGCCTGGCCATGCGTGATGCCCTGCATCGTGCTTATGTGAATGCCCGCCTGATGTCGGCCATCTCCCTGCAAGGGGTCTGCGACTCCTACAGCTGGGCCGAAGCCATCAGCCAGCTGCGCGCCGGCAAGGTGGTGATCTTCTCTGCCGGTACCGGCAACCCCTTCTTTACCACCGACTCGGCAGCCTGCCTGCGCGGTATCGAGATCGAAGCCGACGTCGTGCTGAAAGCCACCAAGGTCGATGGCGTGTTCACCGATGACCCGGTCAAGAACCCGGATGCCGTGCTCTATCAGGAACTGAGTTATGATGAAGTTCTTGAAAAAGAACTCAAAGTGATGGATCTTGCTGCTTTTACCCTGGCCCGCGACCACGATCTGCCGATCCGGGTGTTCAACATGAACAAACCGGGCGCGCTGCGCCGCGTGATCATGGGTGAGCCGGAAGGTACCCTGATCCACCAGGCCAGCAAGTAAGGCAAGTGTGAGCCCCAGGCTCGCTTGTCCATTACGCCAGTCAACAAGATAGATACGAGCCGCCTGTCGGCTCGTTCGCCAAAAGGAAAACCACTGTGATCAACGAGATTAAAAACGACGCCAAGGACCGCATGGGCAAAAGCGTAGAGTCGCTGAAGACCCAGATGTCCAAGATCCGTACCGGCCGTGCTCACCCGAGCCTGCTCGACGGCATCCAGGTGGAGTATTACGGTGCTGCCACTCCTCTGAAGCAGTTGGCCAACGTGGTGGCAGAAGATGCCCGTACTCTCTCCATCTCCATCTTCGATCGCTCCATGATCCAGGCGGTGGAAAAAGCCATCCTGACCTCCGATCTGGGCCTGAACCCGTCCAGCAACGGCCAGACTCTGCGCGTGCCGCTGCCGCCGCTGACCGAAGAGCGTCGCCGTGATCTGACCAAGATCGTCCGTGCCGAAGCCGAAGGTGCCCGGGTTGCCATTCGCAACATCCGTCGCGATGCCAACGCCGATCTGAAAGCCCTGCTGAAAGAGAAAGAGATCTCCGAAGACGACGACCGTCGCGCCCAGGAAGAGATCCAGAAGCTGACCGATACCTTCATCAAGCTGGTGGATGACGCCCTGGTTGTGAAGGAAAAGGAGCTAATGGAAATCTAAGCCTCCGACAGGTATATTACGAGCGCCGTGTAGTGCCCCTGCACGGCGCTTTTGTCTTTGTGGGAGAAATGAATGTCGCTTTTGGCAGCGCTAGGCGATAGCGCCAGCTCGTCCTTGCCTCGTCACGTCGCCATCATCATGGATGGCAATGGTCGCTGGGCCCAGAACCGCGGCAAGATGCGGGTTTCCGGGCACAAGGCGGGCGTGAAATCCGTGCGTGAGGCCGTGGCCTTTGCCGCCCGCGCCAAGATGGAGGCGCTGACCCTGTTTGCGTTTTCCAGCGAGAACTGGCGCCGTCCGGAAGGGGAAGTAAACGCCCTGATGGAGTTGTTCATGACGGTGCTGGGTCGCGAGGTGAGCAAGTTGCACAGCAACGGCATTCGCCTTCGGGTGATTGGCGACACTGCCCGCTTCAGCGAGCGGCTGCAGGCCAAGATCGCCAAGGCCGAGGCCCTGACCGCCAACAATCAGGGATTGACCCTCAATATCGCCGCCAACTATGGCGGTCAGTGGGACATCGCCCAGGCGGCCCGGACCCTGGCACGGGCCGTGGCGGCGGGTGAACTGGATGCCGAGGCGGTCGATGAGGCGGCATTGGGTCGTCATGTCTGCATGGCTGATCTTCCCCCCGTGGATCTGCTGATCCGCACCGGCGGGGATCATCGCATCAGCAACTTTGTCCTTTGGCAGCTCGCCTATGCCGAACTCTATTTTACCCCGGTCCTGTGGCCCGATTTTGACGAGGCCGAGTTCAGTGGGGCAGTTGCCTCCTTCGTTGCTCGCGAGCGTCGCTTCGGGTGTACGGGTGAACAGATCCGGGAATTGATCGCCGCGCAACAGACCGGCTAAACCCCGCTCCCAAGAGAGAGGTTTCTTTTGCTAAAACAACGAATTATTACCGCATTACTGTTAGTACCCCTGGTGTTGGGGGCGCTGTTTTTTCTGCCGTTGAAATTCTTTGCCCTGCTCGCCGCCCTGGTCTTTCTGCTGGCCAGCCGTGAGTGGAGTGCCTTCGTCACTGCCCAGCCGCAACAGTGGTTGCCGCTGGTGTTCTGTCTGCTGCTGGGGGCCAGCCTGTTCTGGGTGCCCGTGGAGCAACTCTGGATCCCCCAACTGCATCCGCTGGTGATGGGCGTGCTCTGGACCGCCGTCAGCTGGTGGCTGCTGGGGCTGCTGCTGGTGCTGCGCTACCCGCAAAGCGCCAGGCTGTGGCGTGAATCCATCTGGCTCAAATCCCTGTTCGGTCTGGTGACCCTGGTTCCCTTCTTCTGGTCCCTGGTGGCCATTCGCGGTTACAACTTCTACCACGACCCCATGATGGGGGCCTGGATCCTGCTGTTCGTGATGGGACTGGTCTGGGCGGCAGATTCTGGCGCGTATTTTTTCGGCAAGGCGTTCGGCAAACACAAGCTGGCACCGGCCGTGAGCCCGGGTAAAACCATCGAAGGCATGCTGGGTGGGCTGTTTACCGCCAGCCTGCTGGCCATCGGCGTGACCTGGTTCATGGGCTTCGTGCCTGCCAAGATGGGCACCGTGCTGCTCTGTTCCCTGCTGGCGGTGCTGGCCTCCGTGCTCGGCGATCTGGCCGAGAGCATGTTCAAGCGGGAAGCCGGCATCAAGGATTCCGGCACCCTGTTGCCGGGCCATGGGGGCATTCTCGATCGCATCGACAGCCTGACGGCGGCGCTGCCCGTCTTCCTGCTCAGCTACCTGTTGCTCGGTCCGGAGTTTTGATGTTTCGCGCACTGATGATCCCGGGAGCGTCCCGCTCCATCAGTCTGTTACCCAATCAGGAGTCTTGATGCAAAACCTGGTGATCCTGGGAGCGTCAGGCTCCATCGGTCAGAGCACCCTCAAGGTACTGCGCCACAACCCCGGGCGCTGGCAGGTGCTGGCGCTGACCGCTGCCCGCAGCGTGGACGCCATGCTGCGCGACTGTCTCGAATTCTCCCCCCGGTTCGCCGTCATGGTGGACGAAGGCGCCGCCAGTGATCTGGCGGGTCGGCTCAAGGCTCACGGCAGCACCACCCGGGTGTTGTCCGGTCAGGCAGCCCTGTGCGACGTGGCTGCTCACCCCGATGCCCACAGCGTGATGGCGGCCATCGTCGGTGCGGCGGGTCTGGCACCCACCATGGCTGCCGTGCGCGCCGGCAAGCGCATTCTGCTGGCCAACAAGGAGGCGCTGGTGATGTCCGGAGCCTTCTTCATGGAGGCGGTGCGCGAGCACGGCGCCGAGCTGCTCCCCATCGACAGCGAACACAACGCCATCTTCCAGTGCCTGCCGGTCGACGTGCAGCGCCAGCCCGGTTTCTGCGATCTGGCCGGGGCGGGGATCAGCAAGATCCTGCTGACCGGCTCCGGTGGACCTTTCCGCTATGCTGATGTGGGCGAACTGCACCATGTCACCCCGGCGCAAGCCATTGCCCATCCCAACTGGTCCATGGGGGCCAAGATCTCGGTGGACTCCGCCACCATGATGAACAAGGGGCTGGAGTACATCGAGGCGCGCTGGCTGTTCAATGCGGCCCCCGAGCAGATCCAGGTGGTGATCCACCCCCAGTCCGTCATTCACTCCATGGTGCAGTACAAGGATGGCTCCGTGCTGGCCCAGCTCGGCAACCCGGACATGTGTACTCCCATTGCCCACGCTCTGGCCTATCCGGAACGGATCGAGTCCGGTGTGGAACCTTTGGATTTCTTCAGTGTCGGAGAGTTCAGCTTTATCCGGCCCGACTATGAGCGCTATCCCTGTCTGGCGCTGGCCATGAGGGCGTGCCAGCAGGGGCAGGGGGCGACCACCTCCCTCAATGCCGCCAACGAGGAGGCCGTCGCGGCTTTTCTTGCAGAGCGGATCGGATTTATGGATATTGCCAGAGTCAACGAATCCGTCATGGCCGAGCTGGGCAGCAGTGCTGCCGGCTCTCTGGCGGATCTCATCGCCCTGGACGGTACGGCCCGAGCCCGTGCCCAGCAACTGATAAAGGAGCTTGCCGTATGAACGGACTGTGGTGGCAGCCAGCCCCTCTCCATGCTCTCGAGCGCAGGACTGGACATGACCGCGAGGTACGCGGCTGATGGGCGGGCTTCTGTGGAATATCGGCGCCTTCATCGTGGCCCTCGGGCTGCTGGTGGCGGTGCATGAATTTGGCCACTTCTGGGTGGCTCGTCGTTGCGGCGTCAAGGTGGAGCGCTTCTCCATCGGCTTTGGCAAGGCCATCTGGCGTCGCCTTGGCAAGGATGGCACCGAATACGTGCTGGCCCTGATCCCCCTTGGCGGTTACGTCAAGATGCTGGATGGCCGGGTCGACGAACTCAAACCCGGGGAGGAGGCGCAGGCCTTCAACCACAAGAGCGTCTGGGCCCGGATGGCCATCGTCGCGGCCGGCCCCATGGCAAACTTCGTGTTCGCCCTGTTCGCCTTCTGGCTGATGTTCATGATAGGGGTGCCGAGCGTCAAACCCGTGGTGGGCGAGGTGCGTCCCGCCTCCATCGTGGCAGAGGCCGGCATCCTGCCAGGCATGGAGATCGTCGGCGTCGGCGGCGAGGAGACCGGTGACTGGGAGAGCGTCACCTACGCCCTCATCAGCCACCTTGGCGATGACTCGGTCCAGCTCAAGCTCAAGGCGGCCAACACCAGCTATGCAGTGGACAAGACCCTGCAGCTGGCAGGCTGGAAGTTTGACCCCGACAAGGAGTCTCCCATTGGCAGCCTCGGGATAGTGCCCCTCGGTGGCAAGGTGCTGCCCGTGGTGGAGGCCGTGGTGCCGTCGAGCGCCAGCGAGAAGGCTGGCCTTCAGATAGGGGATCGCATCAAGGGGGTCGATGGAGAGGCCATCACCGAATGGGCCCAGTTTGTCGAGCGTGTCCAGCAGTCACCGGCGCAGCCGCTGCAGGTGACGGTGGAGCGCGGGGGCAGCGAGATGACCCTGACCCTGACCCCGGACGGAAAGAAAGTGAAGGGCCAGCTGGTCGGTTTTGTGGGCTTGTCGCCGCAACTGGTTCCATTACCGGATGAGTATCGAACTCTGTTACAGTATGGGCCTTTGCAAGCCCTGTGGCATGGGGTCCAGAAGACCTGGAGCCTGATCACCCTGACCTTCGACATGATAGGCAAGCTGATCGGTGGCATCGTCTCTTTGGACAACCTGAGCGGCCCCATCTCCATCGCCAAGGGGGCCGGCAGCAGCGCCGATTACGGGTTGGTCTATTTCCTCGGATTCCTGGCGCTCATCAGCGTCAACCTGGGGATCATCAACCTGTTCCCCCTGCCGGTGCTCGATGGTGGCCATCTGGTCTATTTCCTCATCGAGGCGATCACCGGCAAGCCGGTATCGGAAAAAATTCAGGAAGTTGGGTTCAGGATAGGCGCCGCCATTCTGATGTTACTGATGGGCATTGCGCTGTTTAATGATTTCGCTCGCCTCTGAGGCCAGAGCATCAACAAGGACACATAAGAACAAAATGGCTGTTAAAAAAGCATTGGTGTTGAGTTGCCTGCTGGGGGCCAGCTTCCTGGCTCAGGCTGCCCCGGCCTCTTTTGTGGTGCAAGACATTCAGGTCGAGGGCCTGCAGCGGGTGACCCTGGGTGCCGCCCTGTTGAATCTGCCGGTGCGGGTCGGTGATTCCGTCGACTCCGTGTCCCTGGCGAACGCCATCAAGAAGCTCTATGCCTCCGGGAACTTCGAGGACGTCAAGGTCTATCGCGACGGTCAGGTGCTGCAAGTGGTGGTCAAGGAGCGCCCGACCATCTCCAGCATCGAGTTCTCCGGCAACAAGGACATCAAGGAAGAGCAACTGACCCAGAGCCTGGAATCCTCCGGGATCCGCGTAGGTGATCCGCTGGATCGCACCGTGCTGAGCTCCCTCGAGAAAGGGCTGGAAGATTTCTACTACGGCGTGGGCAAGTACTCCGCCAAGGTCAAGGCCATCGTCACCCCGCTGCCGCGCAACCGGGTCGACCTCAAGTTCACCTTCGTGGAAGGGGAAGCGGCCAAGATCCAGCAGATCAACATCGTCGGCAACAACGTCTTCCCGGAAGAGAAGCTGCTGGCCCAGCTCTCCCTCAAGGACGACGTGCCCTGGTGGAACTTCACCGGCGATCAGCGCTACCAGAAGCAGAAGCTGGCCGGTGACATCGAAGTGCTGCGCTCCTACTACATGGACCGCGGCTACATCCGCTTCACCCAGGAGTCCACCCAGGTCTCCATGACCCCGGACAAGAAGGGGGTCTATGTCACCCTCAACGTCAAGGAAGGGGAGCAGTACAAGGTTTCCGGCATCCAGCTCAAGGGCGACCTCATCGACCGCGGCGGCGAGATGAAGGGCCTCATCCCCATCGAGGCGGGCAGCGTCTACTCCGCCAGTCAGGTGACCCATACCGAAGAGGTGCTCTCCAAGTTCCTCGGCCGTTACGGCTACGCCTATCCGAAAGTGGTCACCTTCCCCCAGATCAACGACCAGACCAAGGAAGTGGAGCTCATCGTCAACGTTGAGCCGGGTCCCCGGGTCTATGTGCGCAACATCAACTTCAGCGGCAACGTCACCACCAAGGACGAAGTGCTGCGTCGCGAGATGCGCCAGATGGAGGGCACCTGGCTCTCCTCCGACAACGTCGAGCAGTCCAAGACCCGTCTCAACCGCCTCGGCTTCTTCGAGACCGCGGAAGTGGACACCAAGCGGGTGCCGGGCAGCGATGACCAGGTCGATCTGGACTTCAAGGTCAAGGAGCAGCCGGCGGGGTCCATCAACGCCGGTATCGGCTACGGCACCGAGTCGGGTCTGAGCCTGCAGGCGGGTCTGCAGCAGGACAACTTCATGGGGACCGGCAAGAAGATCGGCATCAACGCCAGCACCAACGACTACTCCAAGAGCGTCGACCTGAGCTATAACGACCCCTACTTCACCGTGGACGGGGTGAGCCTGGGCGGCCGTCTCTACTACAACAAGTTCAGTGCGGCCGACGCCAACATCGTGGACTACGAGAACACCACCGTCGGTTTCCGTCTCTCCAGCGGCTTCCCGGTCAACGAGAACAACCGTCTCGACTTCAGCCTGGGCTACGAGAACAACAAACTCTCCCAGCCCAACCCCTATGTACAGGTGGACGAGTTCTGGAAGGTCTACAGCGGCAATCTGGATGGCGACAACCGCATGGTGTTCAACACCGTGGACGTCACCGCCGGCTGGACCCGCTCCACCCTCAACAAGGGTCAGTTCCCGACCGCGGGTGACCGCCAGCGGGTGAACGCCAAGGTGACGGTGCCCGGCATGGATCTGCAGTACTTCAAGCTCAACGCCGAAGATGCCCACTACTTCCCGTTTGATGCCGACCACAAGTGGGTCATGCTGGCCAAGGCCCGTGCCTCCTACGGCGACGGCTATGGCAGCAATGGCGACTACGAGCACGTCCTGCCGTTCTTCGAGAACTACTACGCCGGTGGCTTCGACACCCTGCGTGGTTTCAAGAGCAACACCGTGGGTCCGAAGGCGCTCTACTACTACAACCTGGGTGGCAACGACGTCATCCAGGGCACTGACAGCTCGGTCGGGGGCAACGCCCTGGCGGTGGCCTCGCTGGAAATGATCGTGCCGACGCCCTTTGCCTCCGAGACCTATCAGCCCCAGCTGCGGACCAGCTTCTTCATCGACGCCGGTTCCGTGTGGGATACCCACTTCGACTACAGCCAGTATCAGAACCGTTGCTTCAGTGGTTGCAACTATCTGATGGACTACTCCGACCCGAGCAACATCCGGATGTCGACCGGCCTGTCGCTGCAGTGGCTCTCTCCCATGGGCCCGCTGGTGTTCGTGTTGGCAAGACCAATCAAGAAATACGAAGGGGACGACACCGAAGTCTTCTCCTTCAACATCGGCCGTACCTTCTAAGGGGAGCGGACGCCCCCCCGCCATGGCGGGGGGAAGCATGATGGGTCGCGCGTTTGCGTGCCTCACCAGGTAACAAGACGATCTCGTGGATCGCTTGCACAATCAGGTAAATCAGGTAGCCCTCGACCGAGGGACCAAGGAGTAAGTGTGAATAAAGCGTTGAAAGTAGCTGGTTTGAGCTTTGCACTGATGGCTGCCGGCATGGGTTCTGCCTTCGCTGAGACCAAGATTGCCGTGGTCGACATGGGCGAAGTCTTCCAAAAGCTGCCCCAGCGTGAAGCCGTTGCCAAGAAGCTGAAGGGCGAGTTCGAACCGCGCATGCGTGAACTGCAGAAGCTGGAGTCCGACGGTCAGGCACTGGTCGAGAAGTTCAAGAAGGACGAAGCCTTCATGAGCGCCGAACAGAAGAAGCAGAGCCAGGAGAAGCTGGCCAAGCTGCAGATGGAGTTCAACCAGAAGCGTCAGGCGTTTGAACAGGACAACGGTCGCCGTCAGTCCGAAGAGCGCAACAAGATCCTGACCAAGGTGCAGGCTGCCATCGACGCCATCGCCAAGAGCAATGGCTACGATCTGGTGCTGGAGCGCAACGCCGCCCCGTATGCAGCCAGCAAGCTGGACATCTCCGGCCAGGTTATTTCTCAGGTTAGCAAGAGCAACTAATTGATGGCATTCACTCTCGCACAGCTGGCCCAGCAACTGGGGGCCGAGGTCCATGGGGATGGGACCCGGGAAATTCGCAAGGTCGCGACACTGGAAAAAGCCGGGGAGGGGGAGATAGCCTTTCTGTCCAACAAGAAGTACCGGCATTTTCTGGAGCAGAGCAAGGCCACTGCCGTGCTCATCACCGAGGCAGACCTGCCGTTTTGCCCCACCAACGCCCTGGTGCTCAAGGACCCCTACGTGGGCTTTGCACGGGTTGCCCAACTGCTGGACACCACCCCGCAGCCGGCCATGGATATCCATCCGAGCGCCGTCATCGCGGCGGACGTGCAACTGGGCGAGAGAGTGGCCATCGGTGCCAATGCGGTGATCGAATCCGGCGTCGTGCTGGGTGACGATGTGCGTATCGGCCCGGGCTGTTTCGTTGGCAAGGATACCCGACTGGGAGCGCGCTCCCGGTTGTGGGCCAACGTTACCCTCTATCACAACGTGACCCTGGGCACGGACTGTCTGGTACAGGCCGGCACCGTGATCGGGGCAGACGGTTTCGGTTATGCCAACGAGCGCGGCGAGTGGATCAAGATCCCCCAGCTCGGTGGCGTGACCATCGGCAACCGGGTCGAGATCGGTGCCTGCACCACCATCGACCGCGGTGCGCTGGAAGATACCCGCATCGCTGACAACGTCATCATCGACAACCAGTGCCAGATCGCCCACAACGTCGAGATCGGCTACGGCACTGCCGTGGCGGGCTCCACCGTGATGGCCGGTAGTCTCAAGGTCGGCAAATACTGTATCATTGGTGGTGCCTCCGTCTTTAACGGGCACATGGAGATCTGCGACCAGGCCACCGTCACCGGCATGGCCATGGTGATGCGTCCCATCACCGAGCCCGGTATCTACTCTTCCGGCATCCCCCTGCAAACCAATAAAGAGTGGCGCAAGACCGCCGCCCGGGTGATGCGTATCGAAGAGATGCACAAGCGGTTGAGCAAGCTTGAGAAAAAGCTGGATCAAGAATAATCACGATTGGTATAGGGTACTGTTTTGACTACTGAAAAGAAGAGCCTGGGCATCCAGGAAATCATGGATCTGCTGCCCCACCGTTATCCGTTCCTGATGGTGGACAAGGTGGAAAACTACGAGATCAGCGATGAGCGCAAGACCCTGCGCGCCATCAAGAACGTCTCGTTCAACGAGCCGATCTTCCAGGGCCACTTCCCGGCCAAGCCGGTCTTCCCCGGCGTGCTGATCCTGGAAGCCATGGCCCAGGCCACCGGTATCCTGGCCTTCACCATGGTGGGCAAGCCGTCCCCCAACGAGCTCTATTACTTTGCCTCCATCGACAATGCCCGCTTCAAGCGCCCGGTGGGCCCCGGCGATCAGCTGGTGCTGGATGTGGAGTTCCTGAAGGAGCGTCGCGGCATCGCCAAGTTCACCGGTGTCGCCACCGTCGACGGTGAAGTGGTCTGTACTGCCGAACTGATGTGCGCCAAGCGCGAGGTATAACCGTGATCGATCAGACTGCCATCATCCACGACACCGCCATCGTCCATGAGTCTGCCGTCATCGGCAAAGGGGTTGAAATCGGCCCCTTCACCGTCATCGGCGCCGAGGTGGAAATCGGTGACAACACCTGGGTGAGCTCCCACGTGGTGATCAAGGGCCCGACCAAGATCGGTCGCGGCAACAAGATCTTCCAGCACACCTCCATCGGTGAGGATTGCCAGGACAAGAAGTACGCCGGCGAGCGCACCTTCCTCGAGATCGGCGACAACAACGTGTTTCGCGAGAACTGCACCGTGCACCGCGGCACCACCCAGGACCAGAGCCTGACCAAGGTGGGTAGCGGCAACCTGTTCATGGTCAACGTTCACGTGGCCCACGACTGCATCATCGGTGACAACTGCATCTTCGCCAACAACGCCACCCTGGCGGGCCATGTGCACATCGGTGACTTCGTGATCTTCGGCGGTCTGTCTGCCATACACCAGTTCGGCCGCGTCGGCTCCCACGCCTTCGTCGGCGGCTGCGCTGCCCTGAACAAGGACGTGCCGCCCTACGTGATGGCCGCCGGCAACTACGCCAAGCCGTTCGGGGTCAACTCCGAAGGCCTGCGTCGTCGTGGCTTCAGCGCCGAGGCGATCTCCGCCGTCAAGCGCGCCTACAAGGAGATCTTCCGCTCCGGCAAGACCATTGAAGAGGTGTTGCCCGTGCTGAGCGAGATGGCCCAGAGCGAACCGGCCATCCAGCTCTATGTGGATTTCCTCAAGGACAACGAGCGCGGGATCATCCGTGCCTGATCCCATTCGCATCGGCATCGTCGCCGGAGAGACCTCCGGCGACATCCTGGCCGCAGGGCTGGTGCGCGAACTGCAAGCCCGCTACCCGGATGCGCAGTTCGAAGGGATCGCCGGGCCGCGGATGCAGGCTCTCGGCGTGAAGGCGCTGTTCGAGATGGAGGAGCTTTCCGTCATGGGCATCACCGAGGTGCTGGGCCGTCTGCCCCGCATCCTCCAGGTGCGCCGCGAACTGCTGCGCCACTTCATCGCCAATCCCCCCGACATCTTCGTCGGTGTGGATGCACCGGATTTCAATATCGGGGTGGAGCTGAAACTGCGCCGCGCCGGTATCAAGACGGTCCACTATGTCAGCCCCTCCGTCTGGGCCTGGCGTCAGGGCCGCATTCACAAGATCAAGGCCGCCACCGACATGGTGCTCGCCTTCCTGCCATTCGAGAAAGCCTTCTACGACCGTTTCGATGCACCCTGTCGCTTCGTCGGCCACACCATGGCGGACGACATTCCCCTGATCCCGGATCAAGGGGCGGTGCGCGAGGCCCTCGGCATCGATCCCGCCCGTCGCTGGCTGGCGGTGCTGCCGGGGAGTCGCACGGCGGAAGTGGGCTTCATGGCGCCGGTCTTCCTCGAGGCGTGCAAGCACCTGACGGTGCACAACCCGGATCTCGGTTTCATCGTGCCTCTGGTCAACCAGAAACGGCGCGAGCAGTTCCTCGCCATCAAGGCCGAGGTGGCCCCGGAGCTCGACATGGTGCTGCTGGACGGCCAGGGCCGCGAGGCCATGATTGCCGCCGACGTGGTGATGCTCGCCTCCGGCACCGCGGCCCTCGAGGCCATGCTGGTGAAAAAGCCCATGGTGGTGGGTTACAAGCTCAAACCGTTCAGCTACTTGCTGGCCCAGTGGCTGGTGAAGACGGATTATGTCTCCCTGCCGAACCTGCTGGCGGACAAGATGCTGGTGCCCGAGCTCATCCAGCACGAGTGCACCCCGGCCAACCTGGTGGAAGAGGTGAGCAAGCTGCTGGACCATGACAACAGCGAGCTCATCGCCACCTTCACCCGGTTGCACGAGAAGATCCGCTGCAATGCGGATGTGCAGGCAGCGGAAGCGGTTGCCGCGCTGCTGGAACGCTAGTGGGCTCTGCCTGTGTGTCAGGCGTGATGTTGTGCTGATACTGGCCCTGCGGGGCCGGTTTTGATTCAAGGCTATGAGATGACGATCGATATTCCCGAAGACAAGCTGATTGCCGGGGTGGACGAGGTGGGTCGCGGCCCCCTGGTGGGTGACGTGGTCACCGCCGCGGTGATCCTGGATCCTGCCAATCCCATCCTTGGCCTCGCCGATTCCAAGAAGCTCTCCGAGAAGAAGCGGCTCGCCCTGTTTGGCGAGATCAAAGAGAAGGCGCTGGCCTATGCCATCGGCCGCGCCAGCCCGGCGGAAATCGACGAGCTCAACATCCTGCACGCCACCATGCTGGCGATGCAGCGCGCCGTGGCGGGGCTCAAGGTGACGCCCGAGCTGGTCTTCATCGACGGCAACCGCTGCCCCAGATTGCCGATGGAGGCCCGCGCCGTGGTCAAGGGGGACAGCCTGGTGGCCGCCATCAGCGCCGCCTCCATCCTCGCCAAGGTGACCCGGGACGCCGAGATGACCGAGCTGGACTGTCGCCATCCCGAGTACGGTTTCGCCCGCCACAAGGGCTATCCGACGGTGGAGCACCTCGCCATTCTGGCCGAACGGGGTCCGCTGCCCGAATACCGTCAAAGCTTCAAGCCGGTGCGCCGCGCTCTGGGGATCGAATAACCGATGCCGATCTGTCTGAACGATTTCTGCTTGCGCAATGAGAGGGCGTGACCATGGCTGATCCCCGTTTCATCCACCTGAGGGTGCACTCCGACTTCTCCATGGTCGACGGCCTGCAGAAGATCGGTCCCATCGTCTCCGCTGCCGCCGCCAACAACATGCCGGCCCTGGCCCTGACGGACCAGATGAACATGTGCGGCCTGGTGCGCTTCTACGGCTCTGCCCACGGCAAGGGGATCAAGCCCCTGGTCGGGGCGGATTTCTGGGTGCAGAGCGACGAGCTTGGGGACGAGCAGTTCCGCCTCACCCTGCTCGCCATGGACAACGACGGCTACCAGAACATCACCCTGCTCATCTCCCGCGGCTATCAGCGCGGTCATGTGCAGGGGCGCCCCGTCATCGACAAGGCCTGGCTTGGCGAACATGCCAAGGGGGTGATCGTCCTCTCCGGCGGGCGCGAGGGGGATGTGGGCAAGTTCCTGCTCAAGGGCAACCGCCAGATGGTGGAGCATTGCCTCGCCTTCTACCAGACCCACTTCCCGGATGCCTACTACCTGGAGCTGCTGCGTACCGGCCGCCCTGACGAGGAGGTCTACCTGCACATGGCGGTGGCCATTGCCACCGAGTTCGAACTGCCGGTGGTGGCCACCAACGAGGTGGTGTTCCTCACTGCCGATGACTTCGATGCCCACGAGATCCGGGTCGCCATCCACGACGGCTACACCCTGATGGACAAGCGCCGACCGCGCCGCTACAGCCCCCAGCAGTACCTGCGCAGTCAGGAGGAGATGGCGGAGCTGTTTGCCGACATCCCGGAAGCCCTGGAAAACACGGTGGAGATCGCCAAGCGCTGCAACGTGACGGTGCGCCTTGGCGAGTATTTCCTGCCCAATTTCCCCACCGGCGACATGACCACCGAAGACTTCCTGGTCATGAAGTCGAAGGAAGGGCTGGAGGAGCGGCTGGCCTTCCTGTTCCCGGATCCGGCGGTGCGGGCCGAGCGCCGTCCCGAGTATGACGAGCGTCTCGACATCGAGCTCAAAGTGATCAACCAGATGGGCTTCCCGGGTTACTTCCTCATCGTGATGGAGTTTATCCAGTGGTCCAAGGACAACGGCATCCCCGTCGGTCCGGGCCGGGGCTCGGGGGCGGGGTCGCTGGTGGCCTATGCCCTCAAGATCACCGATCTGGATCCGCTGGAATTTGACCTGCTGTTCGAACGTTTCCTGAACCCCGAGCGGGTCTCCATGCCTGACTTCGACGTCGACTTCTGCATGGACCGGCGCGACGAGGTGATCGATCACGTCTCCGAGATGTACGGCCGGGAGGCGGTGTCCCAGATCATCACCTTCGGCAGCATGGCGGCCAAGGCGGTGGTGCGGGACGTGGGCCGGGTGCTGGGCCATGCCTACGGCTTTGTCGATCGCATCTCCAAGCTGATCCCGCCCGACCCCGGCATGACCCTCGCCAAGGCGTTCGAAGCCGAGCCCAAGTTGCCGGAGCTCTACGAGCAAGACGAGGAGGTCAAGGACCTCATCGACATGGCCCGCCGCCTGGAAGGGGTGGTGCGCAACGCCGGCAAGCACGCCGGTGGCGTGGTGATCGCGCCTACCAAGATCACCGACTTCGCGCCGCTCTATTGCGACGACGAGGGGCATCACCCGGTCACCCAGTTCGACAAGAACGACGTGGAGTACGCGGGCCTGGTGAAGTTCGACTTCCTGGGGCTGCGCACCCTCACCATTATCGATTGGGCCCTTGGCATGATAAACCCCCGTCTTGCCAAAGAGGGCAAGCCGCCGGTGGACATCGCCGCCATCCCCATCGACGACAAGAAGTCGTTCGCCCTCTTGCAGCGTTTCGAGACCACGGCGGTGTTCCAGCTCGAATCCCGCGGCATGAAGGACCTCATCAAGCGGCTGCAGCCCGACTGCTTCGAAGACATGATCGCGCTGGTGGCCCTGTTCCGCCCGGGCCCGCTCCAGTCGGGCATGGTGGACAACTTCATCGAGCGCAAGCACGGCAAGGAGGCCATCTCCTACCCGGACGAGAAGTGGCAGCACGAGAGCCTCAAACCCATACTCGAGCCCACCTACGGCATCATCCTCTACCAGGAGCAGGTGATGCAGATCGCCCAGACCCTGGCGGGGTATACGCTGGGTGGCGCGGACATGCTGCGTCGGGCCATGGGCAAGAAAAAACCCGAAGAGATGGCCAAGCAGCGGGCCGGCTTCGAGGAGGGGGCGGTCAAGAACGGCGTCGACGGCGAACTGGCGATGAAGATCTTCGATCTGGTGGAGAAGTTTGCGGGCTACGGCTTCAACAAGTCCCACTCCGCTGCCTATGCGCTGGTCTCTTACCAGACCCTCTGGCTCAAGACCCATTTCCCGGCGGAGTTCATGGCGGCGGTGATGACCGCGGACATGGACAACACCGACAAGATAGTGACCCTGGTGGACGAGTGTCAGCGCATGGGGCTGACCGTGATCCCGCCGGACGTCAACACCGGTCGCTACCGCTTCAGCGTCAACGAGGACGGCCACATCGTCTACGGCATCGGCGCGGTGAAGGGAGTAGGGGAAGGGCCCATCGAGGCGATTCTGGACGCGCGGGATCGGGACGGTCCGTTCCGCGACCTGTTCGACTTCTGCAACCGGGTCGACATCAAGAAGCTCAACAAACGGGTGATGGAGAAGCTCATCCTCTCCGGCGCCATGGACAGGCTCGGCCCCCACCGCGCCGCCCTGATGGCGACCCTGGAGGAGGCGATGCGCGCCGCCGAGCAGCACGCCAAGGCCCAGGCGGTGGGGCAGGTCGACATGTTCGGCGTGCTCACGGAGGAGATCGACGACGTCAAGAAGGCGTTCGCCAACGTGCCGCACTGGCCCGACAAGGTGTGGCTGGAAGGGGAACGTGAGACCCTCGGGCTCTACCTCACCGGTCACCCCATCAACCAGTACAGCAGCGAGCTGCGGCGCTACACCTCGGGTCGACTGTGCGATCTGCATCCCACCTCCCGGGATACGGTGACCACGGCGGCGGGGTTGGTGATCGCGGCGCGCAGCATGGTGACCAAGCGCGGCAACAAGATGGGGATCTTCACCCTGGACGACAGATCCGGCCGTCTGGATGTGACCCTTTTCAGTGAAGCGCTGGAAAAATACGAAGAATTGATGCAAAAAGACCGTATTTTAGTGGTTTCTGGACAGGTCAGCTTTGATGACTTCTCCGGTGGCCTTAAAATGTCGGCCCGCGAGTTGCTGGATATCAACGATGCGAGGGAGCGTTTTGCCAGGGCAATCCGCATCTCCCTCGATGAACAACGCATTGACGAGCGCTTTTTCCCGCGTTTGTGCGAGATTTTGGAGCCCGCCCGTGCCGGAGTCTGTCCGGTTCAGGTAAACTATCGTCGCCCCGGTTCCCGGGTGCGATTGACGCTCGGTACCGAGTGGCGGGTGACGCCCACCGATCAACTGATAGATGACTTGCGAGTCCTGCTTGGACGAGAGCGGGTTGAATTGGTTTTTGATTAGAGGATCTATTGTCCCTATGAGTCTTTTTCTGGATTTTGAACAGCCGATCGCCGAGTTGCAGGCACAGATCGATGAACTGCGCCATGTGAGCGAGCACAACAGTGCCGTGGATCTCAGCGAAGACATTCGCCGGCTGGAGAAGAAAAACGAAGAGCTGACCAAGAAGATCTTCGGCGATCTGGGTGCCTGGCAGGTATCCCAGATGGCACGTCATCCCCAGCGCCCCTACACCCTCGACTACATCGAGCAGATCTTCACCGATTTCGACGAGCTGGCCGGGGATCGCGCCTATGCCGATGACAAGGCCATCGTCGGCGGCATCGCCCGTCTCGACGGCGAGCCAGTGATGGTCATCGGTCACCAGAAGGGGCGCGAGACCAAGGAGAAGATCAAGCGCAACTTCGGCATGCCGCGTCCGGAAGGGTACCGCAAGGCCCTGCGCCTGATGGAGATGGCCGAGCGCTTCAAGATGCCGATCATCACCTTCATCGACACCCCGGGTGCCTACCCCGGTGTCGGTGCCGAGGAGCGTGGCCAGTCCGAAGCCATCGCCCGCAACCTGAAAGTCATGGCCGGCCTGACCGTGCCGGTGGTCTGCACCGTGATCGGTGAAGGCGGCTCCGGCGGCGCTCTCGCCATCGGCGTGGGCGATCGGGTCAACATGCTGCAGTACTCCACCTACTCCGTCATCTCGCCGGAAGGGTGCGCCTCCATCCTGTGGAAGAGCGCCGAGAAGGCCTCGGTGGCGGCGGATGCCATGGGCATCACCGCCCAGCGCCTGAAGGAGCTGAAGCTCATCGACAACATCGTCGAGGAGCCCCTCGGCGGTGCCCACCGCGACGTGGAGAAGATGGCCAAGCACCTGAAAGCACGCATCAAGCAGGATCTGGATGCCCTGCGCCCCCTCGACAGCGAGCAACTGCTGGAGCAGCGCTACCAGCGTCTGCTGGGTTACGGCTACTGCTGATCTGCCGCTTCCAATAAAAAGTCCCCGCATGCGGGGACTTTTTTTATGGGCGACCTTTGTGGGGGGACGCCGGGGGCGGGTCTCAGGGGGCGGTCAGCGCCCGGTGCATGGGGGCGGAAGCACGCCCTCCGGCAGGGCTCAGGGCCCGCCACTCCCGCCACAGCAGCCAGCACAGGGGGGGCGTCAGCAGCAGCACGGTGGCGGGCTGGGCCATCAAGACCCCGTCGCGCCCCCACCAGAGGGGCAGCAGGAAGATGAGGGGCAGCAGCAGCACCGTCTTGGCCACGGAGATGACGAGGGCCTGGCGGGTGCGGGCCATGGCCTGCAACAGCACGATGCCGAACATGACGATCCCCTCCAGGGGCAGGGCAGCGAGGTTGAGGGTCAGGCTGCTGATGGCGGCGGCGAGCAGCTCTGCGTCCTGATCCCCGGTGTAGAGCATGGCGACCGGCTGCGGCAGCAGCTGGACAATCAGCCAGACCCCCAGGCCATAGACCAGGGTGATCTTGAGCCCCATCGCCATCAGGAACTGGAGGTCGCGATGGCGCCCGGCCCCGGCTGCCTGGCTCACCAGGGGCTGGATGCCAAACGCCAGTCCCTGCAGGATGACGATGAAGACCGCCTCCGTGTATCCCGCCACGGTGAAGCCCGCCAGATCCTTGACCGTGCCGTGCACCATCAGCTGGCTGTTGTGCAGCAGCAACAGCAGCCCCAGATTGAACTGGGCGATGAGGCTCGGCAGCCCGGTGAAGAGCAGGCCGGGCATGGCCGGGAAGCGGGGTACCAGCTGGCGCCAGGTCAGCCGCAACCGGGCGTGGCGGGTGAAGAAGTACCCCAGGCCGAGCAGGCTGACCATGGCCTCCGAGAGGAGGGTGGCCTGGGCCGTGCCGGTGAGGCCGAGCCCGAGCCGGCCCACCATGATGTAGTTGAGCAGGATGTTGAGGAGGGCGCCGCCGCTCACCAGTACCATGGCGAGGCGAGGGCGGCCGTCGTTGCGAAGCAGGTAGGGCACCGCCAGGTTGCTGGCGAGCAGCAGGGTGCCACCGCCAATCCAGGTGAGGTAGTCGCTGGCCTGCTGCCAGGTGTCGGTGCCGGGGGTCATTCCCAGGGCCTGCAGGATATCGGTGTGCCAGTGGTGCAGCAGCAGCGGCGCTACCGTGCCCAGGATCAGCAGCAGCCAGAGGGCGCTGACCAGAGCCTGGCGGGCCAGAGCGAGGTTCCTGGCGCCCTGCTGGAAGGAGATGGCGGTGGCGGCCCCCATGGCGATCATGGCGGCGAGGCCGATGAGCACCATGATGACCGGATAGACCAGGTTGATGCCGGCAAGGCCGGCGGCCCCCACATAGTGGCCGACGAAGATGCCGTCCACCAGGTAGTAGGCGCCGGAGACCAGCATGGCCATGACGGAGGGGAGGGCATAGCCCCAGAAACGGCGGGCCATGGCCCGTTGACGCAGGCGGAAGTAGGCGGACATATCTGTACTCGGGAAAAGGGCCGGAATCGAGCAGACAGTCTAGTTTCTTATGGATTAATTGATAATCAGGCTTTCATTTGATGGATTACTGAATGCGGCTCATCAATTAACGGATCCTGTGATACTCCTTCAGCATGTCGATCAGGGCTCGCAGCCCTTGCCCCAGCTGGTGCCGGCCCGGATAGAAGAGGTTGAACCCGGCAAAGCTGGGGCTCCAGTCATCCAGCACGCTCACCAGCCGCCCCGATGCCAGGGCGTCGAACACCTCCCCTTCATGGCAGTAGGCGAGCCCGAGCCCCGCCTCGGCCGCCCCCAGGTAGAGCGCGGGCGTGCTGGTGGTGAGCGGGCCCGTCACTTCGATCTCCAGCAGTTCCCCCTCGGCGGCAAAGGCCCAGCGATAGTGGTGATGGGGCGTGAGCCGGTAGCCGATGCAGTCGTGCTGGCGCAGATCCGAGGGGTGGCGAGGGGTGCCACGCCGTGCCAGATAGTCGGGGGAGCCCACCACCAGATAGCGCTGCTGCGGGCCCAGGGGAACCGAGATCATCTCCTGGGGCAGCAGGTCGCCGTAAAAGAGGGCGGCGTCGTAGCCATCCTCGATGAGGCGGGGCATCAGCTCCAGCTCCTCCACCTCCACCTGCATGCGCGGGTAGCGCACCAGATAGTCGATGAGCACCGGGGCCAGCACTTCCTGGATGGCGGCTCGGGGGGCACAGAGCCTGAGCCTGCCCACGGGTTCGCCCGCGTGGCGCGTCAGCTCCGCCAGTGCCGCCTCCAGTTGCCCCAGGGTCGGCAGTACCTGGGCCAGCAGCCGTTCTCCTGCCTCGGTCGGCACCACGGCCCGGGTGCTGCGATTGAGCAGCCTGACGGCCAGGCGACTCTCCAGCCCTTTGAGGGCATGACTCAGGGCCGAGGCGGAGACCCCGAGCTCGAGGGCGGCCTTGCTGAAACTGCGGTGACGGGCGACGGCGGCAAACACGGCCAGCTCGGCGAGATCGGTGCGGGAGAGGGTCATGGTCGGTACGCAGAAAAGGGGCGGACACAAAGGGTACGCCATGGGGCGACGGGAGACAATCGGGGGGCAATGAGGGGGTTGTGACAAAATTGTTGCGCGCCTCAAGGTGAGGTGGATCACACCAAAAAGTTTATATGTTAAAAAAAAATCGCAATATGGCGATTCAAGTGTGATCTGAAGCGACGGAAAGGCGATTCCAATCAAACTTTGGTTGATTAATTCAAAAAAACGCTGTGATTAATAGTGCCTTTTAACTAGAGTCATCTCATCGGATGAGGTGAGCGTTATCCCGTTGTTAACGAGCGAGCACGATCCCCTCTGTATTACGACTCCCCGCCCGTGTTTGTTGCAATCAGGTTGCCACAGGGAGTGGCGGCCGGATGGCCGGGGCGGAGGAACAAACAGGACGAATAGCTGGAGTTCCAGGGAAAGGAACCGGGCCCAGGCCCACTGACAAGTTAAGATCCCACTTTCCTTGATGACAGGAACACCCCTATGTCTGACATGAACATTGCAGTTGAAGGCAGCTTGAGCAAAGCCTCCTCCCGTGGCATCAACAAGGCCGACGTGGTCTGGATGCTGGGTCTGTACGGTACCGCCATCGGCGCCGGTGTCCTCTTCCTGCCGATCAATGCCGGTGTCGGTGGCCTGTGGCCGCTGGTCGCCATGCTGATCCTGGCCCTGCCGCTGACCTTCTTCGCCCACCGTGGCCTGACCCGCTTCGTGCTGTCCGGCTCCACCCGTGACGGCGACATCACCGAGGTGGTGGAAGAGCACTTCGGCAAGACCGCAGGCAAGTTCATCACCCTGCTCTACTTCTTCGCCATCTACCCCATCCTGCTGATGTACTCCGTGGCCATCACCAACACCGTCGAGAGCCTGATGGTGCACCAGCTGGGCATGACGGCACCTCCCCGTGCCATCCTCTCCCTGGTGCTGATCCTGGGTCTGATGGCGATCGTTCGCCTGGGCGGCCAGGTCATCGTCAAGGCGATGAGCGTGCTGGTCTTCCCGTTCGTGGTCACCCTGATGGGCCTGGCGGTCTACCTGATCCCGCACTGGAACGGTGCCATCATCACCGAAGCCCCTGCGCTGGGTGAGGCCTTCAACGGCGACTTCATCAAGACCCTGTGGCTGGCCATCCCGGTGATGGTGTTCTCCTTCAACCACTCCCCGATCATCTCCTCCTTCGCGGTGGACAACAAAGGCCGCTACGGCGCCAACGCCGAGAAGAAGTGCAGCAATATCCTGCTGGGCGCCCACGTCATGATGGTGATGACAGTGATGTTCTTCGTGTTCAGCTGCGTGCTGAGCCTCTCCCCGGCTGACCTGGCGGCGGCCAAGGAGCAGAACATCTCCATCCTCTCCTACCTGGCCAACCACTTCGACAACCCGGTGATCGCCACCGTGGCACCGCTCATCGCCATGGTTGCCATCAGCAAGTCCTTCCTGGGTCACTACCTGGGTGCGCAAGAGGGCATGAACGGCCTGATGGCCAAGTCCCTGCGCGAGAAGGGCAAGAACGTCGACGTCAAGCAGCTGAACAAGGTGACCGCGGTCTTCATGATCCTGACCACCTGGGCCGTGGCCACCATCAACCCGAGCATCCTCGGCATGATTGAAGATCTGGGCGGCCCCATCATCGCCATGCTGCTCTTCCTGATGCCGATGTACGCCATCGCCAAGGTACCGGCCATGCGCAAATATGCCGGCAACCTCAGCAACGGCTTCGTCACCCTCATCGGCCTCATCGCCATGTCCGGCATCATCTACAAGCTGATTGCCTGATGACAGCGTTCATCCCAGTGAGAAAGCCGCCCCCCGGGGCGGTTTTTTTATGGGCACAAATGCTTAACAAAGCGGTGGTGGCGGCCTAACATGGCGGGATGTTTTTCTAGACGGGACAACAGGATATGTCTGGGTTGAAAAAGGATCTCGGGCTCTGGCAGGGGATGGGGCTGCTCGCCACCTCCCTGCTCGGTACCGGGATCTTCGTGGTACCGGCCACCGCTGCCTCGCTGGCGGGAGGGGCGTCGCTGTGGGCCTGGCTGCTGCTGATTGCTCTGGTGCTGCCCATCGCCTTTACCTTCGCCCGCCTCGGGCGGCGTTATCCCCACGCGGGGGGCGCCCCCCATCTGATTGGCCTCGCCTTTGGCAACGGCGCCGAGCGCTTCTCTGCTTTCCTCTTTCTGGCGGTGCTGCCGGTGGGCCTGCCTGCCGCCCTCACCATCGCCGCCGGTTTCTGGCACGCCCTGTTCGACATGGGGGAGTGGACCCTCTGGGGCATCCAGCTGCTCACCCTGCTCGGGGTCTTTCTGCTGGGGCTGCGGGGAGCGCGCTCCTCCGGCAACCTGCAACTGCTGATCGCCCTGGCCATCCTGGGGCTCACCCTGCTTATCTGGGTCAAGGGGGATCTCAGCTGGCGCGATGCCGCCCAGCCTCTGCCAACGGCGAGCGAATGGCCCGCCATGGGCTCGGCGCTGGCGGTGATGTTCTGGTGTTTCGTGGGGCTCGAGGCCTTCGCTCACATGGGGGAGGAGTTCAAGCGGCCAGAGCGGGACTACCCCCTTGCCCTGCTGGGGGGCGTGCTGCTGGCGGGGCTCATCTACTGGGTGCACTCGCTGGTGGTGCTCAAATATGACCTCTACGGGGACGAGGCGACCAATGCCACCGCCATTCCGGCCCTGCTCTCCCTGTTGTTCGGCCCCACCGCCAAGTGGCTGGTGGCGGTGCTGGGCTATCTCTCCTGCTTCGCCAGCATCAACATCTACCTGCAAGGTTTTGCGCGCCTTATCTGGAGCATGGCGCGGGAGGGCAAACTGCCGGTCTCCCTCTCTCGCCTCTCGGCCCGGGGCGCTCCCCTGCATGCCCTTGCCTGGGTGCTCGCCATCTGTTTCGTCTCCATCACCCTGATCCTCTGGCTGCGTCTGCCCCTCGATGCGTTGATCCGCTACGCCAATGGCAACTTCGTGCTGGTCTATCTGCTCTGCATGGCGGCCGGCTGGCGCTTGTTGTCGGGGACCGGCAAGGGGCTGGCGGGCCTCAGCGTGCTGCTCTGTGCCCTGGTGCTGCTGGCCCTCGCCACCCAGGTGCTCTATGCCGTCGTGCTGAGCCTGGGGTATGGCGGCTTCTCCCTGTGGCGGCGCAGACGCCGCCGCTCGGCGTCCGATGAGGGTGTCTGCGCCATCAAGTAACTCCCGAAAAAAAGCCCCGCAGTGCGGGGCTTGTTGTTGCGGGTCACAGGCTGGCGGGCAGGTCGCTGCGCAAGATGGCGTAGTGGCGCAGGGAGATGAAGCCATCCCCCTTGCGCTCGCACTCCCGCGCCGTGCCCTCGTAGTGAAAACCGGCCCGCTCCAGCAGGCGGGCGGAGGGGAGGTTGGGCTCCTCCACCACTGCCAGCAGCCGGTGCAGGTCGGTGGTGCGGTAAGTGAGCGGTAGCCAGAGTTGCAGCGCCGCGCTCATCACCCCCTTGCCCCAGTGTTCGGGATAGAGCCAGTAGCCCAGCTCGGCACACCGGTGAGTCGGGTCGGCATCGTTGTAGCCGATGGCCCCCAGCGGCTCGCCCGAGAGTCGGTCGCGAATGAGATGCCAGGCGCCACGGCCGGTGCGGGTCAGCTCGGCATACCAATCCATCTGTGCCCGGCATGCCGCCAGGCTGTCGTAGCTGACGCCGTAGTAGGCGACGACCCGGGGATCGGAGAGGCCGCGGAAGATATGGGGCAGGTCGGTGTCGGTGACGGGATCCAGCCTGATGTGGGGTGGTGCTGATGTCATGATGACTCCTTGCGGCCAGCCGTGGCTGGCCGCGTGTGTTGCGTAACAAGAGATGGATGATCCGGGCTGGCGTCAGGCAAACCCGAGCCGCTCGGCAAGGCGCGCCAGCTCGTCACGCCACTGCTGCTGCAGGCGCGGGGTCTGGTGCCTGGGCTTGCGGGCCAGATCGGCGGCGAGCAGGGCATCGAGCTCATACCAGCGCGCCAGCAGCGCCTCTTCGTCATCCCCCGTGGCGGCCGCGGTCTGCGGGTCACCTGATCGAGCCGGGCTGCCCGCCTGCGGCAAGGGGGCATCGCCCAGCAGCTCGGCATAGGCCCGCTCGGCACTGTGAGCCTCCTGGATGCGCCCGTCCTGTATCAGCCAGAAGCGGTTGCAACTGCGCTCGATCAGCTCCCGGTCGTGGGAGACCAGCAGCACGCCCCCCGGGAAGGCGGCAATGGCGTCAGCCAGCTCCTCCTTGCCCGCCAGATCCAGGTGGTTGGTGGGCTCGTCGAGCCAGAGCATGTGGTGGCTGCCGAGGGACAAGGCGAGGAACAGCAGCCGTGCCCGCTCCCCCCCGCTCAGGGTGCGCACCTGCTGGCCGTGGCGGACATAGGGGAAGCCCGCCCGGATCAGCGCCTGACGCCGAGCCCCTTCAGGAAGGGGGGCCAGCGGGTAGAGGGCATCGCTCAGGGTGGCGTCGTCAGCCAGCTGCTGCAGGGACTGATCGTAATAGGCGATGCTGGCGCCGGGGTGGCAGTACCAGCCTGCCTGCGGACTCTGCATGGTCAGTTCGCGCCAGCACTGGCGCAGCAGGGAGGACTTGCCGGTGCCGTTGGCACCGAGCAGGGCGACCCTGTCCCCTGCCCGCAGCCAGAGTCCCTCGGCACGCAGCAGCGGCGGCAGTGCCGGTGCCGGCGATACGTCGAGGGCCTCCAGTCGCAGCAGGGTGTCGGCGGGCAGGCTCACTCCGCGCAGCTCGAGCCGCCAGGGGGCCAGCGCCGCCACCTGGCTCTGCTCCTCCTGCAGGCGGGCGATGCGCTTTTCCATGGACTTGGCCTGGCGCACCAGCTTCTCGTTGTCATGCTCCCGCCCCCAGATGGCGAGGCGCTTGCTGCTGGCGCTCAGGCGGTCTATCTCCTTTTGCTCATCTGCCCGGCGCAGGCGGGCCTGCTCATCCTCGGCAGCCAGTGCCGCCCTGGCCTGGCTGCAGGGCAGGGCGAAGCGGTGCAACTGGCCGTCTCGCAGGATCAGGGTCTGATCCGTGACGCTGTCCAGCAGGCGACCGTCGTGGGAGACCAGCACGAAGGCGCCGCGCCAGCCCAGCAGAAACTGCTCGAGCCAGAGCAAGGCGGGCAAGTCCAGGTGGTTGCTGGGCTCATCGAGCAGCAGCAGGTTGGGTTGACGCAGCAGGGCGCGCCCTATCTGCAGCCGGCTGTGCTGGCCACCGCTCAGTGCACTGACCGGCAGCGCGGCCTGGGCCTCCAGCTGCAGTTCGGCCAGCAGCTTGTCCACCTGCCATTCGGCGGCGGGGTCGTTGCCCAGTGCATCCAGCAGCACGGCGCGGGTGCTGAGGGTGGAAAGCCCGGCGGGCAGTTGCTGGGCCACGAACTCGCAGCGGCAGGCGGCGGCCTGCACGACCCGGCCGGCCTGGGGCGTGCGCTCGCCCGCCAGCAGCGCGAGCAATGTGCTCTTGCCGCAGCCGTTGGCGCCAATCAGGCCGAGTCGGTCGCCTGCGCGAATGCCGAGTTCGAGGTGATCAAATAAGGGAAGGTGCCCCGCACTCATCTGCAGGGAATGGGTACTCATCAGGGTTGTCATGCTCTTGCTCTCTTAAATCGCGGGATCGAAGATCCCTGTCATCAGGAGCGCTGGCGACAACGGCAGAGTCGAGAAAGGTCTCGGTATGGAAGGGAGTCGGCTTTGCTCGAACCCGCTATCGCAGCGCGATGGTATGCAGGCAAGAGCACTTGAATGTGCCGAACAGGCGAGCCGAGAACATCGGACACGCTTGGATAACCATTTTTTACCTCCTTGTGTTTCGTTATGGCAGGGTGCGGCGATTATAGGCACAGAAAAAACAGTCGTCCATCCGCCCTGTGGGGGCCGTGGGCACCGCATCGGGAGGTGCGGGGTAAAAAACGCCCCGTGATACGGGGCGTGGGGGGTCAGTCGCGGGGAGTCTTGAGGGCCTCAATCACATCGTCACTGGGGGCCAGCCCCTCCACGTGGTTGAAGCTCTCCAGCCCCTCCTGGGGATTGATGGTGAGGGCGTCGGCGCTCAGGTAGCTGCCGCTGCCGGCGCTCTCCACCACGACGATGACTTCAGGCTGCTTGTCGCCGTTGAGATCCAGCAACTTGATCTCCTTGATACTGCCATCGCGCGGCAGCACCTTGCCGTCGATGAACTGATCCAGCGGAAACTGGGGGTTGGCGCCGGAGTAGAGGCGCACGTCGTAGCTGCCGGTGGAGGCGGGCTCGCCGCGCCCTTCGCTGACGGTCACCACCTGGCCGGAGGGGAGCGTCAGCTGCTTGAAGAAGCCGTCCGCCGCCTGGCTGGCGAGGGGCAGGGTGAGCAGGCCGAGAGTAAGGAATAAGGCTTTCATGGAGAGGACCCTTGTTGCTGCTTGTGTGTCTGTGACGGGCAGGGGACGCTTCCCTGCCACGTCGGAAGCGGGCAGGGGGCCGCTGGTCGGCCGCCCCCTGCCCGGGTTGTCATCACCATATCTTGACCCGTTTGGCCGGGTCCAGATAGAGCTTGTCGCCGGGCTGGATCTTGAACGCCTCGTAGAAGGCGGGGATGTTCGGTACCACGCCGTTGACCCGGTATTCCGGCGGCGAGTGGGGATCCGAGGCGAGCAGCATCTGCATCAGCTCGGGGCGATACATGCCCTTCCACACCTGGGCCCAGCCGAGGAAGAAGCGTTGCTCGCCGGTAAAACCGTCCAGCACCGGGGCCTCCTTGCCATCCAGGGAGAGCAGGTAGGCCTTGTGGGCGATGGTGAGGCCGCCGAGATCGCCGATGTTCTCCCCCAGGGTAAACTGGCCGTTGACGTACTGGCCCTTGATGGGCTCGAAGCGGTTGTACTGGGCCACCAGCCGGCTGGTGCGGAAGCGAAACTCCTTGAGATCCGCCGGCGTCCACCAGTCGCGCATCACGCCGTCACCGTCGGATTTGGCCCCCTGATCATCAAAACCGTGGCCCATCTCGTGGCCGATCACCCCGCCGATGGCGCCGTAGTTGACCGCATCGTCCGCCGTCATGTCGAAGAAGGGGGGCTGCAAAATGGCGGCCGGGAAGACGATCTCGTTGTTGCTCGGGTTGTAGTAGGCGTTCACCGTCTGGGGGGACATGTGCCACTCGTCCCGATCGACCGGCTTGCCGAGGCGCGCCAGGTTGTCGGCGTATTCGAAGGCGCGGGCCCGCTGCAGGTTGCCCACCAGATCGTCGGGGCGAATGGTGATGGCGCTGTAGTCCTTCCACTTGTCCGGGTAGCCGATCTTGGGTCTGAACTTGGCGAGCTTCTCGAGGGCCTGTGTCTTGGTGGCCGGGGACATCCAGTCCAGCTCCTGGATGCTCTGGCCGTAGGCGGTGCGCAGGTTCTCCACCAGCTGCTCCATACGGGCCTTGGCCGCTGGCGGGAAGTAGCGCTCGACATAGAGCTTGCCCACCGCCTCCCCCAGGTTGTTGTCCAGTACCCCGAGGGCCCGCTCCCAGGGGGCGCGCTGCTTGGGCGTGCCGCTAAGAGCGGTGCCGAAGAAGGCAAAATTCTGGGCATCGGTCTGGCTGTCGAGGTAGGGGGCGTAATCGGTGATGAGCTGCCACTTGAGGTAGGCCTGCCAGTCAGCGACCGGGGTCTGCTGCATCACCTCGTTCAGGGCCGAGAGATAGGTGGGCTGGCCGATGACCAGGCTCTGCTGCCCCGCAAGGCCAGCCTGGGCCAGGTAGGCGTCCCAGTCGATGGCGGGGGCGAGGCGCCCCAGCTCGCTCACCGGTCCCTTGTTGTAGTTCTTCTCTCTGTCTCGCAGGGCCACGTTGTCCCACTGGATCTGGGCGAGCCTGGTCTCGAGGGCCAGGATGCGTTTCGCCTTGCCCTGGGCATCCGTCTCACCGAAGCGGGCCAGCATGGCGGCGATGTGCTGCTCGTACTTGTGCAGCAGCGCCTGGCTGTTGGGGTCGCGCTTGAGGTAGTAGTCCCGATCCGGCAGGCCGAGGCCGGCCTGGTAGAGGTAGACGGCATAGCTGTCAGGGGCCTTGGCGTCGGCGTCAATCCAGAAACCGAAGGGGGAGCCGCCACCGGTGCGGGCGCTCTGGGCGAAGGCCCGGGCGAGATCCTGCGGCGTGCTGATCTGCTCTATCTCGCTCAGCATTGGCAGCAGGGGCGTGGTGCCCTTGGCGTTGCGGGCGGCCTGATCCAGATAGCTCTGGTAGAGGTCGTGGATCTGCTGGGCCGGGGTACCGGCGGCGGCTTTGCCATCCAGCCCCTCCACCAGCACCCGCACGTCCGCCAGGGATTTGTCCCGCAGCAGGTAGAAGGCGCCGTCGGCGGGCCTGTCATCGGGGATCTTGGCCGTGGCGAGCCAGTGGCCGTTCACGTAGCGGAAGAAGTCGTCACCAGGCTTGACGCTGGTGTCCATGTTGGCCAGCGCAAGGCCGGAGTGTTTGTCCGGTTGGCTCGGTGCCTGACTGCAACCGGCCAGCAGGGCCAGCCCGACGAGGGTGGCCAGGATGTGTTTCTTGTTGTTCATTATGGTTTTATTCCAATTCGGGTTATATGGCTTCCTTGCCCACGCAGGGAGCGATTCACTCTAGCAGCCGGGTTAGCGCTTGATAAGCCCGACTCTGCTAAGATCGGCCTGGTCGTATTGGGGAAGCCTATGATTTCTCGTATTTATTCTCGTTTTTGTCAGACCCTGCCCGCGCCGGAAGGTTCCCGCGGTCTGCTGGTGGCTTTCAGCGGCGGGCTCGACTCCACCGTCTTGCTGGTGCTGGCTGCCCGTTTTGCACGCGCCCACGGCCTCGCCCTGAACGCCCTGCACGTTCATCACGGCCTGAGCCCACATGCCGACGACTGGGTGGCTCACTGCGAAGGGGTGTGCCGGCAATTGGCGGTGCCCCTCATCGTGGAGCGGGTGCAGCTCTGCCGGGGCAACGGGGAGAGCCTGGAGGCCCAGGCGCGGGCGGCGCGTTATGAGCGACTCGCCGCCCACCTGGGGGAAGGGGAGTGGCTGCTCACCGCTCACCATCAGGACGATCAGCTGGAGACCCTGCTGCTGGCGCTCAAGCGGGGTGCCGGTCTGCGCGGGCTGGCGGGCATGGTGGCGAGCCAGCCTTTTGCCGCAGGCCATCTGTTGCGCCCCTTGCTCGACATGAGCCGGGCCGAGCTGGCGGAAGCCGCGCAGTCACTTCCTTATGGCTGGGTAGAGGATGAGAGCAACGAGGACCCGAGCTATGACCGCAACTTCCTGCGCCAGCAGATCATCCCCCTGCTCAAGGACCGCTGGCCCGCCATGGCCCGGACGACGGCGCGCACCATGGCCCTGTGCGCCGAGCAGGAGGCGCTTATCAGCGAGCTGGCCGAGGCGGACTGGCAGGCGGTGGGTGAGGGAGAAGGGCTGCGCATTGACGGACTCCTCTCCCTCTCCCCCGTGCGGCGCAACAACCTGCTGCGCCACTGGATCCGCCGTCAGGGGGGAGAGATGCCCTCCCGCGAGCTGCTGGGCCTGCTGTGGCAGGAGGTGGCGCTGGCGCGTGATGACGCCAACCCCAGGCTGAGCCTGCAAGGGCTGGCGTGTCGCCGCTATCAGGGGCGTCTGTACCTGGTGGCGCCGGATCTCGCCCCCCGCGAGGAGGTGCTGCCCATCCGGATGGAAGAGACGCTCACCCTGCCGGACGGGCTCGGGCAGTTCAGGCTCTGGAGAACGGATGGCGAAGGGTTGCGGACACCGAGGGGGGACGAGCCGCTCTCGGTGCGTTTTCAGGTCGCCCCCGGCGTCATGCTGAAACCGGTGGGGCGGGTGGGCAGCCGGCGGCTCAAGAAGCTGCTGCAAGAGTACGGGGTGCCCTCCTGGCAGCGGGGGCGCATTCCCATCCTCTACTACGGTGAACAGGTGGCACTGGTGGCCGGGCTCTTTGTCTGCGACGGATTTCTGGCGCCAGAAGAGGGGGTGGCGTGGGAGTGGCGGCCCCCCGTCCCCCAGGATGCGGATTGACATCGCAGAGTGACAGGGGGCCGGGAGGCGAAAGGGTGATGCCCTATTCGGGCAGGCCGGAGCCCCCGGCTTTCTTGCGGGCGTAGAGATGGGTATCGGCCGTCTCGTAGAGGCGCTGCACATCCATGCCAGACTGCCAGCTGGCGGCTCCCAGGCTGCACCCCACCGAGAAGGCGCTGAGCTCCTTGTGGCTGTGGAGCACATGTTGCAACCGCAGCCAGACCGGGCGCCAGGCCTCGGGGTCCGCGGGTTGCAGCAGCAGGGCAAACTCGTCCCCGCCGAGGCGAAACGCCTGATCCGTCCCGCGAATGCACCCCTGCAGCAACTGGGCGAAGCGGCTTAGCACCAGGTCGCCCACCGGGTGGCCCCAGGTGTCATTGACCTGCTTGAATCTGTCGAGATCCAGCAGCACCAGCACCAGGCCGTGGGGTTCCCGGCTGTGTTGCTCCACCGCCCGGCCGATGGCCTCATCGAAGTAGGCGCGATTGCCAAGCCCGGTCAGGTGGTCGAGCCGCACCTGCTGTTCCAGCCGATCCAGCCGCAGATAGAGGGGCAGGGTGAGACTGAACAGCTGATGATATTGCTCAAGCAACCGCCTCTGGCCGTCGCTCAGGGGGTGCTCCAGCTCGTAGTGCAACTGGCCGAGCAACTGCTCGTGTCGTCCCCGCAGCTCGAAGCGATAGGCATGCAGGGTCAGCCTGGCCTGGGGCGGGTGCGAGATGAGGGGATGGGGCTGGCCACAGTCGAACTGGAGCGAGTGGATCCGGACAATGTTTGCCACCCGCTCGGCAAAGATTGCCAGCAGGGCGTCAAGATCCCGTTGCCCCAGCAACTGCTCTATCTGCTGATAGCGGTCCTGCCCGGTCAACGGCGCAAGCCGCTCCATCTGCTGTACCCACTGCTCTATGCCATGTCCGAAGCCGTTCAATGACGATGTGTTTTCCACGTTACAGCCCTTACACCTCTCCATTCATTGCGCAGGCTCTTGCAAGCCCTGTGCCTAAAATATGTCCGATGAAAAACAAGGGGGCTGGCTAGGCTTAACGGGATGAAACGGGAGGGGAAATCCCTGCCGCTGAGCGAGTGGCGTGCCATATGGGGAGCGGGCGCTGTGCTTGCAGGGAAGAGAGTGCCGGGCAGATGAAGGAGAGGGATGGGTGTACGCCGATGTGTTGATCCTGCTGATCTTCGCCGTTGTGCTGGTGGCCATTTTCCGGCGCCTCGGCCAGCCGGTGATCCTTGCCTATCTGTTTGCCGGCATGCTGCTCGGCCCCCATGGCGTGGCCATCGTCACGGGTCAGGCCATGATGCAGACCATAGGGGAGCTTGGCATCGTGTTTCTGATGTTCTCCCTCGGGCTCGAGTTCTCCCTGCCGCGTCTGCTCGCCATGCGCAAGCTGGTGCTGGGGGTCGGCAGCCTGCAGGTGCTGCTCACCTCACTGCTGTTTTTCGGGCTCGGCTGGTGGTGGGGGCTGAGCCTGGTCCAGGCGCTGGTGGTGTCAGGCACCCTGGCGCTCTCCTCCACCGCCGTGGTGATCAAGCAGCTCGGCGAGCTCAAGCAGCTCCATACCCGGCGAGCCCAGCTCGGGGTGAGCGTGCTGCTGTTCCAGGATCTTGCCGTGGTGCCCCTGCTGGTGATGATCCCCATCCTGGCCCAGCCCGAGGTGCAGGGCAGCGCCCTGCTGGCGGAGGTCGCCTGGGCCTCCCTCAAGGGGTTGTTTGCGCTCTCCGTGCTGCTGGCGGTGGGGAAGTGGCTGCTGCCCATGCTGTTTTTCGAGGTGGCGCGCGCACGTTCAGACGAACTCTTCGTACTGAGTGCCCTGCTGGTGGCATTGCTGGCGGCCTCCCTGACCCAGTGGATGGGGCTCTCCATGGCGCTCGGTGCCTTTCTGGCGGGCATGATGCTGGGGGAGTCCCACTATCGTCATCAGCTCGAGGTGGACATCAAGCCGTTTCGCGACGTGTTGATGGGGCTCTTCTTCATTACCATCGGCATGACCATGGACTGGGCGCTGGTGGCGGACGCCTGGTGGCAGGTGCTGGCCTGTGTGACGGGGCTCATTCTGTGCAAGTCGCTGCTGATATTGCTGGCGGGCCGCCTGATGGGGGAGCGCAAGCGCGACGCCATGGCCGCCGGCATCATGTTGAGCCAGGTCGGGGAGTTCGGTTTTGTGCTGCTGGCGCTGGCGAGTCATCACGGCTTGCTGGATCACCAGCTGGTCTCTCTGCTCATCGGCATCGGTGTCATCTCCATCGCCCTCACCCCCTGGCTGGTGTTGCGGGCGCTGGGGCTTGCCCACTCCCTCACCGACAGTGCCCTGCTCTCTCGCGCCGAGGTGGCCCAGTCGGGCCTGAGCAAACACCAGCACGTCATCATCGCCGGGTTCGGACGCACCGGCCAAACCTGTGCCCGCTTTCTCAAGCTCGAAGAGATCCCCTTCCTGGCCCTGGATCTCGATCCCGAGCGGGTGAGCGAGGCCAAGCTGGCGGGGGAGCAGGTGGCGTTCGGCGATGCCAGCCGGCGCGACATCCTGCTGGCGGCCGGTCTGCTGCGGGCGCGGCTGGTGATCATCACCTTCGACGATCGCAAGCGGGTCGATGCCATGCTGACGCTGATCCGGGAGCTGGCGGGGGAGATCAAGGTGCTGGTGCGTACCCGGGATGACAGCTTCCTCGAACACTACAAGCAGGCCGGCGCCTTCGAGGTGATCCCCGAATCCCAGGAGGGAGCCCTGATGCTGGTCTCCCACCTGCTGCTCAACTGCGACATTCCCATCGGCCGGGTGATCCGGCGCATGGAGCACGAGCGCAGCAGCCAGTATCGCTTTCTGCACGGTTTCTACTGGGGCGGCAAGAGTGCGGGCAATCTGGAGACGGATCAACTGCTCGAGCGGCTGCATCCCGTGCTGCTGCACGACCAGGCCTGGGCGGTGGGACACAGGGTACGGGATCTCGCCCTGGGAGAGGTGCGCATCAAGGCGATTCATCGCGGGGAGCGCAGCCTGGATCCTAGGCGCGAGCTGGTGCTGGCGGCGGGAGATACCCTGGTGCTCTTCGGCACGGCCGTGGCCATGGAACAGGCCGAGCAGCGCCTGCTGGAGGGACGCTAGGATCTCCTTGCCATGGGATAAGGCCCCTCAGGCCTCTTCGCGAAACTGCTGCTGCCTCCCGCTGCCCGGCAGGTCGAGGAAGGCCTCGATGCGCTGGCGGTGATCCAGCGCGTCCTGGTATCCCAGCTTGATGAGCCGCTGGCAATAGCCGGGGTCAAACATCAGGAAGCTGGCCAGGCTGCTGCTCTCTTCGCCGTTGACCCCGAGCACTCGCAGCAGACGGCGCAGCTGGGTCGGCAACCGTGGGAGGTATTCGAGGGCGATGAGGTCGAGATCCTGGCTGGGGCGGATCACGCAGGTCTCCACCTGGCGCAGTTTCAGCCGACTGCGCTCCCGTGCCGGAATGAGGGAAAGGGTCTGGTTGATGCGCCCGAGCCGCTCCAGATCCGAATTGAGGGTGTCGGAGAAGACGGTGTTGAGCAGATGGCTCGCGATGTTGGAGCTGGTCAGGTGCCCCTGGCGGGGAGTCGGGTTCTCCCTGTGAGGGGAGTCCAGGGTCACCATCAGTATCCGCTCCGCCCCCAGATGGATGGCGGGGCTGAGCGGACTCAGCTGGTGGATGGAGCCATCCCCGTAGACGCGATCGCCGATGGGGGTGGCGGGAAAGACAAAGGGCAGCGCCGACGAGGCCAGCAGATGATCCGAGGTGAGCAGGGTACGCAGGCCACGTCGTCTGGCGCGCTCCCAGGGCTGATGTTCGGCCCGCCCCTGGAAGAAGGTGGTGGAGAGGCCGTCATCGTAGTCGGAGGCCGTGATGGCGATGGCCTCCAGGCTGCCGTAGAGGATGTTGTCATCAATGCGGTGATAGTCGATGAGCTGATCCAGCAGACGGCGCAGGGGGGCGTTGTCAAACAGGTGAAAGGCGCGGTTGCTCTGGGGGGTGATGAGGCCGGCCGAGCCCTGATAGAGGGTGCGCCACAGCAGTTGACAGGGGTGGAAGTCGAAGATGTGGTGGGTCTCGAAACGTCGCCAGACCCACTCCAGCTTGCGCACCCCCAGATGGAAACAGGAGGCGTAGCACGCCAGCGCCGTGATGTTGAGAGCCCCCGCCGAGGTGCCGCACAAAATGGGGAAGGGGATGCCGATGTTGCGGGGGTAGAGTTCGGCCACCGCCTTGAGTGCGCCGACCTGATAGGCGGCGCGGGCACCACCACCAGTCAGCAGAAGAGCAGTATTGGGTCTGGCCATGAGGGTGCGCCTTATCGTGATCGCCAGGGCGGGTTGCCACCGCACAATTCAACTATAAGACGTTGTATACCGGATAAAAATGGGCCGCACGCTCAATTTTTGCGGCCCGTTTCATTTTCAGTTTGCCAAGGGCGTCTGGCTCAGTTGATCGAAGGCGGCGAAGGCTGGAGGGCTTGCCAGAATACGGCCATGGCCGAGCCCCCGGGTGCTCACCAGCCGGGTGCGGCCATCCTGGGTTGCGCGCAGGGAGTCCCGGTGGGGGGCGAAGCGGTCTTCCTCATCGTGCACGATGAGGGCGGCGCCGCTGCGCCGGGCGAGCCGGCCAAGGGGGTCAACCGTGCTGAGCGGGTGCTGGTATTCGTGTTCTATCTCCTTGACCACCGCATCGAACAGCCGGATGGAGTAGCCGGAGCGCGCCACCATGCCGTAGAGCTGGGGCACGTAGTCGAGCACCGGGGAGATGAGCAGCAGCGGCAGCGCATCGATTGCCGGGTGACGGCTGCTGAGGGTGACGGCGCCCCCCATGCTGTGGGTGATGACGCCCTGGACGGGGCCGACCCGCTCGAGGATCTCGTCGAAAGCGCGCACGAAGCGGGGCAGGTGACCCCTGTTCCCTTCGCTCCGGCCGTGGGCAGGGTGATCGTAGGCGAGGGCCGTATAGCCCTGGGCGGCGATGTGACTCATCAGCGGATAGAACTGGCTGGCACTGCCTGACCAGCCGTGCATCAGCAGCCAGACCGGCCCCTGGCCGAGCCGGTAGCTCATCAGGGTCCCTTCACTGGTGTGGATGGCCTGCTCGACCACGCCGGCCGGGGCTGCGACGTCCCGGGTCGCCCGCTGCGGGGTGAGCAGCAGCTTGCTGGCGGTGCGCTTGGCGTGGGTGGGCGCGAGCACGTGATGCAGGCGGGTGCCGAGGCCCAGCAGCAACTTGCTCGGGCTGAAGCGGCGTGTGTTGAAGTAGATCTTGCTGCTCATGGTCATCCTGTGTCTTTTGTGTGCGAACGGTCGTGCTTTTTTGCGACTTTTTAAAAAGAAGAGCCCGTCGGGTCAGCGCCAGCTGGCCAGCAGAGCGGTGACCTCCGGCCAGAAGTGGCGGGCCGGATCCTCGCTGAGCCCCAGGGCATGGAACACCTGATCCCCGAGATAGAGGCCATAGAGGCGATAGACGGCGCGCCAGGGATCGAGATCGCTGCGCCACTCCCCTCTGGCCTGCCCCTGCACTACCTGGCGTGCCAGGTAGTCGAGCCAGAAACGGACCAGCTCGCGTGCCGCCTGCTGGACCTCACCCTCCTGGGCGGAGGTCCAGGCATCGAGGAACATGCAGCGGCCGGCAAAACTCTGGTTCCAGGCCAGCCAGGCCTGCAACAGGGCGAGCAGTTTCTCCTGCTGGGTGGCGTGTCCCTGTTGGCGCACCGGCTGGATCACCCGCTCCCGAAATACCTCTGCGGAATGGGTGAGCACGGCGATTTGGAGGTTGTCGCGGGACTGGAAGTGGGCGAACAGACCGCTTTTTGACATCTCGCAGGCCGTTGCGAGGGAGCCTATGGTGAGGCTCTCCAGCCCCTGCTGGCTCGCCTGCTCGAATGCAGTCTGCAAAATGGTGTCGCGGGTCAGACGTCCCTTGCTCATCCGGCTCTCCTCTCTCTGGGCTGGCAGCATAAAGTACGACCGTGCTAATTGTCGAGCCGCAAATGGTGCAGGGAGGCCGTTTCCGGCTGCCGCGGGGTGCCAGAGAGTCTTCTGGGAGGCGGGTGTGGCTGGCTTGTTACGAGCCAGCCGGGGACGAGCTCAGTCGTCCTTGATGCCCATTTGCTGCAGGGCGATGACCGCCTGGGTGCGGTTCTTGACCCCGAGTTTGCGGAAGGCGGAGTGATATGGGCTCTGATGGTGACAAGGTGCTCAACTGTCCTTGATATCCATCTGCTGGAGGGCGATGACCGCCTGGGTGCGGTGCTTGACCCCGAGTTTGCGGAAGGCGGAGTGATATGGGCTCTGATGGTGGCAAGGGGCTCAACTGTCCTTGATATCCATCTGCTGGAGGGCGATGACCGCCTGGGTGCGATTCTTGACCCCAAGTTTGCGGAAAATCGCGGTGATATGGGCCTTGATGGTTGCCTCGGAAACGTTGAGCTCCCAGGCGATCTGTTTGTTGAGGCTGCCATCCCGCAACATGATGAGCACCTTGTATTGCTGGGGGGTGAGGCTGGCCAGCTTGGTGGCGAAATCGGGCCCTTCGCTGGGCTCGGGATGGAGGGAGATCCCCTCGGGCACCCAGTTGTCCCCCCCGATCACCGTATTGAGGGCGCTGACCAGCTCTTTCATGGGGACGGACTTGGGAATGAAGCCGAGCGCGCCCAGGCGCAGCACCTGCTGGATGATGGCGGGATCCTCGGAGGCCGAGACCACGACGATGGGGAGATCCGGGTGATGTCCGCGCAGATAGGCCAACCCCTCGAAGCCGTTGGCCCCCGGCATCTTGAGATCCAGCAGCAGCAGGTCGACGTCGGGATGTTCATCGAGCAGGTGGCTAAGGCTGTCGATGGAGTCAGCCTCCAGCAATCTGGCGTCGTCGATGGCCATGTGCACCGCTTGATAGAGGGCGCCCCGAAACAGGGGGTGGTCATCTGCGATGACGATGGTAAATTGGCTGTCCATAGCTCACATTGTTGCTAACCGATTGTTTTGAAAAATCAAACTAGCACTGCTACCCAAGTGGGTCAAACCCGCCAGTACGCAAATGTGAGGTGGTCATCGGATGTCGTGCCACGGGGCCGGCGGGATGGCCAGTAAACAACCCATGCAGGAGGCAATCGATGGGATCCCTGGTTTTGACGGTGGGCACGGGCTCCACCTGGGCAATGAGAACGGCGCTGGTGCTGGCCATGAGCGGGCTCAAGTGGCAGGAGCAGGTCTTCGATCTGGAAGATGCCAAGGAGCTGCAACGGCTCAAGCGCACGGCCCCCGCCGGCCTGGTGCCCTGGCTCGACGACGGTGAGCTGCGTATTCACGACTCTCTGGCCATCGCCGAATATCTCCACGAGTGCTGCCCGGAGCGCCACCTTTATCCGGTGGACAAGGCCGAACGGGCACTGGCCCGCAGCCTGTGCGCCGAGCTGCACGCCGGTTTTCGCCAGATCCGCACCCTGCTGCCCTTCTTCCTGGGGGCGCCCACCCAGAGTGAACCGCCGGTGGAGGTCATCGACGAGCTGGCCCGGTTGCAGACCCTCTGGTCCCAGGCGCGGGGGCCCTTCTATTTCGACGAGGCGAGCATTCTGGATGCCTTCTATGCGGTGATGGCCTATCGACTGGCAAGCTATGGCATTTCGCTGCCCGGTCAGGCTGGCGCCTATCAGCAGGCCTTGCTGGCCTGGCCCCTGTGGCAGGAAACCCTGCTCAAGGCGAGGTTGCAGTGGCCAAAGGCGGCCCGCCAGTCTGATTGATGCGGGCGTCGGCAAGACAAAAAAGGGGAGCCATCGGCTCCCCTTTTTATTCAGGCCAGGTCGCTATTTCTGCCGACCTGCGAAGACCACGACCACTTTGTCTTCTCCTTTTTCCCGCACGAAGCCGTAGGGGGCATCGGAAATCTTCTTGTGGCTGCCCGCCGCGATGGCAGGGTGGGCGGCACGGAACTGGCCGAGCCGTTGCCAGTGCTTGACCAGCTCCGCCTTCTCGCCACTCGCCAGCTCCTGCCAGTTCATGTCCGAGCGCACGCTCTGATCGAACACGCCGCCATCCTTGGCCAGTCCCCGGCCGGACTCGTCGCCATAGTAGATCTGGATGCCCCCCGGCAGCAGCATGAAGCTGTTGGCCACCCGCCGTTGCAGCGCCACGTCCTGGTAGTCGCCGAAGAAGAGCTTGGTGTCGTGGGAGCTGATGTAGCTCAGCACGTTGAACTCGGGATCCTGGTTGATGCGGCTGGCGTAGCTCGCATAGGTGGGCTCTGCCCCCGCCATGCACTGGGCCTGGGGCAGGGCGAATTCACGCTGGTAGTCGAAGTTGATCAGGGAATCGAAGCCGTGCTGGTACCAGAAGTCCTTGGCGACCCCGTGATCCCACACCTCGCCCACCATGTAGAAGGGAAGGTCATCGAGGGCCTTGCCCGGGTTGGCGGCCTTCCACTCCTTGAGCGCGTCGGTGCCCGCCTGCTTGAGCCTGGCCCAGACCGCGGGCTCCAGGTGCTTGACGGTGTCGGCACGGAAGCCGTCGATGCCGAAGCGGCGCACCCAGTCGGTGTGCCAGGCAATGAGGTAATCGGTCACGGTGGCGTTGGGCAGGGCCTTGGCCCTGGTGTCTTTTTTGGCAGCGAGCAGCGGTGGCAGCCCCACCGATCTGGTGGATTCGGTCAGGAAGTCCGGCAGTCCCGCCACCGAGCCGGTGACGTCGTCGGTGCCGGGTTGCGGGTAGCCGGGCAGGCCGGCCCGCACCCAGTCAGGGCCCCACCACTTGTCCCAGTGGGATGACTGGTAGTCGATGAACTGGTTGTAGCCATGCCAGTTGAGGCCGCCGCTCGGGCGCCATTCGTTCCAGCGACTCGGCAGCTTGCCGGTGTTCTGGGTGAGATCGGTGAGCCCCAGATCCTGCAAGTCGGCGAGGGTGGCGTAGCCTGCGTGGTTCATCACCACGTCGAGGATGATCCGCATGCCGCGCTTGTGGGCCTCGTCCACCAGGGTTTTCAGGCTCTCTTCGTCGCCGTAGTTGGGGTCGATTTTGGTGAAGTCGAGCGCCCAGTAGCCGTGGTAGGCGTAGAAGGGGAAGTTCCCCTGCTCGCCACCGCCGATGAAGCCGTGGACCTGTTCCACCATGGGGGTGATCCAGATGGCGTTGATGCCGAGTTGCTTGATGTAGTCGAGCTTCTCGGTCAGCCCCTTGAAGTCACCGCCATGCCAGGTGGCCACTTCGTCCTGACCATCCTTCTGACGACCGAAGCTGTGATCATTGGCAGGATCGCCGTTGTGGAAGCGGTCGGTCAGCAGAAAATAGACGCTCGCCTGATCCCAGCTGAAGGGAGCAGGCTTGGCGGTCTTGACCGGCTCGAGCAGCAGCAGGCCGCCGCTCTCCTTGCTCGGTGTCAGGGTGATTTTGCCGCCTTTGACCACGGCTTCCTGTCCCGAGTAGGCATCCCGCAACCGGGTGCCGTCGGGCCAGACTCCCTTGAGTGATGTCGTGACCGGGCCGCCATCCCAGCTGATGCAGGGCTCTTCCGGAGGCTGGCGTTTGAACTCGCTCTTTTTGGTTGCCCGCAACACCTTGAGGCTGGGGGTATCGGGGTTGAAGGTGAACTCGTAGTCCCCCGCCAGCATCACCCTCAGATTGAAGTCTGTCCCCTTGCTGCACTTGTCCATGGGCTGGGCGGTGCCGAAGGGAAGGGGCCTGGCCTCGGTTGGCCCGAAGCTGGTGCCGCAGCTGTTGCCCGCATCGCTGATGCGGATCTGGTGGCTCCCCTTGTCCAGTCTGTGGGTCAGGGTGACGGTGCCCTTGTCCAGCGTCAGCGCCTCGGCCACCGGTTTGCCATCCACATGGAGATAGACCTCGGGGGCCGCCATCGCCTGACCGATGAACAGCGGTGTGGCGAGCACGGCCAGCCACAGGGGGGATGGGCGAAGAGCGGGGCGCGAAGAGAGACGCATAAGCCATTCCTTGAGCAGAGTGTGAGGAGCAGGGTCCGTTGAGGCACTCATTCTAGGGCGCGATGGGGCAGGCTTGGACCGGTAAAATACCGATTTGTGACGTCAGTTCAAATGGTTACGTTTTCAAGAATGGAAAAGTGTGAACCGGGTGTCGCGGCCATGAAAAAAGCCGGTCAGTTGACCGGCTTGTAGGCATTCGGGGTGGCGTCACACGGTGAAGAACTTGAAGTTGACGAAGGCCACCGCGATGAAGGAGGCAACCATGCCGCTGATGCAGAGCACCGCAGGGCGGATGGCAGGCCAGCGATGGGCCAGCAGCACGATGGCCAGCAGGGTCGGATAGAGGCCAAACATGTAGCGGGGCATGGCGTTGAGACCGGTCATCAGGGGGATGGTGCAGCAGATGAACATCAGGGTCGCTTCGGCCCAGCGTTTCTGGCTGAACAGGTAGCCATTCAGGCACCAGCCGAAGATCACCATGATGGAGAGATAGGCCTTGCGCCCCCCCAGCTCGAAGCCGCTCAGCCACCAGTCCAGGGGGCTGTCCATATAGCGGCCCCAGGCCACCTGGATGTGCTTGAAGGCAAGGGCATCCCCGGTGAGGTGATAGAGATAGACCATGTAGGAAAAGAGGCCGAGGGGAATGAGCCAGAGGGTGAACACCACCTTGAAGGCCCGCTCGGTGAAGCGGAAGAACTCGCGCCAGCCGTAGGCCTGCAGGGCCAGGATCAGCACCGGAAACACCATCATCACCCCCAGGTTGCGGGTGGCGGAGATGAAAATGCCGAGGAAGGCGACCATGAGCCACTGTTCGCGGTAGGCGAACAGGAACATTCCCAGCATCAAGGCCATGAACATGGGCTCGGTATAGCCAGAGACGAAATAGGCGGAGAAGGGGGAGAAGGCCAGCAGCCAGACCCCGAAGCGGGCGGTGTCGTCCCCCAGCTTGAGCTGGCGCAGCACCAGCAGCATCAGGGGCAGGCTGATGAAGAAGGCGATGTTGGCCACCAGCATCAGGCCGATGAGGCTCTCCATGTCAAACAGGCTGGAGAGACCGCCGGCCAGCATGGGATAGAGGGGCATGAAGGCCCAGTTCGCCGCATTGCCCTTGCTCAACCAGCGTGGATAGAGGTCGTAACCATTCTCGATGATGCGCTGGAACCAGACGCAGTCGAACTGGCAGTAGGCTTGCAGCGGCCCGATGTCGGTGGCGCCATAGAGCTGGACGCCGAAATAGCCCATGCCATAGAGCGCCACCCGGCTCAGTACGAAGGCGGCGACGATCATCAGCCAGTCGCGGCCGCTGATGCGCAGTGACGGGCGATAGGGGAGTGCAGCCCCGGTTGACGGGGCGGTATTGGTCATATCATTCATCAGGCAAAAACCCAGATACGGGAGAGAACGTAGGTGAGCACGGTGACGGTCAGGGTGGCGATCACCACCGGCAACAGGCCGGAGAGACCGGCAAACAGCAAACCGCTCAGGATGAGGTTACGCACCGCCAGAGAGAAGAGGGCAACCAGCAGGAACTTGCTGGCGGCACCTTGTTTCTGGAAGGTGATATAGCGATGGCCGAAGAACGAGAACCAGAACGCCACGGCAAAGGCCAGGGTCGTGACCAGGTGCTCGGAGATGGCCGGCCAGGTATGAAACAGGGCGATGGAGGTGCCCAGATCGACGAGGGTGGCCCCCCCGCCGACAAAACCGAAGCGAACCAGCCGCCAGAATTCCTCGCGGGAGATCATTGAGACGCCTGCTCCTGCTGATCATCAGCGGGTTTCGCGGCTGCCTTCTTGCCAGCGCTCTTCTTGCTGGTGCTGGGCACTTCCTGCTTCTGCTCTTCATCCTGCTTGGCGTACTGGCCGTAGACCCCTTCGATGAGGTAGACGGGGCGCTGTTTCACCTCCACGAACATGCGGCCGATGTACTCGCCGATGATGCCCAGCGACAGCAGCTGGATGCCGCCGAGGAACAGCATGACCGACATCAGGGAGGCGTAACCGGGCACGTCGATGCCAAAGAAGAGCACCTGGGTGATGATCTTGAGGATATAGAGGAAGGCGATGAAGGAGACACCGACCCCGATGTAGCTCCACACCCGCAGCGGCCAGCTGGAGAAGCTCATCAGGCCGTCAAGGGCGAAGTTCCACAGCTTCCAGTAGTTGAACTTGGTTTCGCCGGCGTGGCGGGCCGGGCGCTCGTAGGGAACGCCGACGGCGCGAAAACCGGCCCAGGCGAACAGCCCCTTCATGAAGCGGTTGCGCTCCGGCAACTGCTTGATGGCCTCGACCACCTTGCGATCGATGAGGCGGAAGTCACCGGCGTTCTCCGGCAGCTTGGTGCTGGTGGAGAGGGCGTTGAAGAAGCGGTAGAAGCCACCGGCGGTCAGGCGTTTCATCGGGGTATCGGCGCTGCGATCCACCCGGATGCCGTAGACGGTGTCATAGTCGCCGGTCTGCCACAGCTTGACGAACTCCAGAATGAGAGAGGGGGGATCCTGCAGGTCCACGTCCATGGGGACGATGGCGTCGCCCTTGGCCTGGTGCAGGCCGGCGGTCATGGCCGCTTCCTTGCCGAAGTTGCGGGCCAGGTTGACCAGGGTCACACGGGGATCCCGGGCGATGGCCTGCTCGACCACCTCACGGGTGCGGTCACGGCTGCCATCGTTGACGAACACGATTTCAAGCTGGTCTTTGAGCGGGGCCAGTTCGGTATCTATCGCGCTGATGAAGGCGTCTATGCTCTCTTCCTCGTTGTAAACGGGAACGACCAGAGAGAGTCGAAAATCGGCACGGGACATGGGAACTTCCTTATTGAAAGAATTATTTTACGGAACAGATACTTGGGGCATTCCGCTTCACTGAGCCACGGTCAGTCGCACGGACTGGACGTTGAGCGGTGTCGGGGCGGAGAGCGCCAGGAAGTTGGGACGCTTGGGATCGGCGGTCAGGGAGTCGCCCGGCAGGCTGAGGCGGATCTCGTTGATGCCCGCCTTGGCCAGCTTGACCGTGGTGGTGAAATCATGACCCAGCGCCACCTTGAGCAGGGCGCCAGCCTGGGGGCTGTTGATCCTGGCCTGGATGGTGAGCTGCTCCGGCTGGGCCTGCTGCTTGGGCAGCACGAAATAGAGACCGCCCTGACCGCTCAGCTCGGTGCCTTGCTCGCTGGGCTTCTTGGCCCAGCCTTCGCTTGAGAGGAAGCGGCTCGGCTTGGTCAGGTTGAGTTCGTTGCCGGGCTGGTAGGTCATGCTGGAGTTGTGCTCCCAGAAACGGGTCTTGCCTTCCAGGTAATAGAGCTTGTAAGCCAGGCTCACGTTGGGGTGAGCGGCCAGATAGAGGGTATAAAGGTAGAAACCGCTCAGTGCCAGGATGGCAGCCAGAAAACCGAACTTTTTGTAGGTCATATTACTCACTCGACGCCCGACAGATTGATAGGCAGATTTCGCGCATATGCTAATCCAATTGCAAAAAAAGCATAGTGGATCACAAAAATATATTTGCTCACATATTAACCCTCAATCACCCTGCTTACCAAGGGGCTTTGGGGTCGTTTGCTTCCTCTTCTTGATTGTGGCTTTTTCGGCGCCAACCTGTCTGCCGCCACCTGGGGCGCATCAGGCAAACGGCTGATATTGTGCTTTGTTGTGGCAGGATCTGTCGCCATTTCACCCGGGCAGAATTAAGATGGCTTGTCCCGTCGTCAAGGATGACCCATGAGACTCTTCTCTCTGTGTGTGCTCTGCTGTCTGCCCCTCCAACCGTTGTGGGCGCAATCGTTCTGCTCCTCCCCCCTTCGCGTCGGTTTCGATGACTGGCCCCCATACCACTATTACCAGCAAGAGGGAGCACGTCGGGAACTGCGTGGATTTGCGGTCGACTACCTCAATGCCGTGTCGATTCGGCTGGGTTGTCGTCTGGTCTATGTGGAGCGTCCCTGGAAGCGGGGGTTGCACGATCTTGAGCGGGGTCGGCTGGACATCGTGATGGAGGCGTATTTTGCCGATGAGAGGGCGCGTTATGCCTGGTTCTCCATCCCCTACAACCCGGGCCGGACATCGCTCTGGGTACGCAAATCCGGTACCGGTGAGGAGTCGGATCTGGCGAGCTGGCTGGCCCACGGGCATCGCCTCGGTGTGACCAGGGACTACTATTACGGCCCGGAAATCACCAAGGTTCTGCAGCGATACCGCAACCAGGTGAGCGAGGTCAACGATGTGCAAAACTATCGCAAGCTGCTGCTTGGGCGGATAGACGGTTTTCTCGGGGATAGTCTGGCCACGCCCTGGGGTCTGAAAAGAGAGGGGCTGTCGGATGCGGTCGTCCCCCACACCATGGCGATCCATGAGACGCCCACCTTTTTCATGTTGAGCAAGAAGACCCTGTCCGGGGAATTCGTAGCGCGGTTCAACGAGGCGATAGTGGCCGTCGGTGACAGCGGGGAGCAGGAACTCATCTGGCGTCGTTACACCTCCGTCCGCTAGCAAAGTCGCCAGCATTCACGCATCATGGGGACCTGACCGTCGCGCCTGACAGGCCGAAATGAACCGATTTGAGGCAAGCGTGGTAAGAAGCATGGGTAAGAAGTATTGGTTGGCATTGGCGAATCTCATCTGGCTGGGCTGCTGGCCGGCCAGCATGGTTCATGCCAGCACGGAACAGGCGGTAGTGGCCAGTCCCAGCATCCAGCATGACTGGTATCAGAACGAGGTGGCCGAGCAGGCTCGTCATGAGCTTGAACAGCAGTTGCAGGAAGCGGTGCTGGCCCAGCTGCATCCGGATTTCTACCGCCTCTGGCAGCAGTTGCAAAAGACCCCGGCGGATCGGCGCGGTGCCCTCTACGATGAGGCCTTTGGCAAGCTGGCCCGGTTCCAGCAGGCCTGGCGAGGGATGGATCTGGTCGCGCGCGAACAGATGCAGACCCTCAAGCTGGATCTGAACCGCCCCCTGGCCCATGCCCCCCAGGGAGACAATCTGCTGGAGCAGGTCAGGCAACTCAGGCCACAGGTGGCGGAATACGACGCCGTGCGCGAAGAAGTGCGCAAGCTGCTGGCCATGCCCATGGCCAAGCACTGGCCCACCCTCTCCATGCCGACCCTGCGGGCCGGGGAGAGCTCGACCGAGCTCGGCCAGATCCGCTCCATCCTGAACGAACTGGGGGACAGTGCCCCGACTCACCAGGACAGCCTCTACGATCCCGAGACCGAACAGGCCATCAAGCAGTTCCAGCGCCGCCACGGCCTGACCGCCGACGGCATCATCGGCCGTCAGACCCGCAGCTGGCTCAATACCGGCCCCGAGGTGCGCGCCAGCCTGCTGGTTCGCAACCTGTGGCGCCGTGATCTGGTGGATCACCTTGCCGGTCGCTATGTGCTGGTCAACATCCCGGACTACCGCCTGAGCGTGGTGGAGTCTGGCAGCGAGGTCTTCACCAGTCGGGTCATCGTCGGCAAGGAGCAGCGGGCCACCCCCATCCTCGCCAGCGAGATCCGCTCCATCGTGCTGAACCCGGCCTGGCACGTGCCGCGCTCCATCCTGAGCAAGGACATTCTGCCCAAGCTCGGGCGCGATCCTGCCTACCTGGATCGCGAACAGTTCGAGGTGATCGACGGCGAGGGCAATCCGGTGCAGTTCAGCGAAGATGGCTGGCACCATGCGCTGGCCTCGGGTTTCCCTTACCGGTTGCGGCAAAAGCCGGGGGATCACAATGCCCTGGGTCGCTACAAGTTCTATCTGCCCAACAACGATGCCATCTATCTCCACTCCACCCCGCGCAAGGCGCTGTTCGAGCAGGGGGCCCGTGCCTTCAGCTCGGGTTGCATCCGGGTGGAACACGCCGACGATCTGGCAGAGTTGCTGCTGGCGGACTCCCGCTATCAGCCGGACAAGGTGGCCAGCATCCTGAAAGAGACCCAGACCAAGTGGCTGCCCCTGAGCAACCCTATCCCGGTGTTTACCGTCTACTGGAGCAGCTGGATTGATGAAGAGGGACGTCAGCAACTGCGCAACGATATCTACGGATTCGACAGAGTCAGCTATCAAAGCCGCTTGCTGTGATCCTCGCCACAGAGTGAAAAGCCCGGCCCGTGCCGGGCTTTTTCATGGGTGAATGGGGTTTGACAGCGCTTTTTCTGGCAGGTAGTTTCGGCCCTTGTATCAAATTCATTCACCTGTGTGACTTCACCATGAGATGGACGGACAACGGATGCTGGGACAAGAGATAAGCCGACGCCGTCTGCTGCTGGGGGCGGGTTGCCTGATGGGGACCAGCTTGCTGTCGTTCCCTGCGCTGGCGAGCCGCAGCACTTCGGGACGGGAACTGAGTTTCTTCAACCTCAATACCGGCGAGCGGGTACGCGCCAGTTATTGGGAAGATGGCCACTATTTGAGCGACGGGCTGGCGGAGCTCAACCATATTTTCCGTGACTACCGTCGCAACGAAGTGTTCAACATCGACAGAAAGCTGTTCGATCAGCTCTTTCTGCTGCAACACAAGTTGGGACGCCACGGCGAAATACAGCTCATCTCGGGTTATCGCTCCCCGGCCACCAATCAGCAGAAGCGGCGCAAGAGTCGCGGCGTCGCCAAGCACAGCTACCACACCCTGGGGCAGGCGGTTGACGTGCGCATCCCCGGCGTGCAGCTGGCACACCTGCGCAAGGCCGCCCTGAACCTCAAGGTGGGCGGTGTGGGTTATTACCCTTCCGACAACTTCGTGCACCTGGACACAGGCCCCGTTCGCAGCTGGTGAGTCGGGATTTCCTCAAGGGTTGAGTGCCGATTGTGTCTTTTTGCCGCTGGCATTGAGGGGAACCAAGCTGCTAGGCTCTGGACTCCAGCCAGAGGAGAGAAAGATGAAGCAGATTGTGATCGGGGGGCTCATCGCCCTGTTGTTGACTGGTTGCGGCAAGCTCAACCGCGAGAGCTACGACAAGCTGAAAGTCGGGATGAGCTATGCCGAAGCGAGTGCCATCCTCGGCAAGGCCGAGCGTTGCGACGATGCTCTCGGCACCACGAGCTGTGTCTGGGGAGGGGAAGGCAAGAATATCAAGGTGCGTTTCATCGCCGACAAGGCGACCTTCTTCAGCTCGGAAGGGATCAACTGACCCTTTCCTCTCTTGCCGATGCCCAACAAAAAAGCGCCGTATGGCGCTTTTTTGTTGCTCGTTATCCGTGCGATATGGCCAGGAACTGGCGTGTTCAATGGGTGGCATACTGATAGTTGAAGGTGGGCAGTCCCCACTTGAAGCGTACCGCCAGGAGCCGCAGCACGAAGCCGATGCCGATGGCACCGAAAGCGGCCCAGTCGTTGGGCAGCCCATGGTGCAGCGCAAAGCAGTAGAGCGCGGCGGTGATCAGCGAGACGGCGGCATAGAGCTCGCGCTTGAACACCAGCGGGATACGCTGGCACAGCAAGTCCCGCAGCACCCCCCCGAACACGCCGGTCACCACGGCCATGATGCAGGCGATGCCGGCCCCGTGGCCCATCTCGAGCGCCCGGGCAGCCCCGAAGATGGAGAAGACCACGAGCCCCAGGGCATCGAGCGCCAGGAACAGCTTGCCAAGGTAGCGCATCAGCGGGGCCGAGATGACCCCGGCCATGGCGGCGCCCGCCACCAGCAGCACGTATTCGGGGTGCTCGACCCAGAGCAGGGGATAGTGGCCCAGCAGCACATCCCGAATGGTACCGCCACCGATGGCCGTCGCCGAGGCGATGATCACGACGCCAAACAGATCCATCCGTCGCCGACCCGCTGCCAGCGCGCCAGTCATCCCTTCGGCCACCAGGCCGAGCAAGAAGAGTGCATGTAACATGAGATATCCCAGGGTGCGAGAAAGGCCCGCATCCTAACAACCCTGCGCTGGGGCGACAAGCTATCTTGGTTATGCATTAGATTAAGTAATGAAAAGGGGGCTTTCGCCCCCTCTTTTGATCATGATGACGCGGTTCAGCGTCCAAGTTGCTCGCTGCGGTATTGGTCTACCCACATGGCGGTGGCGCCACAGATGGCCACCGGCATCACGAAGAGATTCACCACCGGGATGGCGGAGAAGAGGGTCACCAGGGCGCCGAAGCTCAGGCACTTTCCACGCCGCTGCTTGAGGGCGTCGCGCATGGTGATGAAGCCGATCTTGTGGTTGTCGAACGGATAATCGACATACTGGATCGCCATCATCCAGGCGCTGAGCAGGAACCAGAGCACGGGTGCCAGGGTCTGGCCCACTACCGGGATCAGGAAGAGGATCAGGCAGCCGATGGCCTTGGGCAGATAGTATTTCAGCTTGGTCCATTCGCGGCCGAAGGTACGGGGCACATCTTTCACCACATCCAGCATGCCGGTGTCATTCATGGCTTCACCGGTGAGGATCTGTTCCACCTTCTCTGCCAGCAGGCCGTTGAAAGGGGCAGCTATCCAGTTGGCCACCGAGCTGAAGATGAAGGAGAAGACCACCAGTATGGTGATGAGGGCGATGGGCCAGAGCAGGTAATCAAGCCAGGAGAGCCAGCTCGGGATCTGCTGGTGCAGCCAGGCGAACAGGCCGTCCAGTTGTAGCAACAGGGCGTAGAAGGCACCGGCAAAGAGCACGAAGTTGACCAGCAGGGGGATCAGCACGAAGGTGCGGATGCCGGGCTGGCGAATGAGCGAGAAGCCGCGCAGGAAGTAGTCTGCACCGCTGACCGAATCTTTGACCATGTGGGGTGATTGGCTCATGTGAGCTCCATCAGTGAATGGGGAAAGTGCCAGCATATTACAAACAAGCCTTTGATTTGGTAAAGTCGCCTGCCCGCCTCCTCTTTATTTCGTTACCCACATAGGCCGCCATGCGTCTGAAATTGATCAAACTCGCCGGTTTCAAGTCGTTTGTCGAGCCGACCCGCATCGAACTCAACGCCGACATGACCGCCGTGGTGGGCCCCAACGGCTGCGGAAAATCCAACGTCATCGACGCCGTGCGCTGGGTGCTGGGGGAGAGCTCCGCCCGCCATCTGCGCGGCGAGAACATGACCGACGTCATCTTCAACGGCTCCATCAACCGCAGCGCCCATGGCCGCGCCTCGGTGGAGCTGGTGTTCGACAATCCCCACAACCGGGTACCCGGCGAGTTCGGCCGCTTTACCGAGATCTCGGTGCGCCGCGAAGTGCTGCGCGACGGCTCCAATCACTACCAGATCAACGGCCAGAAGTGCCGCCGCAAGGACGTGACCGACCTCTTCCTCGGCACCGGCCTTGGGCCCCGCAGTTACGCCATCATCGAACAGGGCACCGTCAGCCGGCTGGTGGAGTCCCGCCCCGCCGATCTCAAGCTGTTCATGGAAGAGGCCGCCGGGGTCTCCCGCTACAAGGAGCGGCGCCGCGAGACCGAGCAGCGCATCCGCCATACCCAGGAGAACCTGGAACGCCTTGGCGATATCCGTGGCGAACTGGGCTCACGCCTCGAGCATCTCAAGGCCCAGGCCGAGACCGCCGAGCGCTACAAGCAGCTCAAGAGTCGATCACGTGCCGCTCGTGCGGAGCTGATCGGCTCGGAACTGTGGGCGCTGGAGACACGTCTTGGCGAAGCCAAGACCGAACTGGCCCAGACCGAGCAGGCGCTGGCAGCACTCGATGCCAAGCGCACCGCCGACGAGGGGCGTCACGTCACCCTGTCGGTGGCCCGCCAGGAGGCGCAGGCCGAGCAGGCGAGCCGCCAGCAGCAGATTTTCCTCGGCGGGCAAGCCATCGCCCGCCTCGAGCAGCAGCAACTGCACCAGAGCGAGCTGGGCCGCGACTGGCAGGCGAGGCGACAAGCCCTCGGCGAGCGCATCGAGGGGCTCAAGGCCCAGCTGGCCGGCCAGCTAGAGCAACTGGGCGAGAGCACGTTGCAGGGGGAGGTAGCGTCGGCGCGTCTGGATCAGTGTGAGCAGTTGCTTACCGACCAGCAGAGCGTGCGGGCGGCGGCGGGCGATCGGCTCGAGCAGACGCGCCAGCGTCAGCAGCAGTGGCAGCAGCAGCTGGGCCAGTTGCAGGGGCGGCTCAACCAGACCCGCGCCGAGATGAACGGTCTGCAGGAGCTGCAGGCCAAGACCCGGCTTGCCCGCCTCAAGCTGGAAGACGAACAGGCCGGGCCCCTTGGCGGGGAGGGGGAGAACCTGCAACCGGCCCTCGATGCCCTGGCGGCGGAACTCTCGCTCTCCCGCGCCCGCCATGAGGAAGCCGATGCGGCGTGGCAGGCCGGCGTGTCGTGCCATGAAGCACTCAAGGCAGAGCAGGGTCGCCAGCAGGGCCTGCTGCGCGAGCTGGAGGCGCGCCTCGCCACCCTGGATCAGATCCTGGGGGAGCAGATGGCGGGTGCGACCCTGGCGGATCGGTTGCAGGTTCCCCCCGAGTGGGCCCGGGGGCTGGACAAGGTGCTCGGCCGCTGGCTCACCGCAATCCCGGCGGACGAGTGCAACCTGGCGCAACCTGGACTCTGGATTGGCCCGGCCCAGCCAGCCAGGGCCGGTACCCTGGCGGCGCAACTGGGGGGCGAGCACATTCCGGCTTTCCTCAATGCCATCTGGCTGGCAGAGAGCAGGGAGGAGGCGCTGTCCCGCCTGCACAGCCTCTCTGCCGGTGAGTCGCTGCTCACTCCCGCCGGCGACTGGTTTGGCCCCAACTGGGCGGATCTGGGGGAGGGCATGGCCCTCGGTACCCTGGCGCTGCTCGGTGAGCGTGAGCGGCTGCACACCGAGCTAGCCGCGGGCCGGGAGGCGCTGCACAGACTCGACGAGCAGCTTGTCGCCGCCGATGCAGCGCGGGCCCAGCAGCATGGAGCGCATGAGCTGGCTCAGCGCACCCTGCGCGAGCAGGAGCAGCGGTGGCAACAACTGCGCGAAGCCTGGAGTCTGCGCGAGGGGCAGCGCCAGGAGCGCTTGCAGCGCCTGGGCCAGCTGGGGGAAGAGCTGGCCCGGCTCGATAAAGAGCAGGCTGAGGAGGCGCAGCGGCTGGCGTCGGCCGGGGAGCGGCTTGAGCAGGATGAAGCGGCCCTTGGCGAGCTGCAGGAGCAGGGGGAGGTACTCGCCGAGGCGCTGCTGCTTGCCCAGGAGCAGGTAAGCGGGGCGGAGCGGGCGCTGGAAGAGGCGCGCCTTCGCCGGGAGCAGCAGCAGGCGGCCTGCCAGCGGTTGCAACTGGAGCAGCAGAACCAGCGCCAGCTCATCACGCTGCGCGAGCAGGAGCTGGCCCGTCTCGGCCTGGAGCTGGCGGAACTCAAGGAGCCAGGGGCCGCTCCGAGTCAGGATCTGTCGCCCCTGCTGGTCGAGCAGCGCAATCTTGAGGCGCAGCAACTGGCCTGTCACCAACGGCTCGCAGAGCTGGATCGTCAGCTGACCGAGCTGGAGCAGGCCAGAAGCACCGATCACAAGCAACTGGTGAAAATTCAGGAGAAGCTGGCGACCCTGCGGCTCGAGCGCGAGCGCAACCTGACGCGCCGGCAGGGACTGCACGAGCAGTTCGAAGAGCTGGGCGTGCGCCTGGTGGACCTCGATCAGGCTGTGCTGATTGCCGCTGATCGCGGCAAGCTGCGCCAGGAGATCCAGACGCTGGAGGCGCAGGTGGAGGCGCTTGGCGCCATCAACCTGGCGGCACTGGAGGAGTATGAGGAGGCGAAAACCCGCGCAAGCTACTTGGAAAATCAGTGCCAGGATCTGGAGCAGGCCCTCGACACCTTGAGCCAAGCCATTAAAAGAATTGATAAAGAAACACAAATACGCTTCCGCGACACTTTCGATAAGGTCAATGAAGATTTAAAATCCCTGTTCCCAAAAGTGTTCGGGGGGGGCAGTGCCTGGCTTGAGCTGACTTCGGATGATCTTTTGGAGGCCGGAGTGAGCATCATGGCAAGACCTCCGGGCAAGAAGAATGCTACCATTGCCCTGCTTTCCGGGGGGGAGAAGGCGCTAACCGCCCTTGCGCTGGTTTTTGCCATCTTCAGACTCAATCCAGCACCATTTTGTCTGCTGGATGAGGTGGATGCACCGCTCGATGAAGTGAACGTCGGTCGCTTCTGTTCTCTTGTCAAAGAGATGTCGAGCACAGTACAGTTCGTTTACATCAGTCATAATAAGGTCTCCATGGAGATGGCCGAGCAGCTGGTTGGCGTCACGATGCAAGAGCCCGGGGTTTCGCGCATAGTGTCGGTCGATATCGGTGAAGCCGTCGCTTTGGCTGAGCAAAACTAGAAAGAGAAGCAGCTAATGCAGGAATTGCGTTACATCTTGGTTGCCCTGGGCGGTATTGCCATCGCGGCATTGCTCATTCACGGGTTGTGGAGCAACAGAAAGAATCGTCAGGCACCGATCAAGGAGAAACCCCTGGGTCGGATGGAGTCCAAGTCCCGTGAGCGTGACAACGACGCCTTCGACAGCGATGGCATCGGTCAGGTGCGTGTGGTGAGCGGTGGCCGTCGTGCCGAGCCCAAACTGCGCAGCGACGAGGCCCGTCAGCCCGAACCCCGCCGTGTCGCCCCCGTTCCCGCCTTCGATGATGAAGATGACGACGCCGATCTGCCGCCTCCCGTGGTGCGCAAGCCTGCCGCTCGCCCTGTCCCCCCTCAGCCTGTGTATGAGGAAGAAGAGGACTATGACGAGCCGGTTGCCGCCCCTGTTGAAGAGGCCCCTGCCGCGCCGGTGCGCAAACCTGCACAGGTGATCCGCCGTACCCCGGTACACCGTTCCCGTCCGCAGCGCGAGCCCATGATGCAGCCGCTGGACGAAGAGCCGCTGGTGGAGCCGGCCTATGCCCAGGCGCCGACCTTCGGTGCACGCGAGCCGGCACCGGTTGCCCAGCAGGCTCCCCGCTACGCCCAGCCGGCTTATGAAGAGCCCGCTTACGATGACGAGCCAGCCTATGAAGAGCCGGTTCACGCAGCCGAGCCAGAACCCGCCCCGGCCCCGGTCGAGAAGATCTGGCAGGATGTCTATGTTATCAACCTGATGGCCCGTCCCGGCCACGATCTGCAAGGTGCGACCCTGCTATCTTCCCTGCTGGCGTTGGGCTTCAAGTTTGGCGAGATGGACATCTTCCACCGTCACGAAGATCTGGGCGGCAAGGGGGAAGTGCTCTTCTCCATGATCAACATGGTCAAGCCGGGTACCTTCAACCCCTATCGCATGGAGCAGTTCAGCACCCCGGGTGTGTCCCTCTTCATGCAACTGCCCCTTCGCAGCAATGCCGCCTTCGCCTTCGAGCACATGTTGCAGGCCGCGGATCAGCTGGCGAGCGATCTCGATGCCATGCTGACCGACGCCTCGCGCAGTCCCCTCAGCGACGACGACATCGCCCGCTACCGTCACGAACTGGCGGCCTACGAGGCCAGCCGCGACTGAAGCGCCATGGGGTTTGAACAATGAAAAGTGCGGTACCCCGGTGCCGCATTTTTGTTTCTGCCCCAGACTGAATGTTCCATCACACTTCGAGACTTTTTCATGAGCGATATCCTCTCCCGCCACCGTCAACTGTGTGAGCTGCTGACCGAGTACGGCCATCAGTACTATGTGCTGGACAACCCCACGGTGCCGGACGCCGAATACGATCGCCTGATGCGCGAGCTGATCGCGCTGGAGGCCGAGCATCCCGAGCTCAAAACCCCGGCCTCGCCGAGCGTGCGGGTGGGGGGCCAGCCGCTGACCGCCTTCAAGCAGGTACGCCACGAGATCCCCATGCTGAGTCTGGACAACGTCTTCAGCAGCGAGGAGTTGCAGGCGTTCGAGCAACGCATGAGTGATCGCCTCAAGCGGGAGGTGACTTTCACCTTCTGTTGCGAACCCAAGCTCGACGGTCTGGCGGTGAGCCTGCTCTACGTGGATGGCCAGCTGGTACAGGCCGCCACTCGCGGGGACGGTACCACGGGGGAGGAGATCACCGAGAACGTGCGCACCATCAAGGCCATTCCCCTGACCCTGCGCGGCCAGGGGTGGCCTGCGCGGCTGGAGGTGCGTGGGGAGGTCTTCATGCCCAAGGCGGGGTTCGAGGCGATGAACCGCGATGCGCTGGCGGCGGGGGAGAAGGTGTTCGTCAACCCGCGCAACGCCGCTGCCGGCAGCCTGCGCCAGCTCGATTCACGCATCACCGCCAGCCGCCCCCTCAGCTTCTATGCCTACGGCGTGGGGGTAGGCGGCGACGAGCTGGGGGAGTCTCACTTCGCTCGCCTCAATCAGCTCAAGGCCTGGGGTCTGCCGCTCAGCCCCGAGGTGAAGCTCAAAGAGGGTGCCGCCGGCTGCCAGGCGTTTCACGACGACATTCTGGCGCGCCGTAGCGAGCTCCCCTACGAGATCGACGGCGTGGTCTACAAGGTGGACGACATCGCCCTGCAAGGGGAGCTCGGTTTCGTGGCCCGCGCGCCGCGCTGGGCCACCGCCCACAAGTTCCCGGCAGAAGAGGAGATGACCCTGCTGGAGAATGTTGAGTTCCAGGTGGGCCGCACCGGTGCCATCACCCCGGTGGCCAAGCTCAAACCCGTGTTCGTCGGTGGCGTCACCGTCTCCAACGCCACCTTGCACAATGCCGACGAGATTGAGCGGCTCGGCGTGATGATTGGCGACACCGTGATAGTGCGCCGGGCGGGGGACGTTATCCCGCAGATCGTCGCCGTGGTGGAGGCGCAGCGCCCGGCCGATGCCCGCGCGATCCTCTTCCCCACCCAGTGCCCGGTGTGCGGCTCGGCGGTGGAGCGGCTGGAAGGGGAGGCCGTGGCCCGCTGTTCCGGCGGTCTCTTCTGCGAGGCCCAGCGGGCGGCCGCCATCAAGCACTTCGCGGCGCGTCGCGCCATGGATGTGGATGGCCTTGGCGACAAGATAGTGGAGCAACTGGTGGACAAGGGGCTGGTGAAGACCCCGGCAGACTTGTTCAGCCTCAACGCCATCCAGCTGGCCGGGCTTGAGCGGATGGGGCAAAAATCGGCCCTCAACCTGGTGGCCGCCATCGATGCCGCCCGCAGCACCACCCTGCCCCGCTTCCTATTTGCCCTGGGGATCCGCGAAGTAGGAGAGGCGACCGCCTTGAACCTCGCCAACCACTTCCTCACCCTGGATGCCCTGCGCGCCGCCTCGGTGGAGCAGTTGCTGGAGGTGCCTGACGTGGGAGACATAGTGGCCAAGCACGTCTACTACTTCCTGCGCCAGCCCCACAACATCGAGGTGCTCGACGCCCTGCTGGCCGCCGGTATCCACTGGCCGGCCATCGAGAAGAAAGAGATAAGCGATCAGCCCTTTGCCGGCAAGACCTTCGTGCTGACCGGCACCCTCACCGCCTTGTCGCGCAACGACGCCAAGGCGGCGCTGCAGGCCCTGGGGGCCAAGGTGGCGGGCTCCGTGTCGGCCAAGACCGACGTGCTGGTGGCGGGGGAGGCGGCAGGCTCCAAGCTCGCCAAGGCCCAGGAGCTGGGGATCACCATCTGGACCGAAGCCGAGTTGCAGGCGGCCATTCAGCCCTGAGGATGCACGTTTGAGCAGACAAACCCGGCCCATTGGCCGGGTTTGTCGTTGGTGGGCTCACTCGACGTAACTCACCTTGTCCTGCCAGGCATCGGGAGCCGTCAGGTGCCAGCGTGCCAGTTCGCTCTTGCTGAACAGATATTCCCCGCGGGATGCGGCGCGGGGGGAGAGGGCGCCGGGCGCCGTGCCCGAGAGGATGGCATTGGCCAGTTCGGCGGCTCTTTCTCCCTGACTGTGGCCGTCGAGCACCAGGCCGCCGATGGCGGCTCCCCTGCCCACCGCAAAGGCCCAGAAGCAGAACAGTGGCACCGGGCTGTTGGCGCTGGTCCATGCCAGCACCTGTTGCTCGCTCACATGCTGGCCCTGCGCGTCGGTGAGAGTGTGGTAGAGGCCGAGGAAGAGCGCCTGATAGCCATTTTCCCGGCTGGCGAGCACTGCCTCCTGCCAGCGTCCGTAGTCGGTGAACTGGCGGCTGCTGATCCGGGTCTGGCCTATCGTCAGCTCGCCTCGCCCCTTGAACTCGTGGGCGACGGCGGTGCGGGACACCTCGCTTTCGTCAAACAGCACCAGGGCGCGCTCCAGTCCTCCCATCAACTGACTCATCTCGCTGATGCTGCGCTTGAGCAGGGGGCGTTCCAGTACGCCGGTGATCAGGGGGTGGCCGACCAGACCCTTGGGGCGCGGATTCTCGTTCATCCCGAGAAACACCACGGGCGTTCCCCGGGCGGCGATGGGTCGGGCGAGGGCGTTGATGGCGTTGTCATCCCCCAGGATCACCAGCGCCGGCTGGTGCGTCCGGTAGGCGGCCATTCCCTTGGCGAGCAGTTCGTCACGGGTCTGGCCGGGCTGGCGCTTGGTGTCCAGATAGAGATAGCCGAGGTGATGCGCCTGCTTGAGGTGCTGCTCGAGGCCGGCACTGTAGCTCTGATCCCACTGGTTGCTCTGGTGATAGCTGCTGATCACCAGGATATCAGCGGCCAGCAGCGGGAGGGGGAGGAGGGAGAGCAGGAGCAAGACCTTGGTCACGTGTGTTTTCCGCAAGGGAGAGACTGTTCCCCAGTATGTGCTCTCCCGCTCTCTGGCGCCTCGGTCAATTGTTGTCGGAAAGCGTGCCCCTCTCTTTTTATCCCTTGCCGGGCGGGAGCCCGCATCCCGTCTGGGGTGAGCAAAAAGAGCGCCTTTTGGCGCTGGTCGTGAACTGCCCCACTCCTTCCAAAACCTGTTCTGGATCAAGAAACAGGGTACCGCTTTGGTGCCTAATAGACCCCACATATAGGGGTAAGCATAAAAAAAACACCCATATATAGTGTCATAAAGCTGTGCATAAGTGGTCGCCCTCTCAGTGTCAGCCCAGGTGTTTCAAGCCTTGGCGGACCTTGTTTGCGCCGGGGACGGGCGTGGAGAAGGGGACTCAACGAGGGTGAGCCGAGGGTGGCCACCAGGTCTTTCAATACGGGGAAAATCGATGAAACCGGTAGTGATCAAACGCGATGGATGTCGTGCACCATTCAATGGCCAACTGATCCGCGATGCGGTCAGCCGGGCGGCGGCAGCGGTCAATCAGGCCAGTCCGGCGCTGGCAGAGCGCATTGCCGCCGCTGTCAGCCAGGAGCTGGAGGGACGAGGGGAGGTAGACATCCACGAGATCCAGAACCGGGTCGAGAACCACCTGATGGCCTCCGACGACAAGGCCATCGCCCGTGCCTACATCGAATACCGTCACGACCGGGATCAGGCCCGAGAGGCCCGGGGTCGTCTGGCCCAGGAGATCCGCGGCCTGGTGGAGCAGACCAACGCGGCCCTGCTCAACGAGAACGCCAACAAGGACTCCAAGGTGATCCCGACCCAGCGTGACCTGCTGGCGGGCATTGTCGCCAAGCATTACGCCATCAGTCACATGCTGCCCCGTGACGTGGTGCAGGCCCACGAGAGCGGCGACCTGCACTTCCACGATCTCGACTACTCCCCCTTCTTCCCCATGTTCAACTGCATGCTGATCGATCTGCAGGGGATGCTGACCCACGGCTTCAAGATGGGCAACGCGGAGATAGACACCCCAAAATCCATCAGCACCGCCACCGCGGTGACCGCCCAGATCATCGCCCAGGTGGCGAGCCATATCTATGGCGGCACCACCATCAACCGCATCGACGAGGTGCTGGCACCCTATGTGACCATCAGCTGGCACAAGCATCGGGAGGTGGCCGAGGAGTGGGGGATCAGGGACGTGGATGCCTATGCCATGGCCCGCACCGAGAAGGAGTGCCACGACGCCTTCCAGTCCCTCGAATACGAGGTCAATACCCTGCACACCGCCAACGGTCAGACGCCCTTCGTCACCTTCGGCTTTGGCCTGGGGGACAGTTGGGAATCGCGCCTCATCCAGCGCGCCATCCTTGGCAACCGCATCGCCGGCCTTGGCAAGAACAGGAAGACCGCCGTCTTCCCGAAACTGGTGTTCGCCATCAAGGATGGCCTGAACCACAAGCAGGGGGATCCCAACTACGACATCAAGCAGCTGGCGCTGGAGTGCGCCTCCAAGCGGATGTACCCGGACATCCTCAACCACGACCAGGTGGTCAAGGTGACCGGCTCCTTCAAGACCCCCATGGGGTGCCGCTCCTTCCTCGGTGCCTACGAAGAGAATGGCGAGCTGGTCCACGAAGGGCGCAACAACTTGGGGGTCGTGAGCCTCAACCTGCCGCGCATTGCCCTGAAATCCCGCGATGAAGCGGACTTCTGGGACAAGCTGGACGCCGCCCTGCGGGTGGCCAAGACAGCGCTCATGTACCGCATCAAGCGCCTCGACGGGGTCAAGGCCCGGGTCGCCCCCATCCTCTACATGGAGGGGGCCTGCGGGGTGCGCCTCAAGGCCGATGACAACATCAGCGAGATCTTCAAACATGGCCGCGCCTCCATTTCGCTGGGTTACATCGGGGTACACGAGACCATCAACGCCCTCTATGGCACCGACGTCCACCTGTTCGACAGCGAGACCCTGCGCCAGAAGGCCATCGCCATCATCGCGCGGCTCAAGGCGGCCACCGACGAGTGGAAGGAGGAGACCGGCTACGGCTTCAGCCTCTACTCCACCCCGAGCGAGAACCTCTGCACCCGTTTCTGCCGCATCGACGCCAAGGAGTTTGGCGTGGTGGCCGGGGTGACCGACAAGGGCTACTACACCAACAGCTTCCACCTGGACGTGGAGAAGCAGGTGAACCCCTACGACAAGCTGGACTTCGAGGCGCCCTATCCGCCCATCGCCAGCGGCGGCTTCATCTGCTACGGCGAGTACCCCAACATCCAGCACAACCTGGAGGCGTTGGAGAACGTCTGGGACTACAGCTATGACAAGGTGCCCTACTACGGCACCAACACCCCCATCGACGAGTGCTACGACTGCGGCTTCACCGGCGAGTTCGAGTGCACCTCCAAGGGCTTCACCTGCCCGCGCTGCGGCAACCATGACCCCGCCAAGGTGTCGGTGACCCGCCGGGTGTGCGGCTATCTCGGCAGCCCGGATGCGCGCCCCTTCAACGCGGGCAAGCAGGAAGAGGTCAAACGCCGCGTCAAGCATATGTAAGCGAGCAGACCCCACCCCAGCCCTCCCCTTGGCAGGGGGGCAAAGAAGCTCCTCCCCCTTTCGAAGGGGGAGGTTGGGAGGGGGTTGGCCGTTAACCCAGAGAACTCGAATGCACTACCACCAGTACTACCCGGTCGATGTGATCAACGGCCCAGGCACCCGCGCCACCCTGTTCGTGTCGGGTTGCGAGCACCAGTGCCCCGGCTGCTACAACCAGAGCACCTGGCGGCTCGATGGGGGCAAGCCGTTCGATGAGGCGATGAGCGATCGCATCATTCACGATCTCAACGACAGCCGCATCAAGCGGCGCGGACTGTCGCTCTCCGGCGGCGATCCGCTCCACCCCGCCAACGTGCCGCATGTGCAGGCGCTGGTGAAGCGGGTGCGGGCCGAGTGCCCCGGCAAGGACATCTGGTGCTGGACCGGCTATCTGCTGGCCGATCTCAGCCCGGCCCAGCGGGAGCTGGTGGCCTTGCTGGACGTGCTGGTGGATGGCAGGTTCGAGAAGGCCCTGGTGGATCCCGGTCTGCTCTGGCGCGGCAGCAGCAACCAGATGGTTCACGACCTCAACGCCTGGCGGAAAGGAGGAGAGCGGATCCCCTGTCTGGTTTGCAGTTGAGGCCTTGGGTGTTTATGGTTAGGCCAACCCCAAGCGCTGTTTACACGAGGAATCCCGATGAACAATCTGCTCAAGATCCTGCTGGCCATCTTTCTCCCCCCGGTCTGCGCCTTTATCCAGGTGGGCTTCAGCCTCCATTTCCTCATCAACATAGTGCTGACCCTGCTGGGCGGTCTGCCCGGCATGGTCCATGCCCTCTGGCTGGTGGTAAGCGACAAGCGCGCCTGAGCCGTGAGAGATCACAAGGCCAACCCTCCGGGGTTGGCTTTTTTTGCCTGCCAGATGGGGGCTTCCCGGATGAGCCCCTTTGCCTGACACTGGCGCGTCGCTCATGGAGTCGAGCGATACAACGAAGAGGGAATGTCAGTGCGTGTGAAAGGGTTGTTGCTGTGGGCCGCCCTGGCCCTGCTCGGGGGCTGTGCCACCACCGCCAAGCTGAATCGGCCTCCGGTGGATGTCACCTGGGAAACGCTGCCCGAATACTGGGTGTTGGTGGGGGATGCCATCACTTTTAACCCGGTCGGGGGGCTGCCGGCGAAGAGGCCGGTCAAGGGGTATGTGACCCTTCGCTACCTCATCGATTCCAATGGCACGCTGTTCAGCCCAGAGGTACTGGAGTCCCAGCCTCCCGGCGTGCTGGATCTCATCGCCATCTCCGGGCTGGCGCAGCTGCGCTACCGGCCATCGGAGCAGAATCAGCAAGCCATTCCGGCTCGGGTTGTGGCCCGATTTGAAGTGGAAGTGAAATGACAAACACCCCGGCCAGGCCGGGGTGTTTCGTGTGGGCTGTGTGCCATGACGGCGCGGATCACTGCTCCTTGCAGTCGTTGTAGCGGCTCTGCCACTCCCCGGCGTCATCACGCATCTCGATGAACCCCTCCTTGCCCTTGTTCCACCAGACCACCTCGTGATCGTCGGTATAGCGGGCGCCGGAGGCGGAAACCGCCTGGGGCAGGGTGTAATCCTTGCCATCGGGGAGGGAGAGCTTGACGAAGTTCAGGCTCTCGTCCGAGAGGGAGAAGTAGCGAACCTGCACTTTCTGGTTCTGTTCACACAGATAGGTGACGGGATCGCCGCCGGTCACTCCCAGCTTGCCGCTGCCCAGATCGCAGCCGCCGAGCAGGGTGATGGCGCCCGCCCCCAGTAGAAAGAGCTTGGCGTGTTTCATGTTTGATCCTCACAACGGTGTCATATGGCCTTGAGCCTAACAGGATGAGGCACAACTGCAACCTCGTGGCAGGAGCCCTGCGTCGGGATGCGTCCGTCTCCCTCTGGTCCGTGGGGCAGGCAAAAAAACGCCCCGGCAGGCAAGCGGGGCGAAAGGGAGCCATCCAATGGCTGCAGAAAAGGGTCAGTGGCCGAACCGTGTCGCCTCGAAGCGATTGAGCAGCCGGTGGATGAGGTAGCAGGCGAGCAGGGTGACCACGATGGCAAAGAGGATGCTGCTCACCCGATAGAGGGCGCTGAACACCAGGTCGTTGCCCGGGGTCAGGTACTGGCCGAACAGGATGCCGAGGGTGGTGAGGGCACCGAAGCCGACTCCGGAGCCGCTTGCCTCCTTCACATGGGCATAGCTGAACAGCATGGCGCCGAGCCAGAGCACCGGGGTCACCAGCAGCAGCAAGCCGGACCAGTCATAGAGCACCAGCTGCCCCAGGATGCCGAAACTCACCCCCAGCAGGGTGCCCATGGCCCGCTTGCGGGCATAGTCCAGGGCGCCGTTCCAGTGCATGGGGAAGAGCAGCAGCAGGGTGGTGGCCTGGGCAGACATGGAGTCGCGCAGATCGAAGATCTGGAACACCAGGAACGAGAGGGTCGCGATGGACGCCCCCAGCAGGGCTTCGTGGCGCATCCGGTGCGGCGCCTTGGGGGAGGGGGCCGGCCTGGGGCGCTCCTCCACGTCCGGAATGAGGGCCGTCATCAGATAGGCGATGAGCACCGACAGGACGCTGGCCCAGAGATTGCTGAAGATGAGGTCGTTCAGATCAATCCCGGGGTAGCTGGCAAAGTGCAGCATGATGCTGAGGCTGAGCACCCCGTTGGCACCGAACAGGAACAGGCTGCCCCGGGACATGGCGGCGAAACGGTAGAGGAAGAGCAAAAAGACCAGGGGAGTCATGAGCCCCGGGTGGCCGCCAAACAGGCCGCCGAGCAGCCCCACTTCCAGACCGCACATGGCGGCGGAGGCGATGAGCTGGCGGGCGGCGTGACCGTTCATCACCGGCACCAGGCCGAGCAGCAGCACCGGGGTGACGGTGAAGAAGACCCCGTTGCTCCAGCCGAAGATCTTGCACAGCACAAACCCCAGGGTACAGCCAAAGGCGATGCGCAGACACTGGCGCAGTTCGTTGGGGGTGAGGGGTCTGTGCCACAGGTTCATGGTCGTCATCTCAATAGATGTAGTGCAGCAGGCTGAGCAGACGGATCTGGCCGCGGGCCAGCAGCCCGGTCAGGGTGTTGTCCGGCAGCAACTGCACCGTGGCGCGGGCCCCGGCCGGCAGGTGGGCGGGCAGTTGCTCCAGGGTCAGGTGCAGGCGCAGGCGCTGGGCATCGCGCACCCAGCGATCGGACTCGACGGGGTTCGCAAGCTGGCCGTTGGCGTCAAACTGGCCGGCACTGACCCCGGCATCCAGGCTGGCGACGCGAGCCGGATAGAGACGACCGGGCTCGCCGTCGAAGGCGACGAGGGCCTGACTGCCGGCGCTGACGTGGCGCAGGCTCTTCTCGCGAAAATCGGCGATCACGTCCACCTGCTCGGAGACCAGGGCCAGCAGGGGGGAGCCCGCATTGGCCACGCTGCCAGGCTTGAGCTGCAGGTTGGTGATGATGCCGTCCTGGCTCGCATGAACCCGGCTGTAGGCGAGGTTGAGCTCGGCCTGGGCGAGGCGGTTGCGGGCCTGGCGCAGCAGCAGGTTGTCTTCCCCTGGCAAGCCGCGGTTGACGCGGGCCTGCTCTACCCGGGCCTGGCTGCCGAGCAGGTTGGCACGGGCGGTGCGGGCGGCGCTGTCGGCGTCATCTTTCTGCTGTTCAGAGACCATGTGACGGCGGTAGAGGGCGTCGATGCGCGCCGCTTCCCGCTGCTTCTGGTCGGCCTGGGTGCGCAGCGAGCTGTACTCCGCCTCATAGGCGGTCAGGGTCGCGTCCAGCTGGCGGTTCTGCTGCCTGGCCTGATCCAGGGCGAGCCTGGCCTGATCCACGGCGAGCTGGAAGGGTTCCGGGTCGAGGGCGAACAGCAGATCCCCCTGCTTGACGTGCTGGTTGTTGGCGACGGCGACCTCGACCACCTTGCCGCTGACCTGGGGGGCCATCCGGGTGACGACCCGGGTTGCCATGGCCTGGGGGGTCAGGGGCATCTTGATGTCGGCCAGCAGAAAGTAGCCAAACACCAGGACGAAGCAGGCGATGGCCCACTTTATCCAGCGCTTGAATTGTTGATCCGGTGTCATCTTATTCTCTCTCTTCATGCTGTGCGGCTATCTTGCCGAGGGCGTTGGCGGAGATGCGGTGCACAATGTCTTCAAACTGGGCCAGCTCCTGCTGGCTGATGCCGGTGAGCAGTTCCCGGCGCACGGCGATGATGCGGCCCTCGATCTGATCGAGCAGCGCCTTGCCCGCCGGGGTCAGGGTGACGATGCGGGCCCGCTTGTCCTGGCTGCAGCAGTGGCGCTCGATCAGCCCCTGCTCCTCGAGCTGACCCAGGGTCCGCATCAGGGAGGGGAGCTCTATCTCCAGGGCCTCGGCCAGGGTCTTCTGGCTGAGGTGGCCGCCGAGGCGGCTGAGTTTCCACAGGGCGGTCCAGCGGGGATGGGTGAGCCCCAGAGGTGCCAGCTCGAGATCGGCCACGGTGCGCCAGAGCCGGTGCAGTCGCCCCAGCTGCTCGGCGAGGGAGAGTTCTCGCAACATCTCCAGATCCTTTTTCATGACGGGCACCTCAATTACTTAGCTTGCGAAGCATTATATTTATTTCGCAGGCTAAGTAAATAGTGTGATATAGCTCACGTTCAGGTTTTTTGCCCGGGCCGTGGTGTTTAAGTTTTTATATGGCTTTGCGGGCCAGCTAACCGACAACGGCCGGGGGAGGCGCTAGAGTGGCCACCTTTGAGGTGCGCCAGGCTGGCCATTGACCCGGCCGGGGGACACCCTCACCCTGGGCTTTCCTGTCCGCTGCAAGGTTGAACGATGAAACTGCGCCACCAGCTAGTCACCCTCTCGCTTGGCTTGTCACTGCTGCTGATCCTGATCCTGGGCTGTCTGCTCGCCCTCTTCATGCGCCACCTGCTGGAGAACAACCTGAAGGAGAAGGGGAGCGATCTGGCCCGGGTGCTGGCGGCGGACAGCCGGGTGGTCCGGGCCCTGGAGAAGGGGAGCGATCCCGGGCTGCGGGATTATGTGCAGGGGATCTGCAGCCGCACCGACGCCGCCTACATGGTGGTGACCGACGAACATGCCAGGCGCCTGAGCCACCCCTCCCCCGAGCTGGTGGGCCAGACCTTCCGGGGGGAGGACATCTGGCCTGCACTCCAGTCGCGCGAGAGCTACTGCTCCCGGGACGTGGGCACCCTGGGCCCCGCCATCCGCTGCTTCGCTCCCGTGGTGGGGCCCGATGGCCAGGCCATCGGCGCGGTGGCGGTGGGTTATCTGATGCGCACCGTGGAGGGCACCTATCAGGAGCGGATCGCCCTGCTGGTCGGCGCCATCGCGGCGGTGCTGGGGTGCGGCCTGCTGCTGGCGCTCTGGGTGCAGCACCTGCTGCGCCGCACCCTGCTGGATCTGGAGCCGGAGACCATCGCCAATCGCTTCGCCCAGCAGGATCTGGTGCTGGAGGGGATCTCGGAGGGGATAGTGGCCCTGGACAACCAGCACAGGATCACCATGCTCAACAGCGCCGCCTTCTATCAGTTGCGACTGCCCGGCACCGGGCGCCACGCCCTGCTGGGCCGCTCCCTGGCGGAGCTGGCCCCCGGCCTCGTGCCCACGTTGCAGCAAGGGGGGGCGGTCAGGTTCACCGTGCAGGGGGATGACTTCGTCGGCCACTGGCAGGAGCTCAGCGGTCGCGAGCCGGGGCGCATGCTCATCTTCAGCCGGCCAGACGGCACCGGCAGCCTGGGCATGCAGGTGACCCACCTGCGCCAGTACGGCGAGATGCTGCGCATCCAGACCCATGAATTCGCCAACAAGCTCAGCAGCCTCTCCGGCCTGCTCCAGCTCGGCCACGTGGATCAGGCGGTAGACCTCATCCAGCAGGAGAACGAAGCCTGCCAGAACATGTTGCAGGATCTACTGCGGGTCATCGAGAACAAGCCGGTGGCCGGGCTTATCCTCGGCAAGTTCAGCCGGGCGCGGGAGCTGGGGGTGGAGCTGGTGCTGGATGCGGGGTCGGCCCTCGGGGAGTATCCGGCCGAGGTGTCGGCGGATCTCATCACCTGCATCGGCAACCTGCTGGACAACGGCATTCGCGCCGCCTGGGGGAACCGCGAGCACGCCGCGCCCAGGGTGCTGCTCTCCCTCGATGATCTGGGGCGGCGGCTGGTGATCGAGGTGGAGGACAGTGGCGAGGGGGTGGACGAGGCGCTGGCGGATCACCTGTTCGACTACGGTGTCAGCCGCCAGACCGGGGATCACGGGGTCGGCCTCTTCCTGGTCAAGAAGACGGTGGCCAGGCGGGGGGGCGTGATAGAATGGCGCCGCACCGCCGAGCAGACGACCCTGTTCGGTATCTATTTGAATAAAAACCAATTGGTGTAAGTCATGAAGCCAATCTTCACGCTGATTATCGAGGATGACGAGCGGATAGGCGCCATGTTGGGGGAGCTGGTCTCCTCCACGGCCGGGTTCTCCCTGATGGGGCGGGCCGGCACCCTGGCCGAGGCGGATCGCCTGATGGCGGGGAGCGAGCCCCGCTTGCTGATGGTCGACATCTCCCTGCCCGATGGCTCGGGCCTGGAGTGGGTGAGCCGGCTGCGCAGCCACAACCGGGAGGTGATGGTGATGATGGTGACCGCCTCCTGCGACGTGGAGACCATACAGCAGGCCCTCAACCTGGGAGTCCAGGATTACGTCATCAAGCCGCTGCGGCTGTTTCGCATCCAGCAGAGCCTGGAGGAGATCCTGGTCCTCCATCGCCGCCTGTGCGAGCCGGGGGAGTTGGCCCAGAGCGATCTGGACCGCCTGATGGGCAAGGCGCGCAACCAGGGGCGGGAGGCGCGGGAAACCCCCAAGGGGATCGACGCCATCACCCTGCGCCAGGTGCTGGACCTGCTGGCGGGGGAGCCGGACAACACCTTCTCCACCGACACCGTGGCCCTGCGCCTCTCCCTGAGTCGCACTACGGCCCGCCGCTATCTGGAGTTTCTGGAGTCAGAAGATCGGCTGGACGTGGAGCTCAACTACGGCCAGCGTGGCCGCCCGGAGCGGCGCTACCACTGGCGCCGGGAGTCGTGACCCCGCCGCAGGCACAACGCCGAAGAGGCCGCGCACACCATGCTGCGCAGGCCGCGCAGATAAAAGGGAGCCTTTGAGCTCCCTTTTGTTTCGCCCCGATGCGACCCGGCCCCTCTATCTGGGGTCGCCCGAGAAGGGGTGCAGGGCGGTGCGGGCGCGCTCGAACAGGGCGATGAGGTGATCCGCCACGGCTCTCACCCGCCGGGAGTGGGCGAGATCGCTGTGGAGCACCAGCCAGATGGGCTGATCCACCCCGAGCTCCGGCAGCAGGCAGACCAGATCCGTCTGGCGGGCGAGGTAGTGGGGCAGTACCGCGAGCCCGAGGCCGGCCTGGGCGGCGGCGAGCTGGGCCGCCAGGGTGCCGGTCTCCACCCGGCAGGGGCGGCCGCGCAGCATGCGGGTCATCCATCTGGCGGCGGGCAGGTGGCTCTGGGTTTCGTTCCAGCCGATGAAGTCATCCTGATCGAAGCTGGCGGCATCCACCCCGGGGCTGCGGGCATCCAGGTAGGCGCCGGTCCCGTAGAGGCCAAAGCCCAGGGTGCCCAGGCGCCGCAGGGTGAGGTGGCCGGCATCGGGCTTGACCATGCGCACCGCGAGATCGGCATCGCGCCGGTGCAGGTTCACCGTCTGCACCCCGGTGACCAGCTCCACCCTCAGCTCGGGGTGCTGGGCAAAGAGCGTCGGCAGGGAGGGGATGATGAGGGGATTGGCCAGGTTCTCGGCGGTGGCGAGGCGCACTGTGCCGGCCACCTGCCCCTGCTGCTGTCCCGCCTCGCCAAAGGCCAGCCCCGCATGTTCCAGCGCCTCGGCCCGCTCCAGCAGGGCCTCACCGTCGTCGGTCAGGCGATAGCCCTGCTGGTGGCGGCTGAACAGGGGCAGGCCGAGGGCCGCCTCCAGCCTGTCCAGGCGCCGGGAGACGGTGGCCACCCCCATGCGCAGGGCGTGGGCGGCACCGCTCAGGGTGCCGCTGCGGGCGATGGCCAGGAAGACGCGGGCGTCGTCCCAGAGCAGGGGATCGTGCATGGTTTTTCCATAATCGGAAGATAGGTTGCCAGTTACCTCTATATCTCATTCATTTTCGGAAGACCATACTCCCCTGCAACTTGTCAGGGAGAAAATGCGATGCAACGACGAACACTGGGAGCCAATCTGCAGGTCTCTGCACTGGGGTTGGGCTGCATGGGGATGAGCGAATTCTACGGGCCGCGGGACGATGAGACGTCCTTGCGGGTGCTGGCGGAGGCGGTGGAGCGGGGCATCGACCTGCTCGACACCGCCGACATGTACGGCCCCCACCACAACGAGGCGCTGATCGGGCGTTTTCTCGCGGCCCGGCGGGGGCAGGTGAAGGTCGCCACCAAGTTTGGCATCGTGCGCCAGCACGGGGAGTACAGGCGTACCCTCGACAACAGTGCCCGCTATGCGCGCCAGAGCTGCGAGGGCTCCCTGCGCCGCCTCGGCATCGAGCAGATCGATCTCTACTATGTGCACCGCCTCGATCCGGCCCATCCCGTCGAGGAGACCATGGCCGGGCTGGCGCAGCTGGTGCAGGAGGGCAAGATAGCCCGCATCGGTCTGTGCGAGGTGAGCGAGGCCACCCTGAGGCGCGCCCATGCCGTGCACCCGGTGGCGGCGGTGCAGACCGAATACTCCCTCTGGACGAGGGAGGTGGAGGCGGCGGTGCTGCCCGCCTGCCGGGAGCTGGGGATTGGTCTGGTGGCCTACTCCCCCCTGGGGCGCGGGTTTCTGACCGGGCGTTACCAGCAGGAGGCGGTGTTCGAGGAAGGGGATTTTCGGGCCGGTCTGCCGCGGTTTCAGGGGGAGAACCTCGCCACCAACCGCACCCTGGTGCAGGCGGTCATGGCCCTGGCGCAGCAGAAGGGATGCTCGGCGGCGCAGATAGCCCTGGCCTGGCTGCTGGCGCAATGGGAGGGGATAGTGCCCATCCCCGGCACCCGGCGCCTGACCCACCTGGCGGATAACCTCGGCGCCCTCTCGGTGCGCCTCTCCCCAGCAGAACTCGGGGCCCTGGGACAGGCCATCCGGACCCTGCCGGTGGCGGGGGAGCGCTATACCGCAGAGGGGATGAAGGGGGTGAACGCATGAGCGGCTCGCACTCAGCCCGCCCCGGGTTGGCCTGCTCGCTCCGTTGAGGGCACCACCTGGGCGAGAAAATGACAAAGGGAGCCGAGGCTCCCTTCTTTCATGGTGCTGGCCGGCTCAAGCCCCTTCCGGCAGAGGACGGCGTACCCTCGGCTTGAGCTGGGAGAGCATGACCCCGGTCAGGATGAGGCCGCCCCCCAGCAGGTGATAGCCGTGGATGGGTTCCCCCAGGGTGATGACAGCGATGAGGGCCGTGCACAGGGGCATCAGGTTCATGAAGACCGAAGTGCGCTCCGCCCCCAGGGTGGCGAGGCCGCGCATCCAGCAGTAGGCGGCGAAGATGGAGGAGGCGAGGCCGGCGAACAGCACCATGCTCCAGCCCTGGGCGGGAATGGCCAGGGAGTCGGCAGAGAGGGCCACCGGGATGAGCAGCAGCACTGCCAGCAGGATCTGCAGGTAGAGGTTGAGCCAGGGGCCGAACGGCAGTTGCCAGCGGCGGATCAGCAGGCCATAGAGGGCATAGCTGGCCGCCCCCAGCAGCATCATGCCGTCGCCGGGGTTGATGCCGCTGTGCAGCAGTGCCAGGGGATTGCCCTGACCCAGCAGCCAGAGCACCCCGAACAGGGAGAGGCTCATGCCGAGCAGCGCCTGCTTGCCCGGCTTCTGGCCAAAGCAGCAGGCCCCGATGAGCAGGGTGAGCAGGGGCAGCAGGGAGCCGATGACCCCCATGTTGGTGGCCGAGGTGCTGTGGGCGGCGTAGTAGGCGAGGCACTGGTAGAGCACCATGCCGAGCAGGGAGAGCACCAGCAGCTTGCCGAGCCAGGGGCGGATGTCGGCCCGGCGGCGCCAGAGCTGCGGCAGACAGAAGGGGGAGAGCGCGAGGGCGGCGATCACCCAGCGATAGAAGGAGATGGCGGCGGGATCCAGCACGCCGGCGGCGGCCTTGGAGACCACGGTATTGGCGGCCCAGATCAGGATGGCGAGCAGGGGGAAGAGAAAAGGCATAGGCACTCCTTGGTACGATGGGGAGAGTCTAGCCTTGTCTTGAACGAGGTAAGTAGCGTAAATAAGACATGTCATAACCGCTTTGGGACAATCTGCATGGGCACCCTCACCCTGGCCGAGCAGGATCGCCTGCTGGCCGACCCCAACCCCCTCTACTTTCGCTACAGCCAGATCCAGGGGGGCAACGCCTGCGCCGAGCACGCCCACCCCTGGGGTCAGCTCAGCCTCATCAGCCTGGGGGTCATGGTGGTGGAGGTGGGGGGAGAGCGGCTGGTGGCGCCTCCGGACTACCTCATCTGGGTGCCGGCGGACCTGCCCCACACCGCCTTCAACGAGCAGACCCTGGATTACACCTCCATCTACGTGAGCCACGCCCTGGCACCGCGCCTGCCACGGGAACCCCAGCTGCTGGCGCTCACCCCCTTGCTGCGGGCCCTGCTGGAGGACTTCACCCAGCGCCGGGTCGGCCACATGGAGGATGAGTGGGATGCCCGTCAGGGTGAGCTCTTCATCGAGAAGCTGGCCCGCACCCGTTGCCAGCCGAGCTACCTGCCCCAGAGCCGGGATCGCCTGCTGGCACCCTTGCTGGCGGCATTGCAGGCGGCGCCGGAGGACAACCGCACGCTGGTGGAGTGGGCCAGGGCGCTGCACACCACGGAGCGCACCCTGGCGCGGCGCTGCCAGAAGGAGCTTGGCATGAGCCTGGGCCAGTGGCGCACCCGGCTGCGGCTGGTGAAGGCGCTGGACTGGCTGCGGGGCGAGATGCCGGTGCAGGAGATCGCCTGGCGCCTCGGTTACGCCTCCACCTCGGCCTTCATCGCCATGTTCCAGCGGGAACAGGGCTGCGCCCCCCAGCGCTATCGCCAGCAACTGGGCCAACCCGTGGCCTGAACCGCATGAAAAAGGGCGCCCGCAGGCGCCCTTGTGGATCAGGGGATGGGCTTAGAAGAAGCCGAGGGGGTTGATGTCGTGGCTCACCAGCAGGTTCTTGGTGTTCTGGTAGTGGTCCAGCATCATCTTGTGGGTCTCGCGACCGATCCCCGACTTCTTGTAGCCGCCAAAGGCCGCATGGGCCGGGTAGGCGTGGTAGCAGTTGACCCAGACCCGGCCGGCCTGGATGCCGCGCCCCATGCGCCAGGCCAGGTTGCTGTCCCGGGTCCACAGGCCGGCCCCCAGCCCGTACTGGGTGTCGTTGGCAATGGCCAGCGCATCCGCCTCGTCCTTGAAGGTGGTGACCCCGAGCGCCGGCCCGAAGATCTCCTCCTGGAACACCCGCATCTTGTTCTGGCCCGAGAAGATGGTGGGCTGGATGTAGAAGCCCCCCTCCAGCCCGCTCACCTTGGCCGGGCCGCCGCCCAGCAGCATCTTGGCCCCTTCGCCGCGGCCGATCTCCATGTAGCTCAGGATCTTGTCGAACTGCTCGCGGGACGCCTGGGCCCCCACCTGGGTCGTGGTGTCGAGGGGGTTGCCCTGCACTATGGTGCGGGCGCGGGCCAGCACCCGGTCCATGAAGTCGTCATAGATGTTGGCCTGCACCAGGGCGCGGGAGGGGCAGGTGCACACCTCGCCCTGGTTGAAGAAGGTCATCAGCATCCCTTCCACCGCCTTGTCGATGTAGCTGCTCTCGTGCTGCATCACGTCGGCGAAGTAGATGTTGGGGGACTTGCCACCGAGCTCCACGGTGGAGGGGATCAGCTTGTCGGCGGCGCAGCGCAGGATATGGGCGCCCACTTCAGTTGAACCGGTGAAGGCGAGCTTCTGGATCCGGTTGCTGGTGGCGAGCGCCTGGCCCGCCTCGGCGCCGAAGCCGTTGACCACGTTGACTACGCCAGGGGGCAGGATGTCCTTGATGAGATCCATCATCAGCATGATGGTGACCGGGGTCTGCTCGGCGGGCTTGAGCACGCTGCAACAGCCGGCCGCCAGTACCGGGGCCAGCTTCCAGGCGGCCATCAGCAGGGGGAAGTTCCACGGGATGATCTGGCCGACCACCCCGATGGGCTCCTTGAAGTGGTAGCTGACGGTATTCTGGTCCAGCTCGGCGGCGGAGCCCTCCTGGGCGCGGATGCAGCCGGCGAAGTAGCGGAAGTGATCCACCACCAGGGGCAGGTCGGCGGCCAGGGTCTCGCGCACCGCCTTGCCGTTCTCCCAGGTCTCGGCGACGGCAAGCCGCTCGATGTTCTGTTCGATGCGATCGGCGATGCGCAGCAGCAGATTGCTGCGCTCGGTGACGCTGGTCTTGCTCCAGCTGGCGAACGCCTTGTGGGCCGCGTCCAGGGCGAGCTCGATGTCGGCGGCGTCGGAGCGGGCCACCTCGCAGAACACCCGGCCATCCACCGGCGAGATGTTCTCGAAATAGCGGCCGGCGCGCGGCGCCACCCAATCGCCACCGATGAAGTTGTCATAACGGGATTTGAAGCTGACCAGGGCACCTGCCTGACCGGGAGCGGTATAAATCATCTCATCATCCTTATGTGTGTGTGGTCCTGACCGGCCTGGCGGGCAGTCCGGTTGCTTCCTGTCATCGCAAGGGGCGTGCCAGCGGGTGGCGCTCTACACAAAAAGGTTGCAAAAACGTTATCAAACGGGGTGCCAAGGGGTATCTTGGTTAACCAGTGCCCCCCAGGACGGCCCCCGAACTGTGCCGTTTCTGAACATCGGGTGTGACACTGTGCCGTTTGTGAACAGGAGACGTGATGAAGGCGCTCCCCCAAGGCGGCCCTATTCGCGAGTGTGTAGAAGGAGGTGTGATGAGCGAGTTGCCTCAATCCGGTGCCAGCCCAATCCAGCGCTCCTGGGAGCGCTGCCTGCATCAGGGGCTGAGCCGCCAGCAGAGCGCCGAGCTGGATTTGCTGCCCCAGGGGGAGCTGTCGGCTCGCCAGGAGCAGCACAGGACGCTCATCGCCTGCTTCCAGCGCTTCGTGCTGCCGCTCTTTGGCCAGTTGCTGGCGGGCAGACCCTGTCGTCTGCTGTTGTGTGACGGCGAGGGGGCCATCCTCGCGGTGAGCGGAGACGACCGGTTTGCCCGCCATGCCGAGCGCATTTTTTTGCGCAGCGGCGCCCGCTGGGGGGAGGCGAGCAAGGGCACCAACGCCATCGGCACCGCGCTGGCCGAGCAGAGCGAGGTGCAGGTGCTGGGGGCGCAGCACTTCTTCGCCCAGCACAGCTTTCTCAGTTGCAGCGCCTGTCCCCTGCTCGGGCCGGACGGGCAACTGCTCGGCGTGCTCGACATCTCCACCGATGCGGCCCACCACAGCGGCGACATGCTGGGCACGGTGCGTCTCCTGGCCATGACCCTGGAAAACGCCCTGCTGGCCCGCCAGCCGGGCTGGCTGGTGGATCTCGATCCCCAGAGCCTCTGGTCTGCCCGCCTGCTGCTGGGGGAGGGGGGCGAGCTGCTCGGGGCCAACCGGGCCGGTCGGCTCTGGCTCGGCCAGCACCCCTTCGACGGTCAGCAGTTGCTGCGCGAGCGCCGCGGCCTGCGGCTGGTGCCGGAGGCGGGGGAGCGCGCCGCCAGGCTCCCCCTGCCGAGCGCGGTTGAGGAGGGGGGATCGCAGGCGCAGCAGGTGCCACTCAAGATGCTGGAGCGGGGCATCTCATTGCTCATCGAGGGGGAGACCGGCAGCGGCAAGGAGCACCTGGTGCGCACCCTGCACGCCAGATCGAGCCGTCGGGAGCGGCCTCTGGTGTGCGTCAACTGCGGCGCCTTGCCGGCGGAGCTGGTGGAGGCCGAGCTGTTCGGCTATGTGGGGGGGGCCTTCAGCGGTGCCCGCAGCCAGGGCAGCCAAGGCTATCTGCGCGCCGCCCACGGCGGCATCCTGATGCTGGATGAAATTGGCGAGCTGCCGCTCCAGGCCCAGACCCGGCTGCTGCGGGTGTTGCAGGAGCGCGTTGTCACCCCGGTAGGCAGCCACAGACCCGAGGCGGTGGACTTCTGGCTGGTCAGCGCCAGCCATCGGGATCTGGCGGCCATGGTGGCGGCCGGCACCTTTCGCGAAGATCTCTACTACCGCATCTGCGGCTGGCGCCAGCAACTGGCACCCCTGCGGGCCTGGTCGGTGCCCGAGCGTCAGGGGCTGATCCTGAACCTGCTCGCCCAGATGGACCCGGCACTGCAACTGAGCCGGGAGGCGGAGCAGCGGTTGCTGGCCCACCCTCTGCCCGGCAACGTGCGCCAGCTCAAACAGGCGCTGGAGGTGGCCTGTGTACTGGCAGAGGGGCAGGGCTGGATTGAACCTGCCCATCTGCATCTGCCCGCCGTGGCGGGGGGAGCGAGCTCACCTTTGGGAGGGAATACCCTGCGCGAGCAGAGCCGGCAGCGGGTGCAGCAGACCCTGACGGAGTGCGGCGGCAACGTGAGCGAGGCGGCGCGCCGTCTTGGCATCAGTCGCACCACCCTCTATCGGGCGCTGCGGGAGGAGGGGTAACGGGTGTCGCGCCGTCCAGCGCTTGTGTAGACTGCGGTGGCAAGGACGTTTTTTCGTTATGTTTCCATCGCAGGGAGTGCGCAATGATCCATCTTACGACCGACGAGGCTCCCCGCCTCTCTCCCGGCTGCTGGCCGATGCCGCTTGCGCCCCATGGGGCCCGTGCCGGCTAGTCGGCACCCGTCTGCGCCCGGTGCGGCGCGTGTAATAACCTTGGATCTGGATCAGCGCGGTCCGGCGCTTCAAGGTGTAGGGTAAAAGCCCTTTTTCAGGTGTGATGCCGATGATCCCTTCCTATTCCCGCATGACGACGCTGTTGTTCTGGTGCCTGCTGGCGGCGAGCCTGCTGGCCATGGTGTTATTCGAATTCGGACCCGAGCGGCGGCTCGACATCCTGAGCCAGGCCGGTTTGTCCGTGCGTGCCCAGGATGACAGGGCCCACAAGGGCTCCTCCGTCGCCACCCTGAGTCAGGGGGGCGACAGACCCGCCATCCAGTGCGCCCTGCGAAGCCAATATGCCTATCCTTTCTGCGAGCTGGTTTTGACCCTTACCGACCCCGAGCGGGGGCTGGATCTCTCCGGCTTCACCGGGGTGCGGGTGAGGCTGGATGTAGAAGGGCAGGGGGTACAGGCCTGGCGCCTTTATCTGCGCAACTACGATCCCGTCTACTCGACGCGGGAAGACGAGAGTTCCCACAAGTTCAACGAAGTGCTCTTCACCGCCAGGGATTTTGGTCGTGAGCAGGATGTCCCCCTGAACGTCTTCGCCCCCAGCTCCTGGTGGGTGCAGCAGTACGACATTCCGCTGGTCCAGCAGGGGCCGGATCTGCACCATGTCTACGCCATCGAGATCGCCTCCGATGACAAGATGTTGCCGGGGGAGTACCGGTTGCGGCTCGAGCGGCTGGAGTTCTATGGCCGCTGGTGCAAGCCGGGGGACTTCTATCGCTATCTGCTGCTGGGGTGGCTTGTCTACGGCGTGCTGCTCTTCCTGGTCCAGAATCTGATGTTCGGTGATCGGCTGCGCAAGGCCAGGGAGGCGCGCCTCGCGGCTGAAGCCCTGAGTGCGAGCCTGTGCGAGCAGAACCGGCGTACCGAGGAGGAGGCCCGTTACGATCCCCTGACCGGGGCCCTCAATCGGCTCGGCGGCGAAAAGCTGCTCGGGGAGCTCGGCGAGATGCCGCTCTCCTTCATCTATATCGACATCGATCACTTCAAGGGGGTCAACGACGGTCACGGCCACCCGGTGGGGGACGAGGTGCTCAAGCACATGGTGAGCGAGCTGCTGCGCCATTGCGACAGCCTGTGCCGACTGGTGCGCTGGGGCGGGGAGGAGTTCGTGCTGGTCTGCCTCCATTACGACGAGGGACGGGCCGCCGCCCTGGCGGAGCGGCTGAGAGGGGCGCTGGAGGGGTACAGGCACTGGCCGCTGGGGCTCAGGATCACCGCCTCCTTCGGGGTGGCCGAGCGGCGCAAGGATAGCCTGGAGCAGGCCCTCAAGCGGGCCGACGAGGCGCTCTATCAGGCCAAGCAGAATGGTCGCAACCGGGTGGAGGTGGCGCCCGACTGATCCGGCGCTGGAGCCCATGGCCGGGCGGGGCTATCATGCGCCCCATCATTTATCCGAGGAGAGATGCCATGGCACAACACATTGGCGCCCTGACGCTGCTGGTGGCGGATTACGACGAGGCCATCGCCTTCTTCACCCGGGGAATGGGCTTCGAGCTATTGGAAGACACCCCCCTCGACGAGCCCGGCAAACCGGGCAAACGCTGGGTGCGGGTCGCTCCCAAGGGGGCTCCCGGCTCCGCCCTGCTGCTGGCTCGCGCGGCCAACGAGGAGCAGCGCGCCGCCATCGGTCGCCAGGGGGGCGGTCGGGTTTTCCTGTTCCTCGAGACAGACGACTTCTGGGGCGATTACGAGCGGATGCAGGCCTATGGCGTTCATTTTTGTGAACAGCCGCGCCTCGAACCTTACGGTACCGTGGTGGTGTTCGAGGACATCAGTGGCAATCGCTGGGACCTGCTGCAACTCGCTGCTGCCAACTGAATCTGAAAACGTTTATCATCCCGCCCGTCATAAAGTCATAAAAGTGTCACAGAAAGTTCTAATAATTGGCGCACCCATCTTCACAGAGGAGAGAGAAGGGATATGGCTAAGCGAATTCTGGTGGTCGAGGACGAGGCACCGATCCGCGAAATGCTCTGCTTCGTGCTTGAGCAGAAGGGATATGAAACAGTAGAAGCAGAAGATTACGCCGATGGACTGGCAAAGGTGCGCGAACCCTACCCCGAACTCATCGTGCTGGACTGGATGATGCCAGGTGGCAGCGGTATCCAGTTCCTCAAGCAGCTCAAGCAGGATGAGATGACTCGCCAGATCCCGGTGGTGATGCTGACCGCCCGGGGCGAGGAAGAGGACAAGGTGCGCGGGCTCGAGGCCGGTGCCGACGACTACATCACCAAACCCTTCTCCCCCAAGGAGCTCACCGCCCGCCTGCACGCCGTGATGCGCCGCGTCTCTCCCACCTCGGTGGACGAGGTGATCGAGGTGCAGGGGCTCAAGCTGGATCCTGTTTCCCACCGGGTCAGTGCCGAGGAGAAGGCCCTCGACATGGGGCCGACCGAATTCAAGCTGCTGCACTTCTTCATGACCCACCCCGAGCGGGTCTACAGCCGCGAGCAGTTGCTCAACAACGTCTGGGGTACCAACGTGTATGTCGAGGACAGAACCGTGGACGTGCACATTCGCCGCCTGCGCAAGGCCATCGAAGAGACGGGGCACGACAGATTGATCCAGACGGTGCGCGGGGCCGGCTACCGCTTCTCGACCCGTCTCTAGGTCAGGGCCAGTGCCGCCAGCCCCTGCCGGCGGGCATTGGACCCGGCTCTTTGCTGTCTCTAGGAGATCTTAATGTTGCAACCTTACGCCTGGCGGCGACAGTTGTGGCGAATGGCGTTCTTCTACAGCCCCTTCGTCTTGGTAGGTTGGTTAATCGATCATCTCGTTCTCTGCCTGCTGGTGGCCACTCTGGTGCACCTGGTCTGGCACTACCGCTTCCAGAAGCGGCTGTCGGACTGGCTGTGGCACGATCGCAGCCTGGTGCCGCCCCACGGCAGCGGCAGTTGGGAGCACATCTTCAACGGCATCTACAAGTTGCAGCAGCGTCACCGGGCCCGGCGCCGGGAGCTGGCGGGCCTCATCCGCCGCTTTCGGGAAGGGGCGGAGGCGCTGCCCGATGCGGCCGTGGTGTTTCGCACCGACGGCAGCATCCTCTGGTGCAACCGGCTGGCGGAGCAACTGCTCGGCTTTCGCTGGCCCGAGGATGCCGGCCAGCACATCGGCAACCTGATCCGTCACCCCGCCTTCGTCGCCTATCTGGGCAAGGGGCAGTATGACGAGCCGTTCGAGATGCACTCCCCCATCAACGAGGAGAAGTTCCTCGAATTTCGCATCATGCCCTATGCGGAGGACCAGGCCATGCTGGTGGTGCGGGACGTCACCCGGCTGCGCAGCCTGGAGAAGACGCGCAAGCACTTCGTCTCCAACGTCTCTCACGAGCTGCGCACCCCCCTCACCGTGCTCAAGGGCTATCTGGAGATGACCGAGGAGCCGCCGCCCCCCGCCATGTGGGCCAAGGCGCACAAGGTGATGATGGAGCAGACGATCCGCATGGACAATCTGGTCAACCAGCTGCTCACCCTGTCGCGCATCGAGGCGGCGCCCACCGTGGATCTCTCCCATCTGGTGGACATGCCCGCCATGTTGGGGCTGCTGGAGCAGGAAGCGCGGGCGCTCTCCGGCGAGCGGGCCCACGAGATCGTCTTCATGGTTCAGCCCAATCTGCTGGTGCGCGGGGATCAGGATCAACTGCGCAGCGCCGTCTCCAACCTGGTCTACAACGCCATCCACTACACCCCGGCGGGGCGCAAGATCACTGTGGAGTGGCGCAAGCAGGGGAGCATGGCGCTGTTTGCGGTGCAGGATGAGGGGGAGGGGATCCCTCCCGAGCATCTGGCGCGGCTCACCGAGCGGTTCTATCGGGTCGACAAGGCCCGCTCGCGCCACACCGGAGGGTCCGGGCTCGGCCTTGCCATCGTCAAGCATGCCCTGAGTCATCACGATGCCCATCTCGATATCGAGAGCCGGGTCGGTGCGGGCAGCCGCTTCAGCTTTCTCATTCCCGCCCGTATGGTGCTGGTGAAATAATATTTTGTGTCAATGTGTTAGCAACGATAGAAGGGCTGCATCGCAGCCCTTATTTCATCCGGGCCACTCTCGGCCCATGTCATCAAAGTGTCATATAAATTCCATAAATTTGTCACTGCCAGGCCAGATACTGGCGCCGTCTTAAAGAACGGACCTTCTGTAACACTGGAGAAGGAGTGGTGCTGGCCCACGGATCATTGCGATCGGGTGTCAACCACGTTTAGACGTCAACCTGACGATTGCCTTCTGCAACCTTGGACTTGGAGAGATTGGATGAAACTCAACAAACTGGCTGGTGTCATCGGATTCACCGCAGCAACCCTGTTTTCTGTCAGCGCTCTGGCTGCCGGTGTGGATAAAGACCTGCCGGAATACACACCGACCAGCGGCATCTCGGGCAACCTGTCCTCTGTCGGCTCGGACACCCTGGCCAACATGATGACCCTGTGGGCCGAAGAATTTAAGCGCATGTATCCCAACGTCAACGTGCAGATCCAGGCCGCCGGTTCTTCCACCGCACCGACTGCCCTGACCGAGGGCGTCGCCCAGTTTGGCCCCATGAGCCGCGCCATGAAGGCCGGTGAAGAGGAGGCATTCGAGAAGCGCTACGGCTACAAGCCGACCGCCATCCGCGTCGCCGTCGATGCCCTGGCCGTGTTCGTCAACAAGGACAACCCCATCAAGGGGCTGACCATGTCGCAGATCGACGCCATCTTCTCCAGCACCCTCAAGTGCGGCGAAGCCAAGGCGGCCACCAAGTGGTCTGATCTGGGTCTGGACGGCAGCTGGTCCGGCAAGGATCTGCAACTGTTCGGTCGCAACTCCGTGTCCGGTACCTACGGTTACTTCAAGGAACACGCCCTGTGCAACGGTGACTTCAAGAGCGGCGTGAACGAGCAGCCGGGCTCCGCCTCCGTGGTACAGTCCGTCTCCTCCTCCCTGAACGGCATCGGCTACTCCGGTATCGGCTACGTCACCTCCGGGGTGCGCGCCGTTCCGCTCTCCAAGGATGGCAAGACCTTCATCGAGGCGAGCTCCGACAACGCCATCACCGGCAAGTACCCGCTGTCGCGCTTCCTGTACGTCTACGTGAACAAGCATCCGAACAAGCCGCTCTCCCCGATGGAGCAGGAGTTTGTGAAGATGATGCTCTCCAAGGCGGGCCAGACCATCGTTGCCAAGGACGGCTATGTGCCGGTCCCGGCCAAGGTGGTTCAGGCCGACCTGAAGAAGCTGGGCATCATGTAACAGAACATGCCCTTGCAGAAAAACGAGCCCCATGCGGGCTCGTTTTCATTGGTGCGCTTCAGGATCTTTTTGGTCGCAGGGCGCAGCGCCCGGCTTGCGCCGGGCGGCGGCATTTCCGAGAATAGGGCAACTTCACGGCAAAGGACCCTCTCATGCGCGCATCTTCCCTCTCCAGACTGGCCCTGACGGCCTTGTGCAGCGCCCTGCTGGCCGGCTGCGCCCAGTCGCCGACCGGTCGCAACCAGATGCTGCTCTTCTCCCCCCAGCAGATGAACCAGCTGGGGGCCGACTCCTTCACCCAGATGAAGCAGCAGGAGAAGGTGAGCACGGATGCCAGGATGAATGCCTATGTGGGCTGCGTGGCCAAGGCGGTGACCGCCCAGGTGCCTGCCAGCTATGGCATCACCAGCTGGGAGGTGGTGGTGTTCGACTCCAAGGAGATCAACGCCTTCGCCCTGCCCGGCGGCAAGATAGGCGTGTACAGCGGCCTGCTGAAAGTCGCCAAGAATCAGGACCAGCTCGCCACCGTCATCGGTCACGAGCTGACCCACGTGCTGGCCCAGCACTCCAACGAGCGCCTCTCCCGGGATCAGCTGACCGGTATCGGGCTGGCGGTGGCGGACGCCGCCATCGGCAGCAGCGACAGCCTCGGGGGCGCTGCCACCATGGCCGCTCTGGGCCTCGGGGTCCAGGTGGGGATAGCCCTGCCTTATGGCAGAACCCAGGAGAGCGAGGCGGACCGGCTCGGTCTCGAGCTGATGGCCCGCGCCGGGTTCAACCCTGCCGAAGCCGTCACCCTGTGGCAGAACATGAGCGCCGCCTCCGGTGGCAAGGCACCGCCCCAGCTGCTCTCCACCCACCCCAGCGACCAGAGCCGGATCGCCAACCTGCAGGCCCAGCAGGCCGAAGTGCAGCCCCTGTACCAGCAGGCGAAAGCATCAGGGCTGGTACCCCAGTGCAAGGCGTAAGCCTGCGCCTGGCGCGTCCCGCCGATGCCGCCGCCATGACGGTGATGCAGCGGGCGAGCTGGCTGGCAGCCTACGGGGAGGTGCTGGGGGCCGACATGCTGACCCAGCTGGCGGTGACCGACCACCTGCAGATCTGGCGACACCGCCTCGCCGAGCCCGGCCCCGTTCCCATGCTGGTCTGCCAGGACGACGTGGTCATCGGCCTGCTCTACTGGCAGCCCTCTTTGGAGGAAGGCTTGATGACGGCGCGGATCCGGGCGCTCTACCTTCATCCCGATCACTGGCGTCAGGGTCATGGCAAACGGCTGTGGCAGGCGGTGGCGGTGCAGATGCGCCGGGCCGGTTGCGAGTGCGTCAGGCTCTGGCTGCTGGATGGCAATCACATCGGCGAGGGATTCTACCTGCGCCGCGGCTTCATGTTCGACGGTCAGGAGCGCACCCTGATGAGCCTCGGACAACCTTGCCAACAGCGACAAATGTTCCGTTTGCTTTGAGCTGGCTCCCGTTTTTCGCCCTCGGTCACTTTATTTTTTTTGCGAATTAATACAATGTGCCCCATCTGGACAGACTGAGGTGGCCGGGTCCACCACAAGGGAGTGTGGCATGTACTACGGATTTGACATTGGCGGCACCAAGATAGCGTTCGCTGTGTATGACGGCGCCTTGAATCTCTGTCACGAGGAGCGCATGAGCACTCCCGGCAATGATTACGAAGGGTTGCAGCAGCTGATCCGCGAGCGGGTCGAGGCGGCGGATGCGCGCTTCGGGGTGAAAGGGGCCGTCGGCATCGGGTTTCCGGGGATCCTCAATCGCCTCGACGGGAGCATAGTGGCGGCCAACCTGCCCGCCATCCATGGCCGCCATCTGGGGGCGGATCTGGCCGAGCTGCTGGGCCGACCGGTCAAGGTCGACAATGACGCCAACTGTTTCCTCTGGTCGGAAGTGCATCAGGGGGCCGCAGACGGTGCTGGCAGCGCCCTCGGCGTCACCATAGGCACCGGCATCGGCGGCGCCGTCTATCTGGCGGGCAAGCTCATCCAGGGGCGCAACTGGCTGGCGGGGGAGATAGGTCACTACCCGCTGCCCGCCACCATCCTGATGAAATACCCGGATTTGCCCCGTCCTCGCTGTGGCTGCGGGCGCCTGGTCTGTTTCGAAACCTATGCGTCGGGTACGGGCCTGGAGCGGCTATACCACCATGTTCATGGGGAACGGGTGAGCGGCCACCAGATCGTCGCCCGTGCCGATGCCCGTGAGGCGGCGGCCCTCTCGACCATCGACTGCTGGCTCGAGATCATCGCCGCCGGCCTCGCCACCGCCATCTCGGTGATTGATCCCGATGTGGTGGTGCTGGGGGGCGGCCTGAGCGCCCTGCCAGCCCTCTATGAGGAGTTGCCCAAACGTCTGCCCGGCCACCTGCTGCCCGGTGTCGCCCTGCCGGCGATCCGCGAGGCCCGCTTCGGTGGAGCCGGCGGTGTGCGCGGTGCAGCCCTGCTCAATCTGTGAGATCGGACAGAGGGTCTGATCTCCCCGAACAAGGAGTCATCATGACCCGTCTTGAAATCTGTATCGACAACCTCGAATCCCTGTTCACCGCCCAGGCGGCCGGCGCCGATCGCATCGAGCTCTGCTCTGCGCTGGGGCTGGGTGGCCTCACTCCCTCCTATGGCTTTATGCAGCTGGCTGCCCGCCACGCCACTGTGCCGGTGTACGCCATGATCCGTCCACGCGCCGGAGATTTTTGCTTCAACGACGGCGAGTTCGAGATGATGCTCTTGGATATCGCGGCCGCTCGTGCCGCCGGCCTGCAAGGGGTGGTGGTCGGTCTGCTGGATGAAGATGGACGGGTACCCGAAGGCAAGCTCCGGCAACTGGTCGAGGCGGCGGGGCCGCTCGGCGTCACCTTCCACCGGGCCATCGATCTCTCCTCCGACTGGCGGCTGGATCTCGAGACGATCGTCGCGGCGGGTTGCGAGCGCATTCTGAGCTCCGGCCATGCGCCGACCGCGCTGGCGGGGCTCGAAACCTTGCAAGCCATGCACCAGGCGCTGGCGGGACGGGCCAGCCTGATGCCGGGGGCCGGGGTCAACGCCGACAACGTGCGCACCATCATCGAATTCACCGGCGTCAATGAAGTGCACATGTCCGGCATGGGTTGGCGCGGCGGCATGGTGCCCCATGGTGTGAACATGGGCACCTCGGACGATGGCCGGGTCAACATCACCGACGGCGCCAAGGTCGCGGCGGTGCGGGCACTGCTGGACAAGGCCTGATGCAGACCGTGCGGCGCCATGGTGCTCTGTTTTGCTCCCTTCTCCCCTTGCGGGAGAAGGGGCGGGGATGAGGGGGCCGATGTGAGGCTTCTCCCACCGGCGGTCAATTGAGGGGCGTCTTGGCAGCACGGTGCAAAAAAGTCTGTTATCATCCCGTCTCTTTTACCATCAGGACCCGGAGCAACCTCTCAATGTCCCAATACGACTCTATCGAACAGAAGGCCAGCTACGGCATCGGCCGCAACATGGGCGACCAACTGGCTCAGCAAGCCTTCGCCGGTCTGGATATCCCGGCCCTGCAACAAGGTCTGGCAGATGCCCTGAACGGCCTGGAGTTCGCGGTCAGCCGTGACGATATCAACGATGCCTTCCAGGTGATCACCGCCCGCATGCAGGAAGAGCAGGAAGCTGCCGCCAAGGCCGCTGCCGCCGAAGGCGAAGCCTTCCTGGCCGACAACGCCAAGCGCGCCGAAGTGAAGACCACCGACTCCGGTCTGCAATATGAAGTCATGGTCGAAGGCAATGGCGCCGTGCCGGTTGCCGGTCAGTCCGTGCGCGTGCACTACCACGGTACCTTCACCCACGGTGGCGTGTTCGACAGCTCAGTTGCGCGCGGCCAACCGGCCGAGTTCCCGGTGACCGGCGTGATCGCCGGTTGGGTGGAAGCGCTGCAGATGATGCCGGTTGGCTCCAAGTGGAAGCTCTACATTCCGCAGGATCTGGCCTACGGTGCCCGTGGCGCCGGCTCCATCCCGCCGTACTCCGCTCTGGTATTCGAAGTGGAGCTGCTGGACATCCTGTGATCCGGCTGGCGTGATGCAAACGGCGACCCTGAGGTCGCCGTTTGTTTTTGGACCGCCCAAACGGGCCATGTGCCTTCGGCGGGGATTTGGATATAGTCAGAGCGTCGTCCATTCCGGCCATGTGAGGGAGACACGCCATGGCAGCCATCATCGAGGTCGTCGATCTCGTCAAGCACTTCCCCGGTGTCAAGGCGGTGGACGGGCTCAGCTTTGCCATTCCCGCCGGCAGTTGTTTCGGCCTGCTCGGCCCGAACGGGGCGGGCAAGACCACGACCATCGAGCTGCTGGAGGGGATCCTCACTCCGGACAGCGGCCGGATCCTGTTTCACGGCGCCCCGCGCGGCCCGGATTATCGCTCCCGCATCGGCATCCAGTTCCAGCACACGGCGCTACAGGATTTCCTGACGGTGCGCGATACCCTGCGCCTGTTCGCCAGCCTCTACCCCAATCCCTTGCCACGGGAGCTGCTCATCGATCTGTGCGCCTTGGGCGAGTTCATCGACAGGGACAGTCGCAAGCTCTCGGGGGGCCAGCGTCAGCGCCTGCTGCTGGCTCTGGCCCTGCTCGGGGATCCCGAACTGCTGTTTCTGGATGAGCCCACTACAGGACTGGATCCCCAGGCGCGCCACCACTTCTGGCAGCGAATAGAGGCGATCAAGGCCCAGGGCAAGACGGTGGTGCTCACCACCCACTACATGGACGAAGCGCAGCAACTGTGCGATTTGATTGCCATCGTCGATCACGGCCACCTGCTCAGTCTGGATACGCCGGCGGCCTTGCTGGCGCAACACTTCGACGGCGTGCTGGTGCGCCTTGGGGGGCACCCGGCCCTGGCTGGGCTCGGCTATCCCCTGCGTCCGGTAGGCGATCAGGTGGAGCTCTGTTGCCCCGACGTGGCGACCCTGCTGCCAGCCTTGCTGGATCTTGGTGTGCCGCTCACCGGCATGCAGGTGCGCTCCCCCAATCTGGAAGATCTCTTCCTGAACCTGACCGGCCACAGCCTGCGGAGCGGCGCATGAGAGGGATGACCGAGTTCTGTCTGACCGTGGCCTCCGGGCTGCGGTACGCCTTGCCGACATCCAATCCCGGGAGTGGACGATGAAGGGATCCCTCAAGCGCATCGGGGCGCTCTTCTATGCCCGCACCCTCGAGTTCGTGCGCGATCGCGCGGCCCTGGTGTGGAACCTGCTTTTCCCGCTCCTGCTGGTCATCGGCTTCTCCCTCATCTTCTCCGGCCCGCCAAAACCGCTGGTACAGATCGGGGTGGTGGGGGAACTGCCCGCAACCTATGCCCCGCTGCGCGCCGTGCCGCTGCTCAAGATCATCCCCTATGACGAGGCGTCGAGAGGTCAGCTCAAGGTCCGTCACCATCAGCTGGACCTGCTGCTCTCACCCGCCGGGGGGCGTTACTGGATAAACCCGGACGCTCCTCAGGGGGCCATGGCCGAGTATCTGCTGCGCCAGGCGGTGCAGGTGCCCTTGCAAAGAGAGACCCTGAGCGGGCGCGCCATCCGCTACGGCGACTGGCTGCTGCCCGGGGTGATCGGCATGAACCTGATGTTCTCCGGCCTGTTCGGGGTCGGGTTTGTCATCGTGCGTTATCGCAAGAACGGGGTGCTGAAACGGCTGCGAGCCACGCCGCTCGGCGCGCTGGAGTTTCTCTTCGCCCAGTTGCTGTCACGGGTGCTGATCACCCTGGTGGTGAGCCTGCTGGTCTTCTGCGCGGCCTACTGGCTGCTGGATGTGCCCCTCATCGGGTCGGGGTGGCTGCTGCTGGTGATCGCCCTGGCGGGAGGAACGGCCATGGCCTCCCTTGGCCTGCTCATCGCGGCTCGCCTGCAGAACGAGGAGCTGGCGAGCGGTTTGCTCAATCTCATCAGCTTGCCCATGATGTTTTTATCCGGTGTCTGGTTCTCGCTGGAAGGCGCGCCCGCCTGGCTGCAGCAGCTTGCGGCCAGGCTGCCCCTCAGCCAGATCATCGAAGCAGCCCGCGCCGTGATGCTGGAAGGGGCGGGATGGCAGGAGGTGGCAGGCCCTCTGGGTCAGGTCATGGTGTTCGCCCTGGTGTGCATCTCGCTGGGCGCCATGCTGTTCAAATGGAGTGCAAAATGAAACCTGTTCTGTGGTTGTTGCTGGTGGCGGTCTTGCCTGTGCAGGCAGGTACCCTGCGTTGCAAGAACGCCTTGCTGACCGAGGGAGACACCACGGCAGAGCTGCTGGTTCGCTGTGGCCAGCCGATGCTCAAGGAAGATCTCACCCGCTTCGAGGAGAACGGCTTCGGGGCGAGAGTGACGGTCAAATATGCCGAGCGCTGGACCTACAACTTCGGCAAGCGGGAATTCATGCAGTTTGTCACCGTCGAAAACGGCGTCATCACCGACATTGCGGATGGTCCACGGGGAGGATGACCTCCTGGTTTTCTGAAGCCCCGTGTGCGGGAGATGAGGTCGCCATTTCCCCGCCTTTTATCTCCTGTTTATTTGCTTTTCCCTGCCTGTTATTGCCATTTTTCCATATGGGGTCATGCTGCCTCACTCTGGTGCTTTTGGTATAAAACCGAATCTGATGAGTCAGTTGTCAGCAGAAATGGCTGCCCCAATGCGGTGCAGCCGATTTATTTTCGAAAAATAATCCTCATGCCAAGAAGGGTTTTAAGCAGCAGGCTATTTTGCAAATAAGGGTCTACTTTTGATTCTGAGAGTGCATATTCCCCCGTTCAGATATTTTGTTCTGTTGCACCATGGTTGGGCCGGATTGCACCGATTGACAGGTTTTTCTGCGGCTGGATAAGCTGCCAAAAAGCAGGGAAACGATGGCATCTCGCTAGATTTTGATGCCTGTTTGAATCAAACCACAGGGAAGAGTGACATGAAGCAGATACACAAGGCAGGTATGGTGATGGCGCTGTCGCTGATGGCAGCCAATGCGTGGGCGGACGGTACGCTGGATGCCGTCAAGAAGAAGGGATTCGTGCAGTGCGGGGTCGGTGACGGCCTGCCCGGGTTCTCCAACCCGGATGCCAAGGGAACCTGGACCGGGCTCGACGTGGACGTGTGCCGCGCCGTGGCCGCCGCCGTGCTGGGGGATGCCGGCAAGGTCAAGTATGTCTCCCTCACCGCCAAGGAGCGCTTTACCGCCCTGCAGTCCGGGGAGGTGGATCTGCTCTCGCGCAACACCACCTGGACCCTGACCCGGGATGGGTCGCTGGGCCTCACGTTCGCCGGGGTGAACTACTACGACGGGCAGGGGTTCCTGGTCAAGCAGTCCCTCGGGGTAAAGAGCGCCAAGGAGCTTGACGGTGCCGCCGTCTGTATCCAGTCCGGTACCACTACCGAGCTCAACCTGGCCGACTATTTCCGCGCCAATGGCGGCATGAAGTACACCCCAGTGGTGTTCGATACCTCGGATCAGACCGTCAAGGGCTTCGAAGCTGGCCGCTGTGACGTGCTGACCTCGGATCAGTCCCAGCTCTATGCCCTCAAGATCAAGCTCACCAAGCCAGAGGAAGCCGTGGTGCTGCCGGAGGTCATCTCCAAGGAGCCGCTGGGCCCAGCCGTGCGTCAGGGTGACGATCAGTGGTTCAAGGTGGTGCGCTGGAGCCTCAACGCCATGCTCAATGCCGAGGAGGCCGGGGTCACCTCTGCCAACGTGGACGAGATGCTCAAGTCCACCAACCCTGACATCCGTCGCCTGCTGGGGCTGGAAGAGCCCAAAGGGACTGTGCTGGGGCTGGATGACAAATGGGCCTACAACATCGTCAAACAGGTCGGCAACTACGGTGAATCCTTCGATCGCAACGTCGGTGCCGGCTCCCCCCTCAAGATTGATCGCGGCATCAATGCCCTCTGGAACAAGGGCGGTCTGATGTACGCGCCACCCATCCGCTGAGTCGACAGTCACCGGGGGGCCTGGCCCCCCATGTTATCCCTGGCTTTGTCGGAGTCATCCTCATGGCGTTACACGCATCAAACCATAGGAAAGAACAGGGCCGCTGGTGGTATGACGCCAAGGTGCGGGCGCTGTTCTTCCAGTGCCTGGCCATCGCGGCGGTTATCGGGTTTCTGTTCTACATCGTCAACAATGCCCTGACCAATCTGGCCACCCGTGGTATTACCACAGGCTTTGATTTTCTGGGCAACACGGCCGGTTTCGGCATCTTGCAGAGCCTCATCCCCTACGACGAGACCTATACCTTCGGTCGCACCTTCGTGGTGGGCCTGCTCAACACCCTGCTGGTCTCCGTGCTCGGCATCCTGTTTGCCACCCTGCTCGGGTTCGCACTCGGGGTCGCGCGCCTGTCGCGCAACTGGCTGGTGGCCAAGATAGCGGCCGTCTACATAGAGACGTTTCGCAACATCCCGCTGCTGCTGCAGATCTTCTTCTGGTACTTCTCGGTGCTGCGTACCCTGCCTTCCCCGCGTCAGAGCGTGGATATAGGCGGGCTCGCCTTCCTCAACGTGCGGGGCTTCTATCTGCCCAAGCCCCTGTTCGAAGAGGGATTCGGCTACGTGCTCTGGGCACTGGTGCTGGCGGTGCTGCTGAGCTGGGGGCTGGGCCGCTGGGCTCGCCGCCGTCAGGCCCTGACCGGCAGGATCTTCCCGTTCTGGCGCTGTGTGGCCGCCCTGGTCATGCTGCTCCCGGGGATCACCTTCCTGCTGGCGGGCAGCCCGCTTAGCTGGAGCGTGCCTGCGCTGCAAGGGTTCAACTTCCGGGGGGGGCTGACGGTGCTGCCGGAGCTCGCGGCCCTCTTGCTGGCGCTCACCATCTATACGGCGGCCTTCATCGCCGAGATAGTGCGATCCGGCATCCTGGCCATCAGCAAGGGTCAGACTGAGGCGGCTTCCGCCCTCGGGCTCTCGCCCACCAAGACGCTGCGGCTGGTGATCATTCCCCAGGCCATGCGGGTCATCATTCCTCCCTTGACCAGCCAGTATCTGAACCTCACCAAGAACTCCTCCCTGGCGACCGCCATCGGCTATCCGGATCTGGTCTCGGTGTTCATGGGGACGACTCTCAACCAGACAGGGCAGGCCATCGAGGTCATCGCCATGACCATGGGGGTCTATCTCGTCATCAGTATCACCACCTCGGTGCTGATGAACATCTACAACCGCAGAATGACGCTGGTTGAGCGCTAGGGAGCTGTCATGTTCGTGAATGAATTGCAGGAGGCGCTGCCGCCTCCCAACCACCGTCGGGGGCCGCTCGCCTGGATCAGGCAGAACCTTTTCCCCAACTGGTGGAACGGCCTGCTGACCCTGGTGCTGGCTTATCTGTTGCTGCCACTCATCTGGTCTGCACTGGACTGGGCGCTGTTCTCGGCCACCTGGCAGGGGAGCAGTCGCGAGGCCTGCGTCCAGGGCGGTGCCTGCTGGATCTTCATCGAGAGCCGGCTGGGGCAGTATCTCTACGGCTTCTACCCGGCTGATCAGTACTGGCGCATCAACCTGACCTTCGCCGGTCTGGCGGCGCTGCTGGCCTTGCTCATCTGGCCAAAGACCCCGCGCAAGGGGTGGCTGGCGCTCTTCACCCTGCTGGTGTTCCCTGTCATCGCCTTCTTCCTCATCCATGGGGGAGCGGGGCTGGAGGTGGTGGAAACGAACCGCTGGGGCGGGCTGATGCTCACCCTGGTGCTGGCGGTGGTGGGCATAGTGGTAGCACTGCCGTTCGGCATCCTGCTGGCACTGGGGCGTCGCTCCCACATGCCGGTCATCTCCAGCCTCTGTACCGTCTACATCGAGTTCTGGCGGGCGGTGCCGCTCATTACTGTGCTCTTCATGGCGTCCGTCATGCTGCCACTGTTCATGAGTACCGAGGTGGAGCTCGACAAGCTGCTGCGGGCGCTCATCGGCATCATCCTGTTCCAGGCGGCCTACGTGGCCGAGGTGGTGAGAGGGGGGCTGCAGGCGATCCCCAAGGGGCAATATGAGGCGGGGGATGCCCTCGGGCTCTCCTACTGGAAGGTGATGGGCCTCATCATCATGCCCCAGGCCCTCAAGATCACCATTCCTTCCCTGGTGAACACCTTTATTTCCCTGTTCAAGGACACCAGCCTGGTGCTGATCATCGGGCTGTTCGATCTGCTGGCCATCTCCAAGGTGGCCCTGGCGGATCCGGCCTGGCTGGGGTATTCCACCGAAGCTTATGTCTTTATCGCCATGATCTTCTGGATGTTCTGTTTTGGCATGTCCCGCTACTCCATCTATCTGGAGCGCAAACTCAACACGGGTCACAAGCATTAGGAGTCGTTCTGATATGAAAACGGACGCAGTTGTCGAACTGAAAGAGGTCAACAAGTGGTACGGTGAGTTTCACGTGCTGCGCAACATCAACCTGCAGGTGGGCAGAGGGGAGAAGATCGTCATCTGCGGGCCATCGGGGTCTGGCAAGTCCACCATGATCCGCTGCATCAACCGGCTGGAAGAGCACCAGAGCGGGGACATCCTGGTCAAGGGCACGGCCCTGACCTCGGATCTCAAGAACATCGAGACGGTGCGCCGGGAGGTGGGCATGGTGTTCCAGCACTTCAACCTCTTCCCCCATCTGACCGTGCTGGAGAACTGTTGCCTTGCGCCCATCTGGGTCAAGCAGTTGCCGCGCAAGGAGGCCGAGGAGATCGCCATGAACTTCCTGCGCCGGGTGCGGATCCCCGAACAGGCGCTCAAGTATCCGGGGCAGCTCTCCGGTGGCCAGCAGCAGCGGGTCGCCATCGCCCGCAGTCTGTGCATGAATCCCCAGGTCATGCTGTTTGACGAGCCGACGTCTGCGTTGGATCCCGAGATGGTGCGGGAGGTGCTGGATGTGATGGTGGAGCTGGCCCACGAGGGGATGACCATGCTCTGCGTCACCCACGAGATGGGGTTTGCCAAGCAGGTGGCGGACAGGGTGATCTTCATGGACCGGGGGCAAATCATCGAAGAGAACGTGCCGGATCAGTTCTTTGACAACCCCCAGTCCGATCGGACCAAGCTCTTCCTCTCCCAGATCCTGCAGCACTGAGGCAGGGCACAACCTTCAGAAAAACAGCCCGCACGCTCGAATGAGCGGCGGGCAAATGTGTACATGGAAGTCGACGACAGACAGAAAGGAGTATGTCAGCCCGGCAACAGGGTGGTGGTGCGCAGATCGCGCACGGCCAGGTTGATCTGCCGGGCCAGGCTCAGCGCCTGATGACAGCTCAACGGCTTCACATCGATGATCCCCCCTTGAAACTCAAACCGCCCCAGTGCTTCAACCATGAAACTTCCATGATGGAAGCTCTTGATATAGCGAGCAATTCGACGGGGAGACCACTGCTTGAACACCTTCATGGCAAGAGACCCTGTTGTTTGGACAGGGCACACTATGCCGACGGACCGTGACACTGATGTGACACTTGATAAAGATTTGTATGAATCTGTCTTGTGATCGGCTGGCGTGCAGCTCCGGCGTTGAAAAAGTAGTGAGAGTCCGGGTCCGGGGCCCGATATACTGCGGCCATTGCAGACATGACAAAGGTGCCGCACGTGGAGTGGGTGGACATAGTAGACGAGCAGGACAGGGTGATCGGGGTGGCCGAGCGCGCCAGGGTGCGTCAGGAAAACCTGCGTCATCGTGCCAGCTACATCCTGGTGCTGGATGAGGGTGAGCGCATCCTGGTGCAGCGGCGCACCCCGAGCAAGGATTTTTGCCCCGGCATGCTGGATGCCTGCGCCGGTGGCGTGGTGACCACGGGGGAGGCCATGGCCCTTTCCGCCCGGCGGGAGCTGGCCGAGGAGCTGGGGATCCGCGACGTGCCCCTGCAGGATTACGGCACCTTCTATGCCGAAGGGGAGGCGAGCGGCAGCCGCTACCGGGTCTGGGGCGGCCTGTTCAGCTGTCACTATCAGGGGCCGCTGCAACTGCAGGCCGAAGAGGTGAGCGAGGTGCACTGGATGAGCCTGGGCGAGATAGCCGATCGGGCGGACGAGTTCACGCCCGACTCCCTGCTCGCCATCGCCACCTGGCAGGCAAGGCGCCTGCCATCAGGCCAGAAATAGGGGCGACAGGCGTTCGCTCCCCGATCGCTTGGTTGCTGCTCGATGGACCCCTTCGCCTTCTGGTGGAATGGGGTAGACTGGGCCTCTTTGAACCACAGAAGGATGCGTCATCATGATCACGGTCGGTCAATCCCTGCCCGCAGGGGAATTTACCTTTATCACCGCCGAGGGCAAGCAGGTGAAGGATACCCAGGCCCTGTTTGCCGACAAGCGGGTGGTGCTCTTTGCGGTGCCCGGCGCTTTCACCCCCACCTGCTCCAACGCTCACCTGCCGGGCTACGTGGTGCTGGCCGATCAGTTCAAGGCCAAGGGGGTGGAACTGTGCTGTCTGTCGGTCAACGACGCCTTCGTGATGAAGGCGTGGCAAGAGGCCCAAAACGCCTCTGCCATCACCATGATGGCGGACGGTGACGGCAGCTGGACCCGGGCACTGGGTCTGGCCAAGGAGACCGGCGCCTTCGGCGGCGTGCGGGCCCAGCGTTTTGCCCTCATCGCCAACGACGGTGTGGTGGAGCGGCTCTTCGTGGAGGAGCCGGGCAAGTTCGAGGTGTCGGATGCCCAGAGCCTGCTGGCGGCGCTGTGAAAGATTAATCGGTGTTTGATTACACCTTGAAATAGCAAGCGGCCCCGTTACACTGAGGCCGCGTTTGGATGGAGCCAGGCAACTTGCCTGGCTCTCGTGTTTGCCGTGGATGAGATAGAACAATATGACCCTGGCTTTTGTTGCCCTGATTGCCGGACTGGCGTTGCTGGTCTGGAGTGCCGACAAGTTCGTGGACGGCGCCGCCGCCACCGCCCGTTACGCCGGTATGCCGCCGCTGCTGATCGGCATGGTGATCATCGGTTTTGGTACCTCGGCCCCCGAGATGGTGGTCTCCGCGCTGGCGGCCTCCCAGGGCAATCCCGGGCTCGCGCTCGGCAATGCCTATGGTTCCAACATCACCAATATTGCCCTGATCCTGGGTCTGACCGCCCTGATCAGCCCCATCGCCGTCGCCTCCCAGGTGGTGCGCAAGGAGATCCCCATCCTGCTCGGCATCACCCTGCTCTCCGGCGCCCTGCTCATCGATGGCAATCTGGGCCGGATGGATGCCGCCATTCTGGGGGCCGTGTTCGCAGTGCTGATGGGCTGGTCCATCTGGGCCGGCATGAACGGCAAGGGGGATGCGCTGGATACGGATACCGAGGAGGACATCGTCTCCGAGGGTATGTCTCTCAAGAGCGCCATCCTCTGGCTCATCGTCGGCCTGGTGCTGCTGATCGGGGCTTCCCGTCTGCTGGTGTGGGGGGCGGTGACCATCGCCCAGGGCTTTGGCATCAGCGATCTGGTGATTGGCCTGACCATAGTCGCGGTGGGGACCTCCCTGCCGGAGCTGGCATCGTCCCTCATCGCCATTCGCAAGAACGAGCACGATCTGGCCCTTGGCAACGTGCTGGGTTCCAACCTGTTCAACACCCTGTCCGTGGTGGGCATCGCCGCCGGCATCCACCCGCTCGAGGTGGCGCCCGAAGTGCTTTCCCGCGACTGGAGCATCATGATGGGGCTGACCCTGTTGCTGCTGGTGATGTGTCTGGGCCGCAAGGGGCAGGGGCGCATCAACCGGCTGGAGGGGGGCGTGCTGCTCGCCTGCTTCGTCGCCTACACCGGCTGGCTGCTGACCAGCCAGTTCATCTAGTCTGACGATGAAATGAAAGAGGGGACGCCGCGGCGTCCCCTCTTTTTTGTGCGCGGGGCCGGGTCTCAGGCCACGGCAACCAGCTTCTGCTTCTGGGCGCTGTCCAGAATCAGGATGCTCGCCTTGGGGAAGAAGTTGAAGGTGGAGGCGGAGGCCCAGGTGTAGGCCCCCATCACCCGACCCACCACCAGCTCGCCGATCTCGAGATCCGGCAGCATGATGCTGTCGCGGATGACGTCCACGCTGTCGCAGGTAGGGCCGGAGAGCACCGCATTGTGCAGTTCGCCGTGGGCATAGGGCGTGCTCACCGGGTAGGTGACGTGGTCGTAGAGCTGGCCGTTGTAGCTGCCGTAGAGACCGTCATCCAGGTAGTACCAGATCTTGTCGCCGCGATGGGCCTTGCCCATCACGCTGGAAACCGAGGTCATGGCCGGCGCGCTGATGAAGCGGCCCGGCTCGGCAATCTTCTGCACCGTGGCGGGCAGCTTGGCCAGGGCTTCGCGGATCGGGGCGCAGAAACCGTCGATGTCGAACTCGCCGCCGTCATAGTCCACCGGGAAGCCGCCGCCGATGTCCAGTACCCAGGGCTTGAGCCCGAGCTCCCAGGCCTGCTCCATGATCTCGCGGCAGGCGTCGATGGCCTGCACGTGGCGACGGGCGTGGGGCACCTGGGAGCCGACGTGGAACGACAGCCCCATCACCTTGATCCCCTTGGCCTGGGCCAGTTGCAGCAACGGCAATGCCTGCTCCGGGGTGCAGCCGAACTTCTTGGAAAGATCGACCTTGGTCTCGGGGTTCGGGAAGCTGACCCGCAGCAGCAGTTTCACCTCGTCCTTGTAGGGCAGGAACTTTTCCAGCTCCAGCGGGTTGTCATAGACAAACACGGTGCAGCCGAATTCCAGGGCATAACGGATGTCGCTGTCACGCTTGATGGGATGGGTATGGATGCAGCGTCCCGGGCGAACCCCTTGGCTGCGCACCAGATCCACTTCGCCATTGGTGGCCAGATCGAAACAGGCCCCCTCTTCCTTCAAGACAGAGACCACCGCCTCGTGGGGCAGGGGCTTGAGTGCATAATGCAAGCGCACATCGGGCAGGGCGGCCGCCAGGGCCCGATACTGTTTGCGGACGGCTGCCTTGTCGAGCAGCAGCAGGGGGGAGCCGAATTGTTCAACCAACTGACGGTAATCTTGTGCGACCAGGGTCTCGTTCATTCTCTTTTGATAGTCCTTAGGGGGCGTGATATGCCCAAGCCATATGCGATTGAACCGGCGACGGCCGGCTCAGGCGAGCGGTCCGGAGGGACCCACCAGGCACATTGCATAACTCCCTTGCAAAGTGCTTAGTTATGCGCGGGATTATCGGCTTATTGAGTTTGTGTGCAAGCATTTTGATTGGATATGTCGGCAAGTTTTTCTGGTCGAGACGAAACAGGCTCTTGATACGGGGAGCGATCAGGGCCGTGATGGGGAGCACCCCCGAAGGGAGCTTGATAAGCTGTTGATAGTTAACGAACTAATAACATCAGGCCTGGGGGTTGCGGCCAGGTAAAAAGGGGGCGCCGGGGCCAGGGAGTGCGAGACAGCTCACATTTTTTGGATTACCATGCCCGCTTCCTGATCCAAACTAGTTCGGATGAAGGTAGCAGGAGAGCGATGGGCAACCATCCACCGAAGAAGTGAATCTTTCAGGTACCGGGCAACCGGTGTGGACTGCTACTGGACGATACTCTGGAGAGACCCGTTGAATCGGGCGCCGAAGGAGCAAGGCACCGTGATTGCATCGCAATCTGGCGCCGGAAACTCTCAGGCAAAAGGACAGAGGGGATGGGATGGTTGTACCTGAGCTTGAAACTGTTCACGGTCTGTCACGAGAGGTCGTCAGCAAGGTAAAGAGCAGCGCAGGAACCGGAGTGTATGTGAATACATGAGCCTCTCGGTCCCAGATAAGCGAGCTGCGCATAACCCTTGATCACGACCTCGCAGCAAGAGTGTGAACACGTTTTTGGCCCGCATCCGATCGCCTCTGGCCGATCGCGACACCTATGGGAAGATCATCCTTCTCCTCCTTAATCGTTGTTTTTTAAGGAGGATGCATGTCATCAATTCAATCGGCGCTCGCCGCCATCGATAGCTTTATCTGGGGTCCCCCCCTGCTGATCCTGCTGGTCGGGACCGGTATCTATCTCACTTGGCGATTGGGTCTGCTTCAGATCGTGCGTTTGCCGCTGGCCCTCAAGCTGGTCTTTGGCCGCGATCAGGGGCAGGGCAAGCAGGGGGATGTTTCCAGCTTTGGTGCCCTGTGCACCGCCCTCTCCGCCACCATCGGCACCGGCAACATCGTCGGTGTGGCCACCGCCATCAAGCTGGGGGGCCCCGGCGCCCTGTTCTGGATGTGGATGGCCGCCCTGTTCGGCATGGCCACCAAGTACGCCGAGTGCCTGCTGGCGGTGAAATATCGCCAGCAGGACGCCAACGGCCAGATGGCGGGTGGCCCCATGTACTATCTGGAGAAGGGGCTCGGCTCCAAGCCGCTCGCCAAGCTGTTTGCCCTGTTCGGCATCGGCGTCGCCTTCTTCGGCATCGGTACCTTCCCCCAGGTCAACGCCATCAGTGATGCCATGAGCCTCTCCTTCTCGGTACCCCGTGAAGTGACCGCCGTGGTGCTGACCCTGATCGTGGCGCTGGTGACCCTGGGGGGTATCCAGTCCATCTCCAGCGTGTCGAGCAAGGTGGTCCCCTTCATGGCCATCTTCTACATCGTCGCCTGTGCCGGGGTGCTGGTGAACAATGCAGGCGCCCTGCCCGATGCGGTCATGCTGGTGATCAGCAGCGCCTTCACCGGCCATGCGGCCACCGGCGGTTTCGTCGGCGCCGGCATCATGCTGGCGATCCAGTCCGGGGTGGCGCGCGGGGTCTTCTCCAACGAGTCGGGGCTGGGCTCGGCCCCCATCGCGGCGGCGGCGGCCAAGACCGATTCCTGCGTGGAGCAGGGGCTGGTCTCCATGACCGGCACCTTCATCGACACCCTCATCATCTGCACCATGACCGGCCTGACGCTGGTGGTGACCGGGGTGTGGAGCGGCGATGCAAGCGGTGCGGCCATGACCAGTCAGGCCTTTGCCCAGGGGCTGGATGCCCATGTGGGCCAGTATCTGGTGAGCATCGGCCTCCTGTTCTTCGCCTTTACCACCATCCTTGGCTGGAATTACTACGGCGAGCGCTGCACCGAGTACCTGTTCGGGGTGAAGGCGATCAAACCCTACCGCCTCATCTATCTGGTGCTGGTGGCGAGCGGTGCCTTCCTCCATCTGGACCTGATCTGGCTCTTGGCCGACATCGTCAACGGCCTGATGGCGGTGCCCAACCTCATCGGCCTCATCGGCCTGCGCCACGTGGTGATTGCCGAGACCCGCGCCTACTTCAGCCGGGACCGGGATACGGAATCCGAGCCCGAGCCGCAGACGGCCTGATGAGAAGCGGGCCTGCGGGAAGCCCTGTCACCTGGCCCCTGTCCATGGTGTCAACCGGGATCCGGGCTGGGATGGCAAAACCCGTGGCTTGATCCCGGATCTTCTGACAATATCTGTGCGAAATACGCAAAAGCCACGACGCTCATCGTGGCTTTTTTGCATTTTACGCAATGAATGGCAGCGCTTGTTGCCCCCAGGGGGTCAGGGGGAGGGAATATCTCCGGTGAGCCGCTGCGCCAGCGCTTCGCTCACCCGGCTCACCAGGGCCGCCTCCTCCCCCTGCCAGCCAATGGCGTGGGCCAGGGTGGTGGAGGTGCCCGGAGCAAAGCGCAGCTCGCCCCCGGCCAGTTCGTAGAAGCGGCTCGCCATCCGGGTGCCCTCGTCCACATCCCCCGCCACCAGCAGCATGGCCTGGGCCAGCACGGCGCCGTCGTGATCCCGGCCCGGCGCCAGCCAGCGCTGGGCGGTGCCGGTCACCTTGCGCCCCCCGATCACCAGGTTGTACTGGCCGTCGCAAAACGAGCCGGGCACGAAGTCGTAGCTGCCCGCAAGACCGTGTTCCTCCAGCAGGGCGAGCAGGGGCGCCCCCAGCAGCCAGTAGTAGTGGGCCAGATCCTGGGTGGTGCGGGGCAGCATGAGGGAGAGGTTGAGGATGCCGGCGCCGTGGGGCACGGCGGTGCCGCCGCTGTCGCGCACGAACACCGGCCAGCCCTCGGCGGCCAGCTGCTCGCAGGCGGCCTGGTAGCGGGGCAAACGGGTATCCTTGCGGGTGACGATGAGGCATTGGGGGCCCTGCCAGAGGAGGGCCCTGGGCTCGCCGTCACCGGCGCACTCCCGCAGCCAGCGCTGCTCCTCGGCCAGGATCTGGTCGGGTGTCTGGTGGGCGAGCGGCGGGGGCAGCAGGGTATAAGGCATGAAAGGCATCCTTTGGCAGAGGCTGCCAAGCACAGTACGCGTGGGGGCAAACAAGCTAAAGCCCCGCATGGCGGGGCTTTGGTGCAAGGATGGCGGAGTGTCAGGCCTGTGCGGCGGCGCGCCTGGGCAGCAGCAGATTGAGCAGGATGGCGGTGAGGCCGCCGGTGGCGACGCCGTAGGAGAGCACGCTCCTGGCCAGCTCCGGCAGGTGTTGCAGCACCTCGGGCACCTGGGCCACTCCGAGACCCATGGCGAGCGACACCGCCAGGATCATCAGGGCGCGGCGGTCCAGCTCCTCCCGGGAGATGATGCGCACCCCGGCGGCGGCGATGGTGCCGAACATGACGATGGTGGCGCCGCCGAGCACGGGTTCAGGTATTTGTTGCACCAGGCTCGCCACCGCCGGGAACAGGCCGAGCAGGGCCAGCATGGCGGCGATGAAGAGGCCGACGTGGCGGCTGGCCACCCCGGTCAGCTGGATGACACCGTTGTTCTGGGCGAAGGTGGACATGGGGAAGGTGGAGAAGACCGCCGCCAGCATGGAGTTGGCACCATCGGCCAGCACGCCCCCCTTGATCCGCGCCATGTAGACCGGCCCTTCCAGCGGCTCGCCGGAGATGTCGGAGGTGGCGGTCATGTCGCCGATGGCCTCCAGCGCCGTCACCACGAAGATGATGGCGAGCGGCACGAACAGCTGCCAGTCAAAGCCGAGTCCGTAGTGCAGCGGAACAGGGATCATCACCAGGGGGCCGTCGAAGGTGGGGGCTGCCACCTTGCCCAGCAGCAGCGCCACTGCATAGCCCGCCAGCATGGCGATCATGATGGCGGAGAGGCGCAGCCAGGGGTTGCGACTGCGCTGCATCAGCACGATGAGGCCGAGCACCAGCAGGGAGAGAAAGAGGTTGGTGTGGCTGGCGAAGCTGCCGTCCGCCAGGGCGCCGTAGCCGCCCCCCATGCTGATGAGCCCTACCTTGATGAGGGTCAGGCCGATGAGCAATACCACGATGCCGGTCACCAGCGGGGTGATGATCCGTTTGACCAGGTGCAGGAAGCGGCTCATGACGACGATGGTGAGGGCCGCTGCCAGCATGGTGCCGAACAGGGTGCCCAGCAGATCGTCGGTGGGCATGGCCGCCTGCTTGAGGGCGAGGCCGGAGGCGATGATGGGACCGAGGAAGTTGAAGCTGGTGCCCTGTACCGAGAGCAGGCCGGAACCGAGGGGGCCGAAACGGCGGGTCTGGATGAAGGAGGCGATGCCGGACATGACCAGGGACATGGAGACGATGTAGCGGGTGTCGTCGGCGGGGAGGCCGAGGGCATTGGCGATGATGAGGGGCGGGGTGATGATGGCGACAAACATGGCGAGCATATGCTGCAGGGCGGCGAACAGGGTCTGGGGCAGGGGGGGGACATCCTCGATGCCGTAGACCAGTTCGCTGTGGGCTCGCCTGGGGGGATGGGCCTCTCGGATGGCGCTTGGGGCGGCAGCCTGTTCCATAAATACCTCGAATGTGTGGGGGGAGGGGAGAAAATTGGGCGCTATTTTAGTGATTGGCATCGCGCTTTCCAGCGCTAATTGAGCGCAAACTCGTTTATTTCCTGATGGGTTGAAACGTTTTCCTGTGGCGATTAAGATCCGCCGGTTTGTGTGAGACCGATCCCTCACAAAGGGGAGGGAGGCTGATGCATCAGGATGGGGACGGTGTAGAATGAGCCCTCGGTTCGAAGATGGAGACTCTGGATGCTGAAGCTGTCGGAGTTCTGGAGTGCCCGCGCCCACTCCGAAGATTTTACCCTGACCCGGATGGGCTTCATGACGGTGCGGCTGCGGCTGCTCACCTGTCTGCTGATGGCGGGGCTCCCGAGCTGGGCCCTGGTGGACTGGCTGACCCTGCCAGCCATCCAGTTCGAGGCGCTGTTCCAGGTCAGGATCTTCTGCCTGCTGGCCCTCTCGCCCCTCATCCCCCTCTCCTATCTCATCCACTTCAAGCGCGAGCGCATGAAGCTGGCGCTGGGCTACCTGATGGCGGTGATGATGCTCTTCTCCCTCATCTGCCTGCACAGCTTCGGCGCGGATCAGGAGATGCAGGCGGGCTACATGGCCTTCCCCTATCTGCTCATCAGTCTGTTCGCCATCTTCCCCATTCCCCTCTCCCTCAGCCTGCAACTGGCGGGGGGCATTCTGGCCACCATGCTGGCGGGCAACTGGCTGCTGGTGGGCCAGCCCCTCTGGAGCGTGCAGACCCTCAACCAGGTCTGGCTGCTGGGGCTCTTTGCCATCGCCAGCGCCTGGGTGCAGTGCGGCCAGCTCAACATGCTGCTGCAACTCTATCGGGAATCCACCACGGACGAGCTGACCGGCATGATGAACCGCCGCCTGCTGATGAAGCAGCTCGAGAAGGCGAGGGCCGCCATGATCCGCAAACAGGCTCCCTTCGCGGTGCTGCTGCTGGATCTGGACCGCTTCAAGCGCATCAACGACACCTTCGGCCATCTGGCGGGGGATGCGGTGCTCAAGGAGGTGGCGGCCACCCTGTCGGAGCAGCTGGAGCCCGGCATGGTGCTCGGGCGTTACGGCGGGGAGGAGTTTGCCATCCTGTTGCCCGGTTGCACGGATCTGGCACAGGCCAAGCGGGTGGCGGAGCGGCTGCGGGTCGCGGTGGAGGCGAGGTTGGTGAAAAGCCCCACCTCCGACGAGCTGCTGGAGGTGACGGTGAGCATCGGTCTGACCCTGGCCCAGCGTGGCGAGGGGGTGGAGGTGCTGCTCAACCGGGCGGACGAGTGCCTCTACATGGCCAAGATGGCGGGTCGCAACTGCGTGGTGGCCGAGGCAGGGAAGCCCGCGGGCGATGCAGGGCGCACAAAAACGGATGCCGCCTGAGGGCGGCATCCGGTGATGACGGGGCTGGCGTCAGGCCAGGGTGTATTTGCCGGAGAGCTGCTGGGCCAGCAGCTTGAACATGTTGAACACCGCCATGGTCTTGCCGGTCGGGGTGCCGTCCTCTGCCAGGAAGAACTCCCCCTTGAACACCAGAATGTCCCCCTTCTGCTCCACCGAGTCGGCGCGCATGCCGTGGATGAAGTCCTCGTGTTCACGAATGATCTTGTTGGCCATCTCCAGCAGGGCAGTCTCGGTGATCCGCTCTTTTTGTGGTTGCATGCTCGTCTCCTTAAACGACTACTGGGCAGGGGCACAAGGGTCGGCATGGCCGGCGCACCCCGCCTCTGATTGAAGAGGGGGCCAGCATACTGCAAAGCGGGATTTTCTGTCATTGATATGACCCCGCATTTTCCCGCTTTGCGCTCTTCCCTTATCCCAGCACCAGATTGCGCAGCCAGCGGCGCTGGCGAATGCGGCGCTGCACCAGCAGCACCTTGGAGAGCTCCTCCAGCAGGACCACCGCCACCACCCAGGAGAGGGGCCAGCCCAGCAGGCTGACCGCCACCCAGGCCAGCGGCAGGCCGATGCACCACATGCCGACGATGTCGATGAAGATGCTGTAGTTGACGTCCCCCCCCGAGCGCAGCACCCCGACGATCCCCACCATGTTGAACACCTTGAGCAGCATGCCCAGACACATGATGGCGAGCACCTGGCCGGCCTCAGTCATCAGCTCGCCCGGCAGGTTGCCGACCCATTGCAGCAGGCTGCCCTGCATCAGCCAGACGGCGGTCCCCACCAGCAGGGCGCCGACGGGGGCCAGCAGCAGGAAGAGCTGGGAGTGCTGCCAGGCCTCGTCATACTCCTCGGCCCCGAGCCGGTGGCCGAGCAGGGTGGAGCAGGCCACCGCCAGCCCGAAGAAGAGGGAGATGAGGATGCTCTCCAGCGTGCCGAGGGTGGTCATGATGGCCAGGGCGTCGGTGCCGAGGTGCGCGTAGAGGAAGCCGTAGAGCAGCATGCCGAAGGCCCAGAGCCCGTCGTGCAGCAACAGCGGCAGGGCGATCAGGGTGAAGCGCACCACCTCCTTGCGCCTGAAGGCGGCGAGCCAGTCTTGCTTGCGCGGGATGAGACGGGGCTCGGCACGCCACACATAGGCAAGCAGCAGCGCTGTCTGCAGCAGGCGCGACAGGGTGGTGCCCCAGGCGGAACCGGCTACTCCCATGGCCTCGGCGCCGAAATGGCCGAAGATGAGGGCATAGTTGAGGATGACGTTGGCGATGATGGCGATGATGCCGATGCGGGTCGGTGCCGCGGCATTGCCCACCGAGCGCAGGGCCGACTCCAGGGGCACCACCACGGCGGTGCAGAGGATGGTGGCGCCGGTGATCATCAGGAACTCGTCGGCCAGCTCGCGCAGCGCGGGCTCCTGGCTGGCAAACCCGAGCACGCTGCCCGGTGAGAGCACATAGACGAGGGCAAAGGGCAGGCTCACCGCCAGAGCGCCCACCAGGGCCAGGGCCAGGGAGCGTCGCACCCCGGCCATCTCGCCACGGCCGAAATATTGTGCTGCCAACACCGAGACCCCGCCCGAGAGCCCCGCTATCACCAGCAGATTGAAGAAGAAGACCCGGTTGCCCAAGCCGACCGCCGCCACAGCCGTGGTGCCGAGCTGGCTCACCATCATGATGTCGATGAGGCCGAGCAGGGAGAACATCATGGATTGCAGCGAAACCGGCAGGGCCAGTCGCCACAGTCGCGTCATGAACTCGCGATCGGTGGTTTGTTTTAAAATCGCTTGCCAATAATTCATTTATGTTAACCGGGTTGGTAAAAATCAGGGTTTGTCGTGGGTATGATAGGGGTGATATCGGGAGGTTTCACTGTGAGCCCCTCTCGGCTTTCTTGTGCAAAACTATCCTGTTGAGGTGCTATGCCATTTATCAGCGAGTGTCTGGAAATCGCCCCGGCCTGCGAAGAGCGGATGCTGGGACGCGAAGGGCTGCCCCTGCTTGGGGAGGCGGGCGTCTTCCTGACCGGCCTCTCGACGATACGGGAGCACTACCTTATCCGCCGCAACCGACCGGAGTTTCACATCCTGATGGTGAGCCATGACGAGGGGGGCGCCCTGCTCACCGATGGCGGGGAGCAGCCCATCCCGGCGGGAGCCCTGGTCTTTCTCCCGGCCGCCGTGCCGGGGGGCCTCAGGCTGGTGGGGGAAGCCTGGCATACCAGTTGGATCCTGCTGGACGACGTGCCTCGCTGGCAGCATCTGCACCGGCTTGGCCATCGCATCTGGCAGGGGGAGGAGGGGGAGCAGCTCTACCACCTGCTCAGCCTGATGCAGGGGGAGGGAATACGTTCGCCACTCCAGCCCCAGCTGCTGAGCCTGCTGCTGGCGCTCTTGGAGCGAACCCTGCAGGGGGAGGTGCGCGGCACGCCGGAGCTGCGGCTACAGGCGCTGTTTCGGCGGGTGGAGGCACGTCTGGACGAGCCCTGGAGCGTGGCCCTGCTGGCCGACCAGATGGCCTGCTCGGTACCCCATCTGCACCGGCTCTGCCAGCAGGTGTTCGGCATGGGCCCCATGGCCTGGCTCACCGGGCTTCGCATGAACAAGGCGCGCCAGTTGCTGCTCTACACCAACTGGCCGCTGGCCGAGCTGGCGGCCCGGGTCGGATACAGCGACGGCGCCAACTTTGCCAACCGTTTTCGCCGCCTGACGGGTCAGACTCCGGGGGCCTTTCGTCGACTGGGTCGCAAACCTTTCGCAAGGGAGGTGCAAACCCTTTGAAATTGTTGGCTCAAGCCCATAGGATCGACGGGCCACACAGTCAAGGTACAGATCCATGTTTGAAGATAATAATCAGAAACGTCCCCTCTACATTCCCTACGCAGGTCCAGCCCTGCTGGAGACGCCGTTGCTCAACAAGGGCAGCGCCTTCACCAGCGAAGAACGCAGCAGCTTCAATCTGGAGGGTCTGCTGCCCCAGAACATCGAAACCATCGAAGAGCAGGCAGAGCGTGCCTATCGCCAGTTCATGGCGTTTGGCAACGACATGGACAAGCACATCTATTTGCGCAACATCCAGGATACCAACGAAACGCTCTTCTACCGCCTGCTGAACAACCACCTCACCGAAATGCTGCCGGTCATCTACACCCCGACGGTCGGCAAGGCGTGCGAGGAGTTCTCCAACATCTATCGCCGCGCCCGCGGCCTCTTCATCTCCTATCCGGACAAGGACAGGATCGATGACATGCTGCAAAACGCCACCAAGCAGAACGTCAAGGTGATCGTGGTCACCGATGGCGAACGCATCCTGGGCCTCGGGGATCAGGGCATCGGCGGCATGGGCATTCCCATCGGCAAGCTCTCCCTCTACACCGCCTGTGGCGGCATCTCCCCGGCCTACTGCCTGCCGGTGGTGCTGGACGTGGGCACCAACAACCAGCAGTTGCTGAACGACCCCTTCTACATGGGGTGGCGCCATCCGCGCATCTCCGGCGAAGAGTACGACGAGTTCGTCGATGCCTTCATCCAGGCGGTCAAGCGCCGCTGGCCGGACATCCTGCTGCAGTTCGAGGATTTCGCCCAGGGCAATGCCACCCCGCTGCTCAACCGCTACAAGGATGAGCTGTGCTGCTTCAACGATGACATTCAGGGGACCGCTGCGGTGACCCTGGGCAGCCTCATCGCCGCCTGCAAGGCCTCCGGTGCCAAGCTCTCCGAGAAGCGGGTCGCCTTCCTCGGGGCGGGTAGTGCCGGGTGTGGCATCGCCGAGCAGATCGTGGCGCAGATGAAGGCCGAAGGGCTGACCGACGCCGAGGCGCGGGGCCGGGTCTTCATGGTGGACCGATTCGGTCTCATCACCGACAAGATCCCCAACCAGCTCGACTTCCAGCGCAAGCTCTCCCAGCCGGTCGAGCGGATCAAGGAGTGGCCGGTGGGGGACAACATCTCCCTGCTGGAGGTGATGGAGCACGGTCGCCCGGACATCCTGATCGGGGTCTCCGGCCAGCCCGGCCTCTTCACCGAAGAGGTGGTCAAGACCATGCACAAGCACTGTGCCCGTCCCATCATCTTCCCGCTCTCCAACCCCACTTCCCGGGTGGAAGCCACCCCGGCGGATCTCATTCGCTGGACCGACGGCCAGGTGCTGGTCGCCACCGGCAGCCCGTTCGCACCGGTGGAGTACAAGGGCAAGCGCTACGTCATCGCCCAGTGCAACAACTCCTTCATCTTCCCGGGGATCGGCCTTGGGGTGATCGCCTCCGGTGCCAACCGGGTGACCGATGCCATGCTGATGTCGGCCAGCCGTGCCCTGGCGGATTGTTCACCCCTGGTGAAGGGGGAAGAGGGCTCCTTGCTGCCGGATCTGGCGGACATCCATCAGGTCTCCCGCTACATCGCCAAGATGGTGGCCAAGACCGCCATGTTGCAGGGCAAGGCGGTGCAGACCCCCGATGATGTGATCGATCAGGCCATCGAGGCGAACTTCTGGCGCCCCGAGTACCGCCGCTATCGTCGTACTTCCTTCTGATCCCAAGGGGACAGACATGCAGAAGGGATGCCTCGGCATCCCTTTTTTGTGCACGGCTGTGAAGGAAGAGGAGGTTATTGTGCCGGTTGCTCGGCGGGGGCGGGCTCGGCGGGATTGCTGACACCGGTGACCCGGATTTCGACCCGGCGATCCGGGGCCAGGCAGTCGATGAGGGCAGCCCTGGCCTTGATGGCATCACACTGGGTGCCAGTGACCGGGTTGCTCTCGCCATTGCCCTGGATGCTCACCTTGTCTGCGGGCAGCCCCTTGCCAATCAGGAAGTTGGCGACCGTGCTTGCACGGGCCTCCGACAGTGCCTGGTTGTTGGCATCCGAGCCGATGCGGTCGGTGTAGCCCATCACCATGGCGTTGCCATCCTTGGGTTTGACGTCGACGATCTGCTGGTAGAGGGCGTCGAGTGCCTGCATCCCCTCCGGTTTGAGCTCCGCCTTGCCAAAGGCAAACAGCACATCCGAACTCAGGTTGAAGGTCTGATCCACCGGCTCGGGAGCCGGGGGCGGCGGTGCCACGACCAGAGGCGCGGCCACCGGCACTGCGGCGACGGTGCGATTGGGGTGAAGCACCAGCTCGATGGTGGCGGTACTGATGTCGCTGACCCAGCGTTTGGTACCGCTGCCCACCTTGTCGTTGTCAGGATCGTCCCCGACTCGCACCATGTAGCGGTAGCGGGTCTGGATGTCTACCCAGTCGCTCAGTCTGGCGGTCAGGCCCAGACCCGCCAGGGGAGCCAGGTTGTCATCTCCCCCGTTGACGGAGTCGACGTGATAGAGATAACCGCCCCCTTCGGCAAAGACAGAGAAGATGTCCCCGAGCGGCAAACGGCCAATGACCGACAGGGTGGCCCCCTTGCTGTTGAAGTCCTGGCCGGCAATATCCCAGTCACCGGTGGAGAGGTAGCCGAGCTCTGCCCCCAGATTCTCGTTGTAGTTGTAGCCGACAAAGGCGTTGATGGCGGTCGCGTCCTTGCCGACGTCCTTGCTGAAATCATCGATGTCATGGGCAAAGGCCCAGCCACCCCCAGCCCCCACATACCAGTCGTGAACAGGTGCCGCCTGGGCGGCACTCGTCGCCAATGCCAATGCAATCCACACAGGTTTCAGTCTTATGTTCATCGCGTATCCTCGTCGATGTTGGGTGTTATAGGGCTCCCAGCCCTTTGCTATGTATAGCCAACATTATGTATAGGCGATGTGAGCGCATTAACCATTTAAGTGACGCATCTGTATGGAAAATCGGTGAGACAGGCAGGTGGGCTGCCCGCGCTGGCGGTGCCGTCCGGGCATTAAAAAAGGGGCCGGAATGGCCCCTTTTTGCAACAGGTGGTTGTCCCCTTATTGCTGCACTTCCTGTACGCCGGTGACGCGCACTTCGACGCGGCGATCCGGTGCCAGGCAGGCGATCAGCTGAGCCTTGGCCTTGATGCCGTCACACTGGGTGCCGGTGACCGGGTTGGCTTCACCACGACCTTCGATGGAAACCTTGCCAGCCGGCAGACCCTTGCCAACCAGGAAGTCGGCCACGGTGCGGGCACGGGCTTCAGACAGCTTCAGGTTGTAGGCATCGGAGCCGATGCGGTCGGTGTAACCCACCACCACGGCGCTGCCATCTTTCGGCTGGACGTCGACGATCTGCTGATACAGGGTGTTGAGCGCAGCAGCCCCTTCCGGCTTCAGGGTGGATTTGCCGAAGGCAAACAGCACGTCCGAGCTCAGGGAGAAGTTCTTGTCGACCATGACAGGCTCGGGAACCGGCTCGGGAGCCGGTGCCGGGGCCGGTGCCACATAGGTGGTGCGGTTCGGGTGCATCACCAGTTCCAGGGTGGCGACGCTCATGTCGGTTTTCCAGGTTTTCTGATCGTCACCCAGATCCCACATGTAGCGGTAGCGGGCCTGCAGGTCGATAAGGTCGGAGAGCTTGGCAGTCAGACCCAGACCCGCCAGCGGCGAGGTGCCGTTGTCGCTCTGGCCGTTGCCGTTGACGTGGTTGAAGTAGGCACCCCCTTCGGCGAAGACGGAGAAGATGTCATTCATGGGCAGGCGTGCGATACCGGACAGGGTGGCACCCTGGGTTTTGAAGTCGACGCCATCGACGCCAGCCTTGCCGGCATAGAGATAGCCGAGCTCGGCGGCAAAGTTCTCGGTGAAGTTGTAACCGCCGAACAGGGAGAGCGCGGTGGCGTCCTTGTCAGCATCCTGGCCGAAGGTATCCAGGTCGTGGCCATAGGCCCAACCTGCACCCATACCTGTGTACCAGTCGTCGGCCGCCTGAGCGGTGGTGGTTCCCATGGCTGCAATGGCCAGAGCAATCAGGGTTGGTGCCATTTTCATTTTCATCGTTTTATCCTCGTTGAGTTGCCGTGCTATGGGCGTACTGCGCACTCTTTGTTATACCGGTCGCAGATGACACTTCATGTGCGACACCGTGAGCGGATCACGGACGGCTTGAATAAAAAATGGATGGAAACCTGGATTCTCATGAAGCTGTTTCTCCATGGACAACTAACCGGGCACTGAGCACTTTTAATAGTTCATCCAATGTCTTACAAGCGTTGCTACTGTATTCTTTTGAATCAGCGTGATCAAGTTTCTGCACAGATATGCAGCGCCGACACCGGTGTCGCGGGGCCGCAATACGGGGGTAAAGGGGAGAAAAGGTGAGACAGAGAGTGTCGCTGGGGGGAGGAGAGAGACAGCAAAAGGGGATGCCGTGGCATCCCCTTTTTTACGTTACCTGAGCGAAGTCAGATTACTTTTGAACTTCTTGTACGCCGGATACGCGAACTTCTACGCGACGGTCCGGAGCCAGGCAGGAGATCAGCTGAGCCTTGGCCTTGACGCCGTCACACTTGGTGCCGGTGACCGGGTTGGCTTCGCCGCGACCTTCGATAGCAACCTTGCTGGCAGCCATACCCTTGCTGACCAGGAAGTTGGCAACGGTGCGGGCACGAGCTTCAGACAGCTTCTGGTTGTAAGCGTCGGAACCGATACGGTCGGTGTAACCAACAACAACGGCGTTGCCGTCTTTCGGCTGGAACTCAACGATTTGCTGGTACAGAGCGTTCAGGGCTTGCACGCCTTCGGCCTTCAGGCTGTCTTTGCCAAAGGCGAACAGCACGTCGGAGTTCAGGGCGAAGTTCTTCTCAACGATTTGCGGAGCCGGGGCCGGTGCTTCTTCAACAACCGGGGCCGGAGCAGGCGCTACGTAGGAAGTACGGAACGGGTGGTAAACGGCTTCCAGGGTCGCAACGCTCTGGTTGGACTTGTAGCGTACGTTGTCGGCGTGCAGGTCAGCCACGTCCCACATGTAGCGGTAGCGAGCTTGCAGATCCAGCGCGTCGTTGACCTTGTAGGTCACACCGGCACCGGCCAGCGGGGATACTTTGGTATCGCTGGTGCCCAGACCATCGGTGTGGCCCCAGTAGGCGCCAGCTTCACCGAACAGGGAGAAATCGTTGCCCAGCGGCAGACGAGCGATACCGGACAGGGTGGCACCCTGGCTCTCGTAACGGTTGCCGTCGGTGTTGCCACGGCCGGTGTACTGGTAGCCCAGCTCGGAACCGAAGTATTCGTTGAAGTTGTAACCAACGAAGGCATTGGCAGCAGCCGCATCTTCTTCGCCAACGTTCACGCCTTCGATCTTGTTCAGACCGTTGAAGTGAGTTGCACCAACACCGGCGCCGAAGTAGATGTCGTCAGCGGCGTGAGCTGCAGTTGCACCCATGGTGGCCATAGCGATGGCGATCAGGGAAGGAGCCATTTTCATCATAAAATAATCCTCGTTGAGATGGCACGTTGTTCACGTGCTTCGCACTTTGTAATTTATGTAAGCTGCTGGCTCTGTCGACCAACGACGTTGGTGCGAACAGGGATCCTAGATCCATCCAGGAGGCACGTATCTGGGTGCACAAGTGTGCGGGTTGCACTGTCGACAATGCATACTCCGCCACGAACAGCCGACGTCATTCCGATGACGTGGCGCACTTTATGCCCATTTCAAAACATGATCAAGCTCACAGATAAGGGATGGGGCAAATTGTGTCGTAGGGATAACTGGCTGTTTCTTGGGATTTATTAGTGATCCAAGTAGGCGCGATGCAGTTTCTTCTCAAGCTTCATATAAGCCTCAGCCCAAGCGTGCCGCGGGATGGCGTCACCCGCCCTGACCGAGAGGACCGCAAGATAGTCCGCCTCGGTTGCTTCGCACAGCAAGGGTGTGAAACTGAGCAAGAAGTGACGGGCGAGGTAGGGATCGAGAGGCCAGATGTTGAGGATGGCCCGCGCCACGGGCTGGACGGCGGTGGAGCAGATGAAGTGCCGATGACCCGCTTCCAGCCATTGGGCCATCTCGGCGAGGCTTTCTTCCGGCACGATGCCGCCATCGCCTTTCTCCCTGGCCAGCGTCATCGTGTGACCATTGCCCAGTGCCAGGGTGCCGCTTTCTGCCACGACGCCGTCGTGGCTGCGCAGGGGAAGCGTTGCCTGGCCTTCAAGATAGAGGCTGCAGCTGTCCGGGAGGGCCGCCAGCACGGTGGCGGCGTCCCCCTGCATGGCCATGGGCAGCCAGAACGCTTCGGCCCGGGTCTGCAGACCCTGGGCGAGCTGACGGGGGAGGGAGTCCGGGTCGGAATGAAGACGGGAAATGATGCCGGGAAATGCCATGTTGATGACTCTCTTGGAAATAACCGGCGAATTATACGAGGGATGGCCGGGCAACAAGAAAGGTTTCTTTTCGAGACTGTTTACCTGAGGCGACGCAGCGATTACCATCCCCGAGGTTTGTGAAGGGTTGTCGTCGAAAGACGCTGATTATAGATAGAGGCTCGACCATAACGAGTCCGTTCAAAACTGATACACTTGACTACGAGTCGTCGCGAAAAATAAAGGTGGAGTCAATCCGCCGAACGGAGTATGGAACACATGAATTCAAATATCGTAACTGTTGGCAAGAAGATCCGTCAGATCCGCGAAGCGGTAGGCCTGAGCCGTCCCAAGTTTGCCGATCTGCTGGGCGTCCCCCCAACCACCCTGAAGAACTATGAACTGGGTTACCGTGAAGTCGGAGGCGCCTTCCTGGTTGCCCTGGCCCACCACCCCGATCTGCACAAGTTCACCCTCTGGCTGCTGGCTGACAAGAAAGTCGCCGAAATCGGCCAGATCGGTCCGGACGATATTGCCAAGGCTTGATTCAGTTCAACCTTGATAAAAATGCCGCCCTCGAGGCGGCATTTTTTATTTGTCAAAATGGATGATTATTTAATTAAATAATGGGTTGTGTGCGGTCAACGGCGATTTTCACTAAATCATCTTGTCGGGCTGGATTAATCCACGGAACACTCCGACCCTTTTAATTCAGGCGGTGATCCACACAGCGAGACAACGATGAGCCAATCCATTACCAAAGCCAGAGATGGGTTTACCAGCACCTTTGGCGTGCTGGCCGCGACCCTGGGGTCTGCCGTCGGGCTCGGCAATATCTGGAAGTTTCCCTATCTGACCGGTGAGAACGGTGGCGCCGGTTTTCTGCTGGTCTATGTCATCGCCACCCTGCTGGTGGGATTGCCGGTGATGATCTCCGAGATCATGCTGGGGCGCGAGGCCAGGACGGATGCGGTCAGCGGGCTCATCAAGCTGGCTCCGAAGGGGCAACCCTGGTGGCTGATCGCCGCCATGGGGGTGAGCGCGGCCTTCCTCATCATGTCGTTCTACTCCGAGGTGGCGGCCTGGGTGTTTGCCTACATCTTCAAGGCGGCCAGCGGCGAGATCCTCTCCACCGATCCCGCCGTCACGGGTGCTGCCTTCAATTCGCTCATCACGGATCCCTTGCAGAGTCTGCTCTGGCAGTGGCTGGTGCTGGCCCTGATGGGGGGGATCTTGCTGATGGGGGTCTCCAGGGGGATCGAAGCGGTCACCAAGCGGTTGATGCCACTGCTCTTCATCCTGCTGCTGGTGATAGGCGTGCGCAGCCTGACTCTGCCCGGAGCGAGCGAAGGACTGCATTTCCTGTTCTCGCCGGATTTCTCCAAGGTGACCGCAGGCGTCGTGCTGACGGCCATGGGGCTGGCGTTCTTCAAGCTCTCCATCGGGATGGGCTGCATGATGACCTATGGCAGCTATTTTCGCGATGATCAGCACATCCCTCTCACCACGGTACGGGTGATGTGCGCGGATCTCTTCGTCTCCATGCTGGCGGGGATCGCCATCTTCCCGGCTGTCTTTGCCTTTGGCTTCGAGCCGAGCGCAGGCCCCTCCCTGCTGTTCATCACCATACCCGCGGTCTTTGCCAGCATCCCCTTCGGCCACCTCTTCATGGTGCTCTTCTTCGTGCTCTCCGCCATCGCAGCCACCGGGGCCATGCTCTCCATCCTGGAGGTGCCAGTCTCGGTGCTCTCCGAGCGCTTTCACATGAGCCGCACAAGGGCGACCCTGATCAACCTGCTGGTGCTGGGGGCGGTCGGCTCGACCTGTGCGCTCTCGAGCAGCACGCTGGCGGATGTGCAGGTTGACGGGAAAACCTTCTTCGATCTGTTCGATTTCGTCTCTTCCAACGTGCTGATGCCCCTTGGCGGCATCTTCCTCTGCCTCTTTGTGGGCTGGGTCTGGGGCTTCGAGCGGATGACGACGGCGCTGACCAATGGAGGCAAGCTGGCGCTGCCCATCCTCAGGCCCCTGTTTTTCATCATCCGCTATGTGTCGCCGCTGCTGATCCTGGTGGTGATGCTCAAGGGGCTGGGGCTGTTCTGAGCCGCGTAACCCGAAACAAAAAAGCGCCTATTGGCGCTCTTTTTGTCTTTTACCCCGATATGTCTTCATATCAGGCAGAGTCGTGACAGCTCCTCCTTGAGCTGCTCCAGGTTGCGCTCGACACAGGCTTCCCCCTCGTCGATGGCGTCGCTCGCGCGGTGGAAATCCATGATGGAGAGGTTGCCAAGGCGCGGGCAGAGCTGGATCTCGGGGGGATCCCCGGCCATCCGGGCACGGGTGATGCGCTCCTGCATGATGTTGATGGAGCCCGTCATTACCCCCCACATGCCGGGGGTACTGGGTTCGCGTTCGCCCCGGTTCAACCACTGGCTGAGCAGCCCCCCCTGCACGGGCTCGTCCGGTTCGTCGGTCCAGGGCTGGTGCATGTCGGTGTTGAGGTTGACGGCGATCACCACCTCGGCTCCCATGGCGCGGGCCAGGGAGATGGGGACCGGGTTGACCACGGCCCCGTCCACCAGCCAGCGATCCTCCACCCGGGTCGGGGTGAGCAGGCCGGGCATGCCGCAGGAGGCGCGCACACACTGGCGAAGCGGTCCTTCCTGCAACCAGATCTCGCGACCGGTATCGAGTTCGGTGGCGACGCAGGCAAAGGGCAGCGGCAGGCTTTCGATGGCGGGATCCCCCAGATGGCCGGCGGCGATGCCAAATACCTTGTCACCGCGAAACAGGCCGCCGGAGAGGGCAGGATCGAGCAGCCCCATGACCTGCAGGCGGCTGAAGCCGCGCACCCAGCTCTCCAGCTTGTCCAGTTCACCAGCGGCATAGGCGGCGCCGACAAAGCTGCCGATGGAGCAGCCAGCCACCAGATCCGGCTTGACGCCCAGTCGCTCCAGGGCACGGATGATGCCGATGTGGGCCCATCCTCGGGCCGCACCGCTGCCCAGGGCCAATCCCAGACGGGGTTTTCGTGACACAGTTGCGTCTCCTGACATGAAGTGGGAGTCCAGCTTACTCCGGCTTATCCTGTCCGTCATCCCGCCACGCTTCGCTGCGATTGCGGCCGTTGGCCTTGGCCTGATAGAGGGCGATATCGGCGCGGCGGATCACCTCCTGCAAGGAGATGGCCGGTGACTGGCGACAGTGGCCCAGGCTGACGGTCACCTTCAACTCGGCCGCGATGGCGCTCCAGGGATGCTCTGCTATGCACAGACGAAGCCGCTCGGCCAAGGGGGCCAGAGGGATCGCTTCATCGGCGACGAGCAGCAGGAACTCCTCGCCGCCCCAGCGGATCAGGTGGCACTCCCGTGTCAGCAGGGACTGGCAGAGCTGCACCAGACGGATGAGGACCTGATCGCCCACCCCGTGGCCGAAACGGTCGTTGACCTGTTTGAAGTGATCGCAGTCAAACATGATGGCGCCGATGCGTTGGCGGCCTGCCAGGGCCTGGCGGTGTTCGAAGGCATCGAAGTAGTGGCGGTTGAAGGCGCCGGTCAGGGCATCGTGGCGTGACAGGTAGTTGAGGCGCCGGTTGAGGCGCTGGGCACGCAGGCTGGAGACGGTCGCCACCACCAGACAGAGAATGGTGATGAGCGCCGTCGCCGATTGCCACAACAGCGTCTGCAGCAGAGGCAGCAGCGGGATGCGATGGATGAGGGAGAGCGGTGTTTCCGGGATGGGATAGACGAGCTGCAAGGCGCCCTGTTGCCACTCATATTCCGCTGACTGCGCCGTCCTGACCGGGGGCGGCGCGGTACCGGACTGACTGCTGGCGAGGATCTGCTGATGGGCGTTGAGCAGGAACAGGGTACCAATCCGGGGGGCGAGGCGGTGCAGGGTCTGCGCCAGCGTGACGGTCTGGATGTCGATGCTGAGCAGGCCAATGATCTGGCCGCCCTGGGTAATGGGCTGGGAGAGGGTGATCATCTGCCCCCGTCCGGCAAAATCCTGGTAGGGGCGCGAGAGCATGGCGTGCTCCAGGTGGGGATACCTGGCCATCGCCTCCTGCCAGTAGGCCTTGCTGTAAATCACGGGATCGAAGCGAAACTGGCTGGATGGCACCCAGGGATAGAGGTAGATGAAATTGTCCGTACCGGTGAAGTAGATCCAGGCCACGTCCCTGTCCAGCAGCTTGCTGGCCGTGGCGAGCAGGGGGGAGAGGCTGAGGGCGAGATGTATTCTGGCTTGCCGCTCGCTGCCGTCATGGGGCAGCGGGCCCTGCCCGGTCAGGTTGCCGATGAGGGCGGGGGGCAGATCGACGGGGATGCGATCCAGGTTGATGCCGTGCTCCCCGTCGGATTGCAGCGCCTGATAGAGCTGGCGAGAGAGCACGGACTGGGGATTGCTGCGCAGGCGCTCCTCCGCCTGGCCGCGCATGGCCTCAAGGAAGGTCTCCATCCGCTGGTGCTGGCTGCTGAGCTGAGTCGCGGCGTTGATGGTGTCACGCTTGTTTATCTCGGTAACCTGGCGAAACGCATGTTGCAGGGCGAGCAGCAACAGCAGCAGGCCGAGGCCCAGCAGCAGCCACTGCAATCGGTATCTGGCAAAGGCGGGGGAGGGAATGGACATGGGCGTACCGGAAGATGGCGAGAGTCGGCATCAGTGTAAGGCAGAACCCTGACGCGCGTGCCGACAAGATGCGTTTTTGATGATCTTCTCACCGGACTGTTACGTTTTGTCACATTTATACATAGTCACGGCATAGTCAGGGGGTAACATGGTGCCATCCTTGATGAAGCTATCTCTTCTTCCTCTCTCTTTGACTGCATGGATCTTGTGATGAAAACGCGCGTGTGGCTGTGGCTTTCCCCTCTTCTTCTATTGCTGGCGGCGGGCGCCTGGCATCTGCGGCAGGCTGAACCCGCCAGCAAGCCTGTACCAAGAGAGATCAACATCAGGGCCGAAACCGTCAGGCAGAGCCTGGCCGAGCCCTCCATCAAACTGGTGAGCAAGCTTGCGGCCAATCGCTCCGTGGCCATCAGCCCCGAGGTGACCGGCCGCATTGCCACCATCGCGGTGAGTTCCGGCCAGCAGGTCAAACAGGGGCAGACCCTGATCGCCCTGGATGCGGGCAAGCAGCAGGCGGAGCTGGCCGAGCAGAGCGCCAGCGTGCGCGACGAGGCTCGCAAGCTGCGGGACATGCGCAAGCTGGTGGCGCGAGGCGCCGTCACCACCTCGGAGCTGGAGGGGCAGGAGGCGACTGTTGCCCAGGCCCAGGCCCGGGTCGATGCGGCCCGTTACGAGCTCTCCCTGCGCACCCTGGCGGCCCCCTTCGACGGCACCGTCAGCCTCATCGATCTCAGCGAAGGAGCCCTGGTCAACAGCGGCGACGTGCTCTTGCATCTGGACGAGCTGGCAAAACTGCGGCTCGATCTGGCGGTGCCCGAGCGCTACCTCTCCCTGCTGCGCCCCGGCATGGCGGTGACGGCAACCAGCTCGGCCTGGCCGGATCAATCCTTTTCCGGCGTGCTGGAGACCCTCGACAGCCGGATCTCCAGCGACACCCAGAACATCAAGGCCCGCGTCATCCTGCCCAACACCGGTGGCCAGCTGCGTCCCGGCATGCTGATGAACGTGGATCTCTCTCTGCCACCCCAGAAGATGACCCTGATCCCCGCCCAGTCGGTGGAGTATGCCGGCGAGCAGCGCTTCGTCTATCGCCTGGAGGCGGACGGACGGGTGAAGCGCGTGCTGGTGGAGCTTGGCGACACCCATGGCGAGGCCGTCTGGGTGCTCAAGGGGTTGAACGTCGGCGATCGCATCGCGGTGGAGGGGCTGGTCAATCTGCGCGACGGCGCCCAGGTACGTGATCTGGGCGAGGTGAAAGGCTGATGTGGCTCTCCGATATCTCAGTACGCCGTCCCCTGGTGGCGGTGGTCATCAGCGCCCTGCTCACCGTGTTCGGCCTGGTGGCCTTCAGCAAACTCACCGTGCGGGAGATGCCGGATGTGCAGACTCCGTCCGTCTCCATCACCACCACCTATGAGGGGGCGGCCCCCGAGGTGATGGAGAGCCAGGTCACCAAGCCCATCGAGGATCAGCTCTCCGGCATCAGCGGCATCAAGAACATCAACTCGGTGACCCGCAAGGGGCGCTCCTCCATCACGGTGGAGTTCAAGCTCGGCTGGAACATGCTGGAGGGCACCTCCGACGTGCGTGACGCCATCTCCCGGGCCAGACCCAAGCTGCCAGACGGGGCGGACGAGCCCATGGTGACCAAGGACAACGGCAACGGGGATGTGGCCATCTGGCTCAACTTCAGCAGCACCCAGATGGACCGTACCGCCATGACGGATTACGCCAATCGCATGCTGGTGGACCCCTTGAGCCTGGTGGATGGAGTGAGCGAGGTGTCTCTCTCCGGGGACCTGACCCAGGTGATGTACGTGCGGCTGCGCCCCGCCGACATGGCGGCCCGCGGCATCACGGTGGCCGACGTGCAGGATGCCCTCAAGCGGGAGAACATCGAGCTGCCGGGCGGCGAGATCCGCAACAACACCATGACCATGGCGGTGCAGATCGCACGGCTCTATCACAGTGCGGAAGATTTTCGCACCCTGCCGGTCAAAACCGCCACCAATGGTCAGAGCATCTATCTGGCGGACATTGCGGATGTGGAGGTGGGGGCCAAGAACGAAGACAGCGCCTATCAGCGCAACGGCCGCGAGAGCCTGGGGATTGGCATCGTCGCCCAGTCCACCGCCAATCCCCTGGCGGTGGCCCAGGGCATCGAGAAGAAGCTCGTGGAGATGCAGCGCTTCCTGCCGGAAGGGGCCACCCTTGAGGTCGACTACGACTCCACCATCTTCATCAAGCAGGCCATCGACGAGGTATACGAGACACTCGCCATCTGCGCCCTGCTGGTAGTCGCCGTGCTCTATCTCTTCCTCGGGCAGGGGCGCACCACGCTCATCCCCGCCATCACGGTCCCCGTCTCCCTGATTTCGGCCTTCATCGGTGCCTGGTATCTGGGCTTTTCCATCAATCTCATCACCTTGCTGGCCCTCATCCTCGCCATCGGCCTGGTGGTGGATGACGCCATCGTGGTGGTGGAGAACATCCACCACCACCTGCAACGGGGCGAGTCCCCCTTGATGGCGGCCTGGCACGGCACCCGGGAGGTGGGCTTTGCCGTCATCGCCACCACCGCCGTGCTGGTGATGGTGTTCGTGCCCATCGCCTTCATGGACGGCATGGTGGGGCGCCTCTTCACCGAGTTCGCCATCCTGCTCTCCCTGGCCGTGCTCTTCTCCTCCCTGGTGGCGCTCACCCTGACCCCGGCCATGGGCTCCTGGCTGATGCGTGCCGTGGACAAACCCAACGCCCTGACCGCCACCCTGGACAAGGGACTTGGCTGGGTGGAGGAGCGTTATCGCCGCGTGCTGGGGGCCGTGCTGCGCCGTGCCGTCTGGATGCCCCTGGTGTTGCTGCTCTGCCTCGGCGGCATTGGCGCCCTCTTTGGCAAGCTGCCCGCGAGCCTTACCCCGACCGAGGACAGGGGCGTGCTCTATGTGTTCGTGAAAGGGGCGGAGGGCACCAGCATCGAGCGGATGAAGCGCAACATGCAGCAGGTGGAGGCCGCCATCCTGCCGCTGCTCGGCAAGGGGGTGGTGCAGGCCATGAGCTTCAGCACCCCGGCCTTCGGGCGTGGTGGCGATCAGACCGGCATGGCCATCATCCAGCTCAGCGACTGGGCGGTGCGGGACGAAACGGCCACCGAGTTTGGCCGCTCCCTGAGCGGTCGCCTCGCCGGCATCCCCGACGTGATGATCCGCACCTTCCAGCCGGGGTTCAGAGGCGGCTCCACCGCGGCGGTGCAGTTCGTGCTGCAAGGCTCCGATTACGGCGAGCTCAACCAGCAGGGGCTGGCGCTCAAGGAGGCGGCGGCCCGGAGCGGGCTGATGCAGAGCCCGGATCTCGACTATGCCGAGAAGACCCCGGAGCTGCAGGTGACCATAGAGCGGGAGCGAGCCACCCAGCTCGGCATTCCGGTCTCCACCATCGCAAGCTCCCTGCAGGCCCTGCTCGGCGGCGTCAGCCAGACCACCTATGTGGACAGGGGCGAGGAGTATGATGTCTACCTGCGCGCCAACCAGACCCAGTTCAACGGCATCTCCGACATCAGCCGCATCTATTTGAAGGCCGCGAGCGGCGAGATGGTGAGCCTCTCCACCCTGGCGACCGTCACCCAGGTGGCGAGTCCCCAGCGCCTCAATCACTACCAGCGCCAGAAGGCGGTCACCCTCACCGCGGACGTGGCCCCCGGCCACACCCTGGGGGAGGCGCTCGACTTCCTGGATGGCTGGGCCGCAGATCACCTGCCCACCGGCATGTCGGTGGATTATGCCGGCGAGTCCAAGGACTATCGCGACAATCAGGGGGAGATGGCACTGGTGTTCGGCCTGGCCCTGCTGGTGGTCTATCTGGTGCTGGTGGCCCAGTTCGAGAGCCTGCTGACCCCGGCGGTGGTGATGATGACGGTGCCGCTCGGCATCTTCGGCGGCCTGCTCGGCCTCTGGCTCACGGGGCAGGAGCTCAGCATCTACAGCCAGATAGGCATGATCATGCTCATCGGCATGGTGACCAAGAACGGCATCCTCATCGTGGAGTTCATCAACCAGCTGCGCCAGCGGGGTGAAGGGTTCGAGGAGGCGATCATCAAGGGGTCGGTGCGCCGCCTGCGCCCCATCTTGATGACCTCGCTCACCGCCATCATCGGCGCCGTGCCCCTGATGCTCTCCATGGGGGCGGGGTACGAGAGCCGGATGGCCGTGGGGACCGTGGTCTTCTTCGGGTTGTCGCTCGCGACCCTGGTGACCCTGCTGGTGGTGCCCGCCATCTATCACCTGATCGCCAGACGCGCGGGGATGACGGGGGCGCGGGACCGACTGGTGGACGAGGTACTGGCCACGGCAACCTCGGCCAGCCCCTCCCCGGTGCCGGGGGCCCCCGAGGGGCGGGACAAACCGGCGGCCTAGCGTGCCGACCCGGATGACAGCAAGCAGGGCGCCAATGGGCGCCCTGCTTGTTGATGAGATCTGAGTCTGTCACGCCGACCTGTCGCGCCCGCTCGAAGGCGCCCCTTCCCCTCGCGTTCTGTAGGGGCAAAAAGCCGTCGCCCCCGCCTTGCTCTGCCGGTATAATGCGCGACCCGAATTGTTCCAGGTGGTCAAAATGCAGCCGGTTACCAACCTCTTCTCCTATCCCCGTTACTGGGCCGAGTGCTACGGCACGGCGCCCTTCCTGCCCATGTCCCGCGCGGAGATGGACAAGCTCGGCTGGGACAGCTGCGACATCGTGCTGGTGACAGGCGACGCCTACGTGGATCACCCGAGCTTCGGCATGGCGGTGATCGGCCGCATGCTCGAATCCCAGGGTTTTCGGGTCGGCATCATCGCCCAGCCGGACTGGTCATCGAAGGATGACTTCATGCGCCTGGGCAAGCCCAACCTCTTCTACGGGGTGACGGCGGGCAACATGGACTCCATGATCAACCGCTACACCGCCGACAAGAAACTGCGCCACGACGACGCCTACACCCCGGGGGATGTGGGCGGCAAGCGGCCGGATCGCGCCACCTTGGTCTACACCCAGCGCTGCAAAGAGGCCTATAAAGAGGTGCCGGTGGTCATCGGCGGCATCGAGGCATCCCTGCGCCGCATCGCCCATTACGACTACTGGTCCGAGACCATCCGCCGCTCCATCCTGATCGACGCCAAGGCCGACATCCTCATCTACGGCAACGCCGAGCGGCCGCTGGTGGAGGTGGCTCACCGCATCGCAGGCGGCGAGACCATCGACACCATGCAGGACATTCGCGGCACCGCCGTCATCCGCAAAGAGCCGCTGCCGGGCTGGCGCGGGGTGGATTCGAGCAAGCTCGACCAGATTGGCCGCATCGATCCCATCCCCAACCCCTATATGGAAGGGGCGCCTTGCAGCGATGACGAAGGCACCGCGCCAGTGGAGCAGGAAGCCAAGCCCATCCTGGTACAACCCCCTAAGCAAAAACCGTGGGAGAAGACCTATGTCAAGCTGCCGGCGTTCGAGCGGGTGAAGGAGGACAAGGTGCTCTACGCCCATGCGTCCCGCATCCTGCACCACGAGACCAACCCGGGCTGTGCCCGCGCGCTCTCCCAGGCTCACGGCGATCGCATCATCTGGGTCAACCCGCCCGCCTTCCCGCTCGAAACCGATGAGATGGACGGGGTGTTCGGCCTGCCGTACCAGCGGGTGCCGCACCCGGCCTATGGCAACGAGAAGATCCCGGCCTACGACATGATCAAGACCTCGGTCAACATCATGCGCGGCTGCTTCGGCGGCTGCTCCTTCTGCTCCATCACCGAGCACGAGGGGCGCATCATCCAGAGCCGCTCGGAAGAGTCGATCCTGAAAGAAATCGAAGAGATCCGCGACAAGGTGCCGGGCTTTACCGGCGTCATCTCGGATCTGGGCGGCCCCACCGCCAACATGTATAAGCTGCGCTGCAAGAGCCCCAAGGCCGAGCAGACCTGTCGCCGCGCCTCCTGCGTCTGGCCGACCATCTGTCCGCACATGGACACCGACCACAGCCCGACCATCAACCTCTATCGCAAGGCGCGCGATCTCAAGGGCATCAAGAAGATCCTGATCGCCTCCGGCGTGCGCTACGACATCGCGGTGGAAGATCCGCGCTACATCAAGGAGCTGGCCAAGTACCACGTCGGCGGCTACCTCAAGATCGCGCCGGAACACACCGAGGAGGGCCCGCTCTCCAAGATGATGAAGCCGGGCATGGGCAGCTACTACAGCTTCAAGGAGCTGTTCGACAAGTACTCCAAAGAGGCGGGCAAGCAGCAGTACCTGATCCCCTATTTCATCTCCGCCCATCCAGGCACCACGGATGAAGACATGGTGAACATGGCGCTCTGGATTAAAGCAAACCGCTTCAAGCTCGATCAGGTGCAGAACTTCTACCCGTCGCCGCTGGCCAACGCCACCACCATGTATTACACCGAGAAAAACCCCCTCAACAAGGTGAGTCGCCAGGGCGGGGACGTGTTCGTGGTGAAAGGGGAGCGTCGCCGTCGCCTGCACAAGGCGCTGCTGCGCTATCACGATCCGGCCGGCTGGCCGATGATCCGCGAAGCCCTGCTGGAGATGGGCAAGGGTCACCTCATCGGCAACGGCCCCGACTGCCTGGTGCCGCCGGAAGGCCGTGGTGAAGCCAAAGCCGAGCGCAGCCGCAGCAAGGGCCTCAAGCCCGCCCTGACCCGTCACAGTGCCATCACCCATCAGCGCAGCAATGGGGCTGGCAACAAGGCGGCTGGCGGTAAGGGCGCAGCGGCCGCCTCGCAAGGCAAGGCTCGCAACGACACCCCTGCCGCCAGCAAGGGCGGCAAGGCGGGCAATGGCAAGCCGGTGGGATCCCAGCTCCAGAAAGGGGCTGGCAACGGCAAGTCTGCCGCACAGGGTGCTGGGCAGGGCGCAAGTCAGGGTAAACCCGCTGGCAAACCAGCCCACAAGGGCAAGGCGCCGACCCGTGCCGGCTCTGCCAAGCCGGGTGCCAAACCTGCCACTCAAGGCGGCAAGCCTGCGGCCAAAGGGAATGGTGCCAAGCGACCGGCTCGGTGAGTTTTCCTGATTGGAAAACGATATGTATGGAGATGGTATTCACCTGACAGTTGCCCACAAAAGGGAGTGGTCATACGGCTTCAAACCGGATAACAAAACGGTACCCCTACCGTATTATCCGGAGTCACCGTATGACCACCAACGAGAAAGTAGCACGTCGTAAACTCAGCCTGCTAGAGCTCGCCAAAGAGCTTAATAACGTCAGCAAAGCCTGCAAGCTCATCGGCTACAGCCGCCAGCAGTTCTACGAGATTCGCCGTAACTACCAGACCTATGGGGCTGAGGGCTTGCTCGACAAACTCCCCGGCTGCAAAGGGGCGCATCCCAACCGGGTCGCTCCCGAGATTGAGCAGGCCATCCTCGATTACTCCCTCACCAGACCAACCCATGGCCCGCTGCGGGCCGCGCAAGAACTGGCTCTGCAAGGCATCAACGTCAGTGCGGG
>NZ_JBFODR010000008.1:0-146141 GCF_040908425.1 Aeromonas sp. R2-1
CATCGACGGGCCGCCCCTCTGTCATTTATCCCTTCTATCCCTTCGACTTGAAGTTGGCCGCCTCGATGCCGTGCCGATTCAGCAGCTTGTAGAAGTCGGTGCGGTTTCTCCCCGCCATGTTGGCCGCCAGGGTCACATTGCCTTCCGTGGTGCGCAGCAGCCGGATCAGGTACTCCTTCTCGAACTCGGCCCGCGCCTCGTTGAACGAGGGAATGCCGCCACCGCCGCCACTCAGGGCCGACTCCACCATGGCCGCGCCTATCACCGGGCTGCAGCAGAGGCTGGCGAGCTGCTCCACCACTCCGCAGAGCTGGCGCACGTTGCCCGGCCAGGCCGCCGCGGCCAGCAGGGCCAGCGCCTCCGGCGAGAAGCCGAGGGCGGCACAATCGGGGTGACGGTTGCGGTAATCGTCCAGCGCCTGACGGGCCAGCAGGGGGATATCCTCGCTACGGGCGCTCAGCGGCGGCAGGGTGATGTTGGCCACGTTGAGGCGGTAGAAGAGATCCTCGCGAAAACGCCCCTCTTCCATGGCGGTCACCAGATCCTGATGGCTGGAGCTGATGACCCGCACCTCGGGGGTGCCCTGACCATACTCCGCCAGCACCTGGAGCAACTTGGCCTGGAGTGACTCCGACAGATCCCCTATCTCGTCGAGGAAGAGGGTGCCGCCTTTGGCCTCGGCAAACAGGCCGGACTGGCCATCCTCGCCAAACAGCTGCAAGTCCAGCACGGGCCAGGGCAGAGCCGCACAGTTGATGGTATGCAGCGGCTTGTCGCGGCGGTGGCTGGCCTGGTGCAGCGCCTGGGTCATCACCCCCTTGCCGGCGCCGGAGGGGCCCAGGATCAGCACGGGCACGTCCATGGTGGCGATGCTGCTCGCCTGGATCAGCAACTGCTCCATCTGCGGGTTGCGGGTCTGGATGAGGGACTGCCACTCCTGCTGCTGCTTCGGACGGGTCAGGCTGAGAGCATGTTCTATGGTGACCAGCAGCTCGTCCTTGTCGATGGGCTTGGTGAGGAAGCTGAACACCCCGGAGCGGGTCGCCTGAATGGCGTCGGGAATGGTGCCGTGGGCGGTCATGATGATCACCGGCATGCCGAGCCACTGGGACTGAATCCGCTCGAACAGCGCCAGCCCGTCCATGCCCCCCATGCGCAGATCGCTCAGCACCAGGTCGGCCCGTTGCTGGCGCAGCCTGTCCAGCGCTCCTTCGGCGCTGTCGGCGGTATCCACCTCGTAACCCTGGCTGCGCAGGCGCATGCTCATCAGCTTGAGCAGGCTGGCATCATCGTCCACCAGCAGAATACGGCTCATGCTCTCACCCCCTCTTGGCGAAAAACGCGGTCATTACGGCGCGGTCCGGAGCTGTCATGGCTGACCTCCCCCATTGAGCTTACGCTGGTTGAGCTGCTCGTCGATGGCAGAGAGCTGCTCTATCTGCTGGCGCAGACGCTTCACCTCCTGACTCTGATCGTCGCGGCGGCTGTCTCGCACCAGCAGCTCCTCCCCGAGGGCGATCCAGCTGCGCAGGAAGGCCTGGGCATCGAGACCGAGCTCCGGCAACAGAGCCTTCAGCTGATCCAGCCCGGCCCGGCGGCTGGCCACCGATTCGGACGGGTGGGTGTTGACCATGGCCAGGCTGACCCGGCTCTCGAGGTCGGTGGCGCCGGCCAGTCGCTGGCGCTCCTGCATCCGCTGCTGGGGATGGCTGGCCAGCAGCCAGTCCGAGTATTGCAGGCGCACCTGCATCTCCTTGTTGGCAAACTCCATCCGCCTGGCGATCGCCTCCTGGGAAGGCTCGGTGAGGCTGGTAGAAGGCAGCAGGGAACAGCCAGCGAGCAGGCCTATCATCAATACGGGAATCACAAATCGTTTCATCTTGAATGTCACTTCAGATCCTGGTGGGGAACAGGCACCTGCCCGCTCCTCTCAATATTCGGTGTCAAGGCGCCACCCGCACCTGCGGGGTCGCCGCCACGCCCGTCAGCTCGGACGCACGTTCAAATCCAGCCGGAAACAGACATCCGCCTGGGCATCCTCGATCAGCCTGAGCTCGCCGCCCAGGCTCATGGCAGACTCCCGGGCAATGGAGAGGCCCATGCCGGAGCCTTTCAGCAATCCCTGACGCACTATGCTGCCCTGTTCGAAGGGCTCGAAGATGCGCTCCCGCTCGTCTGGCGGGATGACAGGCCCTTCGTTGGCCACCTCCAGCCAGCCGCCGCCCGCCCCCGCCCCGGCGCGGATCCAGATCTGTCCGCCCCTGGCGCCATAGCTGACCGCGTTGGAAAATAGATTGTCGAGGATGAGTCGCAGGCGGTAGGGCTCTGCCCGCAGGCTGATGGGCTCGGGCGGCAAGTGTACACTGATTTGCTTGGATTCCAGCGCGAGCCGGTACTCTTCGGACAAGTCTGACAACAAGGGCGCCAGGGGCACCTCGGACAGGGTGAACACCTCCTGCTGGCTGAGGCGATTGAAGTCGAGCAGCCGCTCGATCAGGGTCTGCAGACGGCGGCTGTTCTCCTCCAGCATCTGGCAGATCTCCTGCTGATCCCCGTTGAGGGGCCCCACCAGCTGCTCCGAGAGCAGATCAGCCCCCTCCCGCAGCACGGCAAGGGGGGTTTTCAGCTCGTGGGATACGTGGCGCAGGAACTGGTATTTCTGCTGTTCCAGCTCCTTGAGCTTGTCGTGCAGCCAGCTGATCCGCTCCCCCAGCAGCACCAGTTCGGCCGGGCCATCCACCGGGCGCTGATCCGGCTCGACGCCTGCGCCCAGACTCAGGATCCGCGACTCAATCTGACGTACCGGGTGGATGATGAGGTAGGTAAAGAGCAACACCAGTAGCAGGCTGAGCCCGACCACGAAGCCGCTGACCCACCAGATCTGCTGTTTCAGCTCCACGATGGCGCCCCGCATGCGGGTCACGTGATCATCCACCTGGCTGCGGGTGACCACTTCCAGTTGCTGGTTCAGTTCGTTGAAGTCGGTGAAACGGGGGCTGGTCGCCTCCTGCCTGGCCTTGCGCAGATCCTGCAGGCCGTCGAGCCAGACCAGCGTCGCCTCGAGATCTCCGTAGACCTCGGCATCCGGAATGGAGTCCTGATGGGTCGCGAGCAGTTCCCGGTAGCGCACCAGCTGCTGCCGATAACTGGCCAGGATGCGGTCATCACCCAGGACCGCATAGCGGCGCAGGGCGCGCTCCAGATCGATGGCCTGGGTGGATAGCAGCGTCGCCCGGCGAGTGTCCCGCACCGCACGTTCCATCTCGTCGCTGGTGAGCTGGCCCAGGTGGGAGAGAGCCTGACTGTCGTGCCAGATCATGCCCCCCAGGGGCATCAGCACCAGCACGAAGCCCATCAGTACTACCTGGAGCAGGGAGCGGGGCCGAACCTTGGTCATCTTCTGCGGTCTCGATTCGTCATGGGGGAGCCAGCATATCCGCACTGCCCCAAAAAGCAAAACCGGCCATAAAGCCGGTTTGATTGCTCACCGAGGCCGGATTCACGCCAGGCCGACGGACGCCACACAGATGACAATGATCATGGCAAGGGCCCCTGACGCGGCCAACAGTGCCCATTTCATTTCTACGCTCATGCAAACCTCCTTTCTGCCAATCAGCGTTGGATCACAACAGATAACGACATGTTAATTCATAGTGAATCCCATAACCGTGAGCTGCGTATATATTTCAGACGAGCCCAACCCAAGGAATGGAAAGCATGTTTTACCTCTGTAGCATTGGATCCAATCTCGACCCCTCCCTGCACGTCAGTCAGGCCGTCGCCGAATTGCTGGCCCGCTTTGGTCGCCTTCACCTGAGTTCCGTCATCCAGACCAAGCCCGTGGGCATGCATTCACGCCACGACTTCCTCAACTGCCTGTTCGTCGTCCAGAGCGACCTCTCCCCCGTCCAGCTCAAGGCCGAGTTTGTCACCATGGAGCTGGCTCATGGCCGGGATCGCAGCCACCCCCTGTGCAAGGTGGCGGACAGGCCACTGGACATCGACATACTGGCCTGCGGCGAACGGGATGACTTCGCCGAGGCCGGGGTGGATGCCTACCTGGGGGATCTGCTGGCGGAGATGTATCAGGGCGGCAGTGTGGACTCCGGCAAGGTGACCCTCGGCCTGCCGGGCAGCAAGGTGTTTGCGAAGCAGCGCATCGGCCAGGCCCCCATCCATCTCTGCCAGCAAGACGAGGCCCTGCTTCCCGGCAACGGCCACCCCGGCCCCCCTTCCCGGCACGCCGCCATCCGGCACCCTTGAGCCGTTCACACACATGAGGCACCCAAAGGCGCCTCATGTCATGGCGGCCCGCCTTGCCCTAGATGACGGCGAGGGCGCGCCCCCCGTCCACCCGGATGCTGGCCCCGGTCATGTAGTCGTTCTTCATCAGCATCTGTACCGCCTGCCAGATGGGCTCCAGACCCCCTTCCCGCGCCAGCGGCGTCTTCGCCAGCACCTGCTGGCGCCAGTCATCCCCGTGCTCGTCGAGAAACAGGATGGGGCCAGGCTCTATGGTGTTGACCCGCACGGCGGGTGCCAGTTCGCGGGCAAAGCTCATGGCCAGGGAATGGGCTCCCGCCTTGGTGGCCACGTAGGCGGCAAACTGGGGCGCCGGGGCATGGATGTAGATATCGGTGATGTGGATGATGCCCCCGTTGGGCTGGCGGGCAAGGGCGGGGGCCAGCGCCCGGTTGAGCTGGAAGGGAGCCGCCATGTGTACCCGGTAGAACTGATCAAACTGGGCCAGCTGCACCGCAGGATCCGCCGCCTGGGGCTCGAAGGCGGAGGCATTGTGGATGATCAGGGCAAGATCCTCATGGGCCGCCAGCGCCGTCACCACGGCGCCTACCTCCTCTTCCCGGGTGAAGTCCGCCTGTACCAGCTCGACGCCCACGTCTCGCAGACGATCCAGCTCGGGCCGTTCGCTGCGATAGCTGCCCGTCACCTGCCAGCCAGCGGCCACCAGCTGCTCGCACAGATAGAATCCCAGGCGACGGCCACAGCCCGTTACCAATGCACGCATACCCTCTCCTTGTGGTTGTCGCCCTCCCCGATCCATGCAGGATCGCACGGAGGGCCCATTCATCGGCCATGACCTATCGATGTCCGAGGCAAAACCCATTGGCCCCCTGTCACGGCCACCGGGCATAGTGGCCCCATCGACCCCCATAGAGCCACCATCATGCTACAAATTCGCGATCATATGCAGCCATTGACCCACTCACTGCACCCCGGCCTCGGTCTGGCCGAGGCGCTGGACAGACTCCATCGGGCAAACCTGGGGGGCCTGCCGGTACTGGATGACCATCAGCACCTCGTCGGATTTCTCTCCGAGCAGGATTGCATTCCCGCCCTGCTCACGGGCAGCTATCACTGCGACACCCGTACTCTGGTCGAAGATCTGATGAGCCGGGCCCCGCTGTTCGTCTCTCCCGATGACAACATCGTGGATCTCGCCCGCCAGATGGCCGGGGCCAGACCCAAGGTCTATCCGGTAATGGAGGGAGGCAAGGTAACGGGCATCATCAGCCGTCGTCAGGTGATGCAGGCCCTCAACACCCAGATGAAACAGTGTCAGGCAACCTGAGGCAGGCCACCTCGCACACGTTTCATGCCGACCACCCTCCCGCCCACAGCCGGCGAGTGGCTGGTCCATCCCGCCCGACTCTGCCACGGGGCGGCCTGTCGAGGCAGCGCCGCCCCCCTCCCACCGGCACCGTTCGTTTGTCCCCTCCCCATTTCAGGGTTTGCCATCCGTGGTCGTCTCTAGTTAGATAGGTGCCGGTCACAGTCCCTGCCGGATGCGACCCCGTCCCGAGTGCTCAGGAGATGTAACGTGCGACGCTTGCTCGTATTCTGCTTGCTGCTGCCCTGCTGGCTGTCAGCCAGGGAGCTGGTCATTGGTGGCATCCTGGAGCCCCCTCTCAAGTGGCTGGATGCACAGGGACACCCTCGCGGGCTGGATGTTGATCTCGTCACCGCCATCTTCGGCACGCTCCATACTCCCATCAGGATTGAGCTCATCGATTCGGGGGCCAGGCTCACCCGCAATGCCGAAAGCGGCTTCTATGATCTGCTGCTGACCCACTCCTACAAACCGGAGCGGGAGGCCTATCTGCTCTACCCCAAACAGGCCCATATGCTCCATAGCTGGCACTTCTTCATACGCAAGGAGTCCGCAGGCCGGATCCATTATGACCATCTGACGGATCTCAAACCCTGGCGCATCGGTGTCACCCGGGATTTCTCCTATACCCCCGAGCTCGCGGCAGCCATGACAGACCCGAGCTATCACTTCCAGGAGATCCCCATCAACCAGCTGCAACTGCGCAAACTCATCGCCGGTCGCATCGACGTGGTGCCCATGTCCCTGGTCACCGCCTTCACCCAGATAAGAGAGGAGGGACTGAAAGGCAAGCTCGACTACCTGCCAAAACCCCTCAAGACCAGCCCCTACTTCAATGTCTGGACCCGCTCCCGGGCCGATGCCGACACCCCGGCCCTGATGGCCGCCTATGATGCCGAACTGCTGCACATGAAGCGGGACGGCCGGCTCAAGGCCCTCTACGACAAATACGGCATCCCCTATATCGAACCCTGATCCACCGGTCAGGGTGTCATAGCCCACAGGGTCGCATTCTGCTGCGCGAACAGGGTCTCGCACGGGAGAGGGATCTCTACGCCCCCCTCAGACCACCCGACTCAGGGCTTCACATCCCGCAGGATCGGGTTTTGCAGCGAAATCAGCGTCTCGGTGGACTGGATCTCGTCGATGGTCTGGATCTTGTGGATCAGTACCGTCTGCAACTCGTCGATGGAGCGGGTCATCACCTTCATGAAGATGCTGTAGTGGCCCGTGGTGTAGTAGGCCTCCACCACCTCGTCCAGCGCCTGCAGTTTGGCCAGGGCCGACGGGTAATCCTTGGCGCTCTTGAGGTTGATCCCGATGAAGCAGCAGACGTCGTAGCCCAGCTTCTTGGGGTTCACCTGCACCCGCGTTCCCTCGATGATGCCCGCCTGCTTCATCTTCTCTACCCGCACGTGGATGGTGCCCGGGCTCACCAGCAGTTGTTTGGCCAGTTCGGCGTAAGGCAGGCGCGCATTCTCCATCAGGGCGGTAAGGATGGCCTGATCGAGATTATCGATCCGATAATTTTCTGACACTTTTTTGCGCTCCTTTTAATGATTCATCATTAATTGATGGCTTATTTTGAAGAAAAAAACACACAAAGCCTATTTCAATTATCGAATATTGAATTTAGTTGGCGTTCTGTTGAAGAATCACCGCATTCAACGGATTCACGACAGGTAATTCAGCATGAAACAGCACTACATCCGCAGCCAACAGCAGATCAGCTTCGTCAAAGAGATGTTCTCCCGCCAACTCGCACTGCAACTCGGCCTGATGGAGGTACAAGCCCCCATTCTGAGCCGGGTCGGTGACGGCACCCAGGACAACCTCTCCGGCTACGAGCATGCAGTGCAGGTCAAGGTGAAAACCCTGCCGGAGCACAGCTATGAAGTGGTCCACTCCCTGGCCAAGTGGAAGCGCCAGACTCTGGGTCGCTTCGGTTTCGGCCCGGGTGAAGGCATCTACACCCACATGAAGGCACTGCGTCCGGACGAGGAACGTCTCAGCCCCATTCACTCCGTCTACGTCGACCAGTGGGACTGGGAGAAGGTGATGCCGGGCGAGCGCCGGGATCTGGCCTATCTGCAGGAGACGGTGCGCGGCATCTGGGCCGCCATCAAGGCCACCGAGCGCGCGGTCTGTGCCGAGCACGACCTGACCCCCTTCCTGCCGGCGGATATTCAGTTCCTGCACAGTGAAGAGCTGCTGACCCGCTACCCGGACCTCGATGCCAAGGGACGCGAGCGCGCCATCGCCAAAGAGCTGGGGGCGGTCTTCCTCATCGGCATCGGTGGCGCCCTCTCCCACGGCGAACGCCACGACGTCCGTGCCCCGGACTACGACGACTGGAGCAGCGAGAGCGAGCTCGGGCTGGCGGGTCTGAACGGTGACATCCTGGTGTGGAACCCGGTGCTGGAAGACAGCTTCGAGATCTCCTCCATGGGGATCCGGGTGGACGCAGAGGCCCTGCGCCGCCAGCTCGCCATCACCGGGGACGAGGATCGCCTGCAATACGACTGGCATCAGGATCTGCTGGCAGCACGCATGCCGCAAACCATCGGTGGTGGCATCGGCCAATCCCGCCTCGCCATGCTGCTGCTGCAAAAGGAGCACATTGGTCAGGTCCAGGTCGGCGTCTGGCCATCTGAAATGAAGGCTGCCATCCCAGGCATGCTGTAACGAATTGATTTGATTGCATCTGTCCTCCTATCGCGGCAACACGGCGCGGGACAGACGCGATAGAGAAGCTGGTCAGCCGGGGTGGAGAGCGTATCCCGGCTGACTGTAAGGCGGGCATGGTCGCTGACTGTGCCTGCCGACCCTGGGGCTTGCCCCTGCGATCCGCTCAACCCACGTCAGATCGCATCGAATACATTCCTCCCGGCAATCTTCGGATTGCCGTTTTTTTTACGCCGAAAAACTGTGCTCAAAACCCGCCCCGATCTGGTGCTGGCGCGGCAGCCCCGCCTTTCTGCTGCCGGTGCAGTGGCAGGCAAACAACCGCTCCACCGCCTCTTCCTGCAGATAGGCTCCGAGCGCCACCGCCCGCTCTGGGCCGGAAAACTTCAGGTGCAGGCCGCCGATGACGGCGTGGATCCGCTCGTCGCCACACACCTCCTTGGCCCACTCGATGATGTTCTCGACCCCGGCGTGACCGCAGCCGATAAAGACGATGAGCCCCTGCTCGCTCTTGTAGGCCAGCGCCGAGTCGTCGCTGATGAGGTCTTTCTCCACCCGCCCACCCCGCACTATGTAGCCGAGCAGCGAAGGCGCAGCCCGGTCGCGCCGCACAATGCTGCCGAGGAACACCAGACGATCCGAGAGCCACATCGGCTCGGACGAGCAGTGGGGAAGCAAGCCTCTGGCCGACAGCGACTCCCGAGCCAGCGCCCCCGACAGGCGATAGAGGTTGCGCCGCCAGAAGGGCAGCGACAGGAAGTAGCCCCGCTCGCAGAACACGTCCGGACAGGCGATGAGCGGGATGGGTCTTGGATAGGCGGGCAGCGAGCCGACCCCGCCCACATGGTCGTAATGACCGTGAGAGAGCACCACATGGGTGAGAGAGGCGAGATCGATCCCCATCACGGCGGCGTTGTGGCACAGCGCCCGGCCACGGCCGCTGTCGAACAGCACCCTGAGGCCGTCACACTCCAGCAGCAGCGCCAGCCCTCGCTCGGGCAGACAGCCAGGCAGATGAACGTCGTCATCCACCAGCACGGAAAACTTCAGCATCTCAATCCCTCAGAAAACAAAACGCAGGCACGAGGCCTGCGTTTTTCATCGACAATCCCATTACTGGGTCATGGTGAGGCCGTTGCTGTCGGCCCCCAGCCGCAGTGTCTTGCCCGGGATGACCCGGCCGCTGAGCAGGGCCTGGGCCAGCGGGTTCTCCACCTTCTGCTGGATCGCCCGCTTGAGGGGACGCGCCCCGTAGACGGGATCGAACCCGGCATGAACCAGCTTGGTCAGCAGCTCCTCGCTCACCTCCACCTCGAAGCCCTGGGACTCCAGACGGCTCATCAGGCTCTTGAGCTGGATGCGGGCGATGGACTTGATGTGCTCCTCACCGAGCGGGTGGAACACCACGGTCTCGTCGATCCGGTTGATGAATTCCGGCCGGAAGCTGCGGGTCAGCACCTCCATCAGCATGGCCTTCATCTCGTCGTAATCCTTCTCGGAGTGGTGCTCCTGGATGAGATCCGACCCGAGGTTGGAGGTCATGATGACGACCGTGTTGCGGAAGTCCACGGTACGCCCCTGACCGTCGGTCAGGCGGCCATCGTCCAGCACCTGCAACAGGATGTTGAAGACATCGGGATGCGCCTTCTCCACCTCGTCCAGCAGGATCACCGAGTAGGGGCGACGACGCACCGCCTCGGTCAGATAACCGCCTTCTTCATAACCCACGTATCCCGGAGGCGCCCCCACCAGACGGGCCACGCTGTGTTTCTCCATGAACTCGGACATATCGATCCGCACCATGGCGTCCTGGGTATCGAACAGGAACTCCGCCAGCGCCTTGCACAGCTCGGTCTTGCCCACCCCGGTGGGGCCGAGGAAGAGGAAGGAGCCGATGGGGCGGTTCGGGTCGGACAGCCCGGCACGAGAGCGGCGAATGGCGTTGGAGACGGCGTCCACCGCCTCTTCCTGGCCGATCACCCGGCTGTGCAGCTGATCCTCCATCCGCAGCAGCTTCTCCCGTTCCCCTTCCAGCATGCGGGCCACCGGAATGCCGGTCCAGCGCGCCAGCACATCCGCGATCTCCACGTCGGTGACCCGGTTGCGCAGCAGGCTGGTCTCCTGCATCTCGGCCTGGGTGGCGAGATCCAGCTGTTTCTCCAGCTCGGGGATGCGGCCGTACTGCAACTCGGACATGCGGCCCAAGTCCCCTGCGCGGCGCGCCACCTCGAGATCCTGACGGGCCTGCTCCAGCGCCGCCTTGATGTGCTGGGTCCCGGCGAGGGCAGCCTTCTCGGCCTTCCACACCTCTTCCAGCTCGTTGTATTCCCGCTCTTTTTCCGTCAGCTCCTGATTGAGCAGATCGAGGCGCTTGCGGCTGGCGTCATCGTCCTCCTTCATCAGCGCCTGCTGCTCCAGCTTGAGCTGGATGATGCGCCGTTCGAGCCGGTCCAGGGATTCCGGCTTGGAGTCGATCTGGAGCCGGATGCTGGCCGCCGCCTCGTCGATAAGGTCGATGGCCTTGTCAGGCAGCTGGCGATCCGCGATGTAGCGGTGGGAGAGCTGGGCCGCCGCGACGATGGCGGGGTCGGTGATCTGCACATGGTGGTGCAGCTCGTAGCGCTCCTTCAGGCCACGCAGGATGGCGATGGTGTCCTCCACCGAGGGCTCCTCCACCAGCACCTTCTGGAAACGGCGCTCCAGCGCGGCATCCTTCTCCACGTACTGCCTGTACTCATCGAGGGTGGTGGCCCCGACGCAGTGCAGCTCGCCGCGGGCCAGGGCGGGCTTGAGCATGTTGCCCGCATCCATGGCACCCTCGCCCTTGCCGGCGCCGACCATGGTGTGCAGCTCGTCCACGAAGAGGATGACGCTGCCCTCCTCCTTGGCCAGATCGTTCAGAACCGCCTTGAGCCGCTCCTCGAACTCGCCACGATACTTGGCTCCGGCCACCAGGGCCCCCATGTCGAGCGACAGCACCCGCTTGTTCTTGAGCCCTTCCGGCACTTCGCCATTGATGATGCGCTGGGCCAGACCCTCGACGATGGCGGTCTTGCCGACGCCGGGGGCACCGATCAGCACCGGGTTGTTCTTGGTGCGGCGTTGCAGCACCTGGATGGTGCGGCGAATTTCGTCATCCCGGCCGATCACCGGGTCGAGCTTGCCGAGTTCGGCCCGCTCGGTGAGATCGATGGTGTACTTCTCCAGCGCCTGGCGATTCTCCTCGGCGTTGGCATCCTCCACCTTCTTGCCGCCACGGACCTTGTCGATGGCTGCCTCGAGTTTTTCCTTGGTCAGCCCCTGGGCACGCAGCAGCTCGCCCAGCGTCCCCTTCTCGTCCAGGGCCGCCAGCACGAACAGCTCGGACGAGATGAACTGATCCTTGCGCTGCTGGGCCAGCTTGTCGCAGACGTTGAGCAGGCGGCCGAGGCCGTTGGAGAGCTGTACGTCCCCTTCCACCCCGCTGACGCGGGGCAGGCGATCCAGCTCCTCGCCGAGGCGCGAGCGCAGGGTATTGATGTCGAGCCCGGTCAAGGTGAGCAGCGGACGAATGGATCCGCCGTCCTGATTGAGCAAGGCGCTCATCAGATGGACGGGTTCGATGAATTGGTGGTCACGACCCAGTGCAAGAGACTGGGCATCGGAAATGGCAATCTGGAATTTGCTGGTCAGGCGATCGAGGCGCATTGCACTCCCCCTTCAAGACAGACGCCGCATGCGCGGCAACAACATCGCTTTCTGACAAGGAAGATGTGGTCTTGAAGGGCAATTTCAAGGGGTGGCTGTTTATTTTTTCCTCAATAGCAATGACCGAGGGAAAACGACCTCCCAATGGCAGCCTGCTGCCCTGAGCCTGCTCGGCAGCAAGACATGGCCGCCAAAGGGCCATCACCAGGGAGTAAAGAGGCGCTTGCGGCCACTCGCGAGCGCCTCTTCGGCTATTTTTCCAGCCACACAAGGGAGGCCATGCGACCCGTCTGCCCGTCGCGGCGATAGGAGTAGAAGCGCTCGCTGTCGCTGAAAGTGCAGTATTCGCCGCCATAGATGGCGGTGACACCGGCGCGGGCGAGGCGCAGTCGGGCCAGCTGGTAGATATCCGCCAGCCATTTCCCTTCGTTGAGGGATGGCACGAATGCAGTCGCCGCTTCCGCCTGCTCCGTCATGAAGGCCTCACGCACTTCGCCACCCACTTCGAACGCGGCGGGACCGATGGCCGGGCCCAGCCAGGCCAGGATCTCGCCAGGCTCGCAGCCCATGGCGGCGATGCTTGCCTCCAATACGCCCCCCTGCAGTCCGCGCCAACCGGCATGGGCCGCCGCCACTACGGTGCCTGCCCGATCGCAGAACAGCACCGGCAGGCAGTCGGCAGTCATCACGATGCAGGCCTGCCCCGTCTCATGCGCACAGGCGGCATCGGCATCCGGTGCGCGCTCATAACGGTCGCTCACCGGATGGACGGCGATGCCATGTACCTGGTTGAGCCAGTTGAGAGTGCCGGGGATCCCCGCCACCTGTTGCAGTCGGGCGCGGTTGGCCTCGACCCTGGCCGGTGCATCGCCCACATGGGCCCCGAGGTTCAGACCAGCAAAGACCCCTTCGCTGATGCCGCCGTCCCGGGTGGTCGAGAGAGCCCTGACATTGCCCGGTGCGGGCCAGTCGGGTGCGATCCAGTTCATCTGTGGCTCCTTTCGTTCATATGAAAACGGGGCCCCTTGGCTGCAACCAGTCAAGGGGCCCCGCATCAGATCATGGAGGGCAGGTTACGGCAGGAATCGTCGCAAGGCCGCCCCCGGGATCAGTTCCAGACCAGATCGTCCGGATTGGCCAGGGTGATCTTGGTATGCAGCACTTCCATCAGCTCATCAATTCCAGACTAAATCGTCTGGATTGGCCAGGGTGATCTTGGTGTGCAGCACAGCCATCAGCCCATCAATTCCAGACTAAATCGTCTGGATTGGCCAGAGTATCAGCCCGCAGCACTTCCATCAGCGCCACCATGTCCTGCGGCGTGGGGGAGTGCCACTCCATCACTTCACCCGTGATGGGGTGCGCCAGCTTCAGCATGGTGGCGTGCAGCGCCTGACGGTGGAAAGCGCGCAGGGCCTCGGTCAGTTCGGGGGTGGCGTTGCGCAGCAGACGCAGACGGCCACCGTAGGCGGGATCCCCCACCAGCGGATGCTTGATGTGGGCCATGTGGACACGGATCTGGTGGGTACGGCCGGTTTCCAGGCGCAACCGCAGACGGGTGTGACCACGGAACTTCTCGTGCACCCGGTAGTGGGTGACGGACTCGCGCCCGTTGGGCACCACTGCCATGTGGGTACGCTGGGTCGGGTGACGACCGATGGGAGCATCGACGGTGCCGCCGGCGGTCATGTGACCGATGGCAATCGCCTCGTACTCACGGGTGATCTGGCGTGCCTGTAGGGCTTCCACCAGGTGGGTCTGGGCGGGAATGGTCTTGGCCACCACCATCAACCCCGTGGTGTCTTTGTCCAGACGGTGCACGATACCGGCACGGGGGACCTCGGCGATGCCGGGGTAGCGGTGCAGCAGGGCGTTGAGCACGGTGCCGTCCGGCGTACCGGCGCCCGGGTGAACCACCAGGCCGGCCGGCTTGTCGATCACCAGGATGTGTTCATCTTCATAAACGATGTTCAGCTCGATGTTCTGGGCATCCCAGCGGGTGTCGTCTGCCAGTTCCACATTCACATGTACCTGCTGCCCGGCCACCACTTTCTCGCGCGGGGTATTGGCAACCTGACCGTCCAGGGTCACTCTGTCCTGTAAAATCCACTCCTTGATGCGGGTCCGGGAGTAGTCGGGAAACAATTCGGCCAGGGCCTGGTCGAGTCGTTGCCCGAATTGGTGATCCTGAAATTCGCCTGTCAGTTCAATATGCTGGCTCATGTATGGTCTCTTGAGCGGGGGTATCAATTCGAAATAATCCGGGTATTCTAGCTTTTCTTTTAGCCAAGCATAACGGATACTTTGCCAATTTCGTGGAAATGGACCGGATGTTGTTGATGGGAAAGAAGTCTCACCTGCTGATGTCGCTCGCCTTGGTCGCTACTCTGATCACTGGCTGTTCCAGCACCAAACCCAAGGTTCCCGACGAACCGCCGGAAGTTCTGTACCAGAAAGCCCGCATCAAACTGGATACCGGCAACTACCTCAATGCCATCGAACTGCTGGAAGCGCTGGACTCTCGTTACCCGTTCGGTGCCTACTCCAACCAGGTTCAGCTCGATCTCATCTATGCCTACTACAAGCAGGATGATACCGCCCAGGCGATCGCCAACATCGACCGTTTCATCCGCCTGAACCCGGCGCACAAGAACATCGATTACGTCTTCTATATGCGCGGCCTGACCAACATGGCGGCGGATTACAACTTCTTCCAGGATTTCCTCGGCATCAATCGGGATGACAAGGACCCCTCCTACGCCCGTCAGGCCTTCCAGGACTTCAAGACCCTGCTGCAGAATTACCCCAACAGCAGCTATGCAGCCGATGCCCGTGCCCGCATGATCGGCCTGAAGAACCGTCTTGCCCGCTATGACCTGGGGGTAGCCGAGTACTACGTCAAGCGTGACGCCCTGATCGCCGCCGCCAACCGCGCCAAGCTGATCGTCGAGACCTATCCCGACACGGTGGAGACCGAGAAGGCGCTGGAAATCATGGTCAACGCCTATGACACGCTGAAGATGCCGACCCTGGCCCAGCATGCCCGAGAAGTGCTGGCCAAGAACTACCCGGACAACCGTCTCGGTCGCGGCTGAGTAGCGAACGGACAATGAAAAACCGGAGCCACTGGCTCCGGTTTTTTTATGGCCGACGGCGGCACTCCGGGGTCACTGGTGCTTACCCTGCTGCTTGGCCCGCATGATGTTGATGATCTCGATGTCGGTATCCAGCATCCCCTCCCTGGAGAGGCGGCCCAGGTTGGCGATGGTCTGGTCCACGTCGTCCGAGACGATCCCCTCGCTCTGGGGCACGCGCAGGTTGTTGATGGCCATCAGCGAGGATTTCACCGCCGCCGAGGTGGAGGTGGAGACCTTCATGGAGCAGGCGCTGCCGGCGCCGTCGCAGATGATGCCGGAAACATCCCCAATCATGTTGTTGATGCAGTGGCTGATCTGCTCGAACTGGCCTCCCAGCAGCCAGGTGATGGCGGCCCCCGATCCCATGGCGGCGGTACTGGCGGCACACAGGGCGGAGAGCTTGTTCTGGTAGGCCTTGATGTAGATGGCCACCAGGTGGCTCATCACCAGGGCACGGGCTAGCTGCTCGTCATCGGCCTTGAGGAAGCGGGCGGCGGCGACCACCGGCATGGTGGCGGCAATGCCCTGGTTGCCGGAACCGGAGTTGGACATGGCGGGCAGCATGGCGCCATCCATCCGCGCATCGGAGGCGGCAGACGACAGGCGCATGGCCAGGGTCATCAGATCGTCGGAAAGCAGCTTGCGCTCCACCTGATCGGTGAGGATCTTGCCGATGCGCAGGCCATAGCCCTGCAGCCCTTCGTCCGCCAGCGCCTGGTTCATGGTGGCCGCCTCGCGGATGAAGTCGATCTCGGCCAGCGGCACCTCCAGGGCGAAGGCCACGATCTCCTTCAGGGTCATGGCGGGCTTGTTGGCCTTGGCTGGCTGGATCTGCACCCCGGGGGCGCTGTCCTGCACCATCAGCACCTCGCCATCCTTCTCCGTCAGCACGATGCGGGTGTGGTCGGTACAGATCACCACCCGGGCGCTGTGCCCCTCCACTTCGGCCAGCACCTCGGCGTAGAGCACGTCGGGCACATCCTTCACATCCACCTCTATGGTGGGCAGCAGCCCCTTGGCCGCCTCGACCTGATCCGGCGTGAGGCTCTTGAGCACCTCCAGCCCGGCATCCGGGTTGCCACCGGTGATGCCGACGGCGGCGGCCACCGGCAGGCCGATCATGCCGGTGCCGGGCACGCCGACCCCCATGCCGTTCTTGAACAGATTGCCGCTGACCCAGACGCGGGTGCGAGTCGGTACCTGCCCCAGCAGCTTGCGGCAGTTGGCCGCCGCCAGGGCGACCGACATGGGCTCGGTGCAGCCGAGGGCCGGCACCACTTCACGCTTGAGCAGGGTAATAAAGTCGGTCCATTGTGCGTTCATTGCGATGTGTCTCATGTTCATGGCGCCCGCGTGCGGGCTCGTCATTGTTGTTCGGCCAGTTCCGCCTTGTGATTGCGGATATGCAGGTAAACGGTATGGCGGGAGATACCGAGCAGTTCGGCCACCAGTTGGGCGGCATCCTTGATCTCGAAGATGCCCATGTCGTAGAGCCGGTGCACGATCGCCTTGTTGCGAACGTTGCTGCCCAGCCCGGGATCCCTGTCCACCTTGGCGATCACCTGCGCCACCAGATCATCCACCGAGCTGGCGAAGGTCTCGGTGCCGTGGGCAGGGGGCACTGCGGGCGGGGCAAAGGTGTCGAGCAGGCTGCCAAGGGGCGTGTCCAGGCTGAAATTCACGCACAGCATACCGATGGGTTTGCCCTCGCGGTTGCTGATGGTGATTGACGAGGACTTCAGCAGGGTGCCCTCCCGGGTGCGGGAGAAATAACTACTCCACTGGCTGCCGGCGGCACTGTGCAACTTGTCGAGCGCAAAATCGGTGACCGGCGCTCCCTCCTGGCGGCCGGTGATGTGGCCGTTGGCAATCTTGATGACGGAGGCGTGCAGGCTGTCAAAGGCGTGCAGCACCACCTCGCAGCCCGGGCCAAACAGGGCGGACAGCGCCGCCACCGCAGGCTCGAAGCTGGCAATCAGATGGCACTCTTCATCGGTCAGTGTGCTGGCGTCGCGCAAGGGAGCTACCTCGGTCATGGGGTCATCCGGTCAACGTTGGGTAAGGATATTCGAAGCGGACTCAAATAAAATTGAGCAAATCCGCTTTTTGCGCGGGCATTATGCCCGACTGGTGAGACAACACCACAAAATGTGAGCAAAATCACGACTAAAATGACAAAAAGGCCTCATGAGAGGCCTTCAAGGTGGTTTTTTGGTGCTTTTGCTCAACTTTAATTGAGCCAGGGCTCGCCAGTCAGTCCGGACAGGCAGGCACCACCGCCTGCCTGTTCCCTGCCACGGTCATCCACTCTGGTCATAAAAAAAGGGGGCCGAAGCCCCCTTTTTGTCTCATCCGGTCAACGCTTACAGCGCCTTCAGGATGGCCTCGACGCTGGCCTTGGCATCGCCAAACAGCATCTGGGTGTTCTCCTTGAAGAACAGCGGGTTCTGGACACCGGCGTAGCCAGTGTTCATGGAGCGCTTGAAGCCGATGACGTTCTGCGCCTTCCACACTTCCAGCACCGGCATGCCGGCGATGGGGCTGCCCGGATCTTCCATGGCGGCCGGGTTGACGGTGTCGTTGGCACCGATCACCAGCACCACGTCGGTGTCGGCGAAGTCATCGTTGATCTCGTCCATTTCCAGCACGATGTCATAGGGGACTTTCGCTTCCGCCAGCAGCACGTTCATGTGACCAGGCAGACGACCGGCCACCGGGTGGATGCCGAAGCGCACCTTGACGCCGCGATCACGCAGCTTCTGGGTGATCTCGGCCACCGGGTACTGGGCCTGCGCCACCGCCATGCCGTAGCCTGGGGTGATGATGACGGAGCTGGCGTTCTTCAGCATGTCGGCCACGTCTTCGGCGTTGGTCTCGCGGTATTCGCCCAGCTCCTGCTCGGCGGTGGAGGCCACGCCGTCGGAGCCAAAGCCTCCTGCGATCACGGAGATGAAGGAGCGGTTCATCGCCTTGCACATGATGTAGGAGAGGATGGCACCGGAGGAACCCACCAGGGCACCGGTGACGATCAGCAGGTCATTGGAGAGCATGAAGCCCGCCGCCGCCGCTGCCCAACCGGAGTAGGAGTTCAGCATGGAGACCACCACCGGCATGTCCGCACCACCGATGGAGGCGACCAAGTGCCAGCCGAAGGCGAAGGCGATCAGGGTCATCACCAGCAGGGCGAAGGTGGAGCCACCGGCGTTGACGAAGTGGATCATCAGTGCGATGGAGACCACCACGGCCAGCAGGTTCAGCTTGTGGCGGTGCGGCAGCATCAGCGGCTTGGAAGAGATGAGGCCACGCAGCTTGCCGAACGCCACCACGGAACCGGTGAAGGTCACGGCACCGATGAAGACGCCCAGGAACACTTCCACCAGGTGGATGTTCAGCATGGCGCCGGAGAGGTGCTCGACCTGGGCGACGCTTGCCGCCTGCTCGAACGCCGCCCGGGCGGCTGCCAGGGTCGCATCCAGGTTGGAACCGACGGAGACCACCACTTCAGCGGGGGCGGAGGGGTGCAGATCGATGAAGCTGTTGAAGCCCACCAGCACCGCTGCCATGCCCACGAAGCTGTGCAGCACGGCCACCAGCTCGGGCATCTCGGTCATCTCGACCTTGAGGGCCAGCCGCACGCCGATGGCGCCACCGATGGCCATGGCCAGGATGATCCAGTGGACGCCACTGGTTTCCGGGTTGAAGACGGTGGCGAGCAGGGCGATGGCCATCCCCGCGATACCGAACAGGTTGCCATGCTTGGCCGTTTCTTGCTTCGACAGTCCCGCGAGACTGAGGATGAAGAGCACGGCGGCAACGATATAGGATGCTGTTACCAGTCCTTGAGACACGTTAAACCCCCTTAATCCTTACGGAACATCTTCAGCATGCGCTGAGTGACGGTGAAGCCACCGAAGATGTTGATACTGGCAATCAGCACGGCGACAAAGGCCAGCACGGTGACCAGAGTCGACCCTTGTCCAATCTGCAACAGCGCACCGACCACGATGATGCCGGAGATGGCATTGGTGACCGACATCAGCGGCGTGTGCAGGGCGTGAGAGACGTTCCACACCACGTAGTAACCGACCACGCAGGCCAGGATGAAGACGGTGAAGTGGGAGAGGAAGGCGGCAGGCGCTACGGCGGCCACCCAACCGAAGGCGGCGATGCCGAGGGCACCGAACACGAACTTCTTGTTGGAGGGCTTGGCCTCTTCCTTCTTGGCGGCCGGTTTGGCGGCAGCGGGTTTCTGCGGGGCGGCAGAGACGGAGATGGCGGGGGGCGGGAAGGTCACTTCACCGGCCTGGACCACCGTCATGTTGCGCTGCACCACGTCTTCGAAGTCGATGGCGACGTTGCCGTCCTTCTCCTTGCACATCAGCTTCATCAGGTTCACCAGGTTGGTGCCGTAGAGCTGGGAGGATTGGGCAGGCAGGCGGCCCGGCAGATCGGTGTAACCGATCACCTTGACGCCGTTGTCGGTGACATGCAGTTCACCCGGTACCGTGTATTCGCAGTTGCCGCCGGCCTGGGCCGCCATGTCCACGATGACGGAGCCCGGCTTCATGCTGTCCACCATTTCCTTGGTGATGAGCTTGGGTGCCGGCTTGCCCGGGATCAGGGCGGTAGTGATGATGATGTCCACTTCCTTGGCCTGCTGGGCGAACAGCTCCATCTCGGCCTTGATGAACTCTTCGCTCATCACCTTGGCGTAACCGTCGCTGGAAGCGCCATCTTCGCCGCCGAAGTCCAGCTTGAGGAATTCCCCACCCATGGACTCGATCTGCTCGGCCACTTCCAGACGGGTATCGAAGGCACGCACGATGGCACCGAGGGAACCGGCGGTCCCGATGGCGGCCAGACCGGCCACACCGGCACCGATGACCAGCACCTTGGCGGGCGGAACTTTACCGGCGGCGGTGATCTGGCCGGTAAAGAAGCGACCGAACTGGTGCGCGGCTTCCACGACGGCGCGATAGCCACCGATGTTGGCCATGGAAGAGAGGGCGTCGAGGGACTGGGCACGGGAGATCCGCGGCACCATGTCCATCGCCATCACATTGATGTTGCGCTCGGAAAGCTTCTTGACCAGCTCGGGGTTCTGGGCGGGCCAGATGAAGCTCACCAGGGTGGCACCATCCTTAATTTGTGCGATTTCGGCCTCGGTCGGCGCGTTGACCTTGAAGATGAGGTCGGCTTGCCAGACGTTCGGTACCACGCTGGCACCGGCAGCCTCGAAGGCGGCATCATCGAAGCTGGCTCGCAGGCCGGCACCTGCCTCGATGGCAACCTCGAAGCCGAGCTTTTTCAGCTGCTCGACAGTGGCCGGGGTCGCTGCGACCCGGGTCTCACCGGCGAGACTCTCTCTCGGTATTCCAATCTGCATGACTATTCCCTGATGGTTAATAAACAATCATCGCCAAGTCTCTCATGTCTGAGGGGACAAGGCATGATCAAAGTGCAGGTCACGGGCCCTTTGTTATGAAAATCAGCAGGCTTCACCTCGACCTCCTGTCACGGTCAGGCCCCCGCTTTTCAGGCGCGAGGGTGATTAGTATCAAATTTTGGAGTTTTATTACAACCACGGCCCCGGGCGGGCGGGTACAGAATTCAGCCCATCCCGGACCATGATTAAAAAAAACAAACCAAATTAGGGGCTTATACCAGCAAAAAGCGCTAAAAAAAGTGATCCAACCAGTCAAAAAAAATGTTTAACCCGGCCTCTACCTTAGCGTTTTTTGTTCTTACGAAATCTGCCGTTGGCTCATCTGATGAGATGAAAAGGGAAAAAGTAACCATTTTGCAACGATCAGGGGGCCGCGTCCCCGCCTGCTGGCGGGTTCGGGCCCCCTGGTGCAACCGGGCCTTGGGCCCGTTTCAGGCGCGCTCTGCTTACCAGGCCGCCTCATAAATATGCCGGCTCTGGGCCAGGTCGATGTCGCCGTGCTCACCCAGGGCGGTCATGCCGTGCTCTTCGAGCTTGGCCAGCAGGGCGTCGATCCGGGCGTCGGCCACGTAATCCCGCAGCCGGGTCTTGATCCCCATCCGCTCGAAGAAGTCGCGGGTGGCGGCGATGGCACCGTCGATACGCGCCTCGTCACTGCCGCTGCGCAGATCCCAGACCCGCTCGGCGTATTGCAGCAGCTTGGCGCGCTTCTGCTCGCGCTTGGCCTGCAGCAGGGCGGGCAGCACCACCGCCAGGGTCTGGGCGTGGTCCAGACCGTGCAGGGCGGTGATCTCGTGGCCCAGCATGTGGGTGGCCCAGTCCTGGGGCACACCGGCTCCGATCAGGCCGTTCAACGCCAGGGTGGCGCTCCACATGATATTGGCACGCACGTCGTAGTTTTCCGGCTCCACCAGCGCCTTGGGCCCCTCTTCCGCCAGGGTCAGCAGCAGCCCTTCTGCAAAGCGATCCTGCACCTTGGCATCCACCGGGTAGGTGAGGTACTGCTCCAGGGTGTGGATGAAGGCATCCACCACCCCATTGGCCACCTGACGGGCGGGCAGGGTGTAGGTGAGCACGGGGTCGAGCACGGCGAAGCGCGGCATCACGAAGGGCGAGAAGAAGTGCTGCTTGTCCCCTGTGCTCTTGCGGGTGATGACGGCGCCCATGTTCATCTCGGAACCGGTGGCCGGCAGGGTCAGCACGCTGCCCAGGGGAATGGCGGAGGCCACCTCGCCCCCGACGGTCTCGAGGATGTGCCAGGGATCCCTGGCCGGATCGTAGTGAGCGGCCGCGGCGATGAACTTGGAGCCGTCCAGCACGGAGCCGCCACCCACCGCCAGCAGGAAGTCGATCTTCTCGGCGCGGGCCAGTTCGACGGCACCCATCAGGGTCTCGTAGGTGGGGTTGGGCTCGATGCCGCCAAATTCAAACAGGGTCAGGCCGGCCAGCTCGCTGCGGATCTGGTCCAGCAGGCCGCTGCGCACCACGCTGCCACCGCCGTAGGTGACGAGGATGCGGGCGTCGCTGGGGACCTGGCCGCGCAGCTGGGCCACCTGGCCCTTGCCGAACAGCACCTTGGTGGGGGTGTGCAGGATGAAGTTGTTCATGGGATCTCCCGGGGTGGTCGTAGTCGGTAAGGTATGGGTTGCATTTTTCTCTTATAACCCCCTACCATCAAGGGAACTTTCTGCCGATTTCTTGCCTATTTCTACTGAGCCTGGATAAATGAGTACAAATCAGCCCATCGCGGCGACACACCAGTCCGCCCTCGCCAGCCGACTCGCCGCCCTGGCCCCCCACCCGGGGATCACCGCCGCCCCCGTGCCCGGCGTGCACCTCATCTACACCACGGAGCATCACGACCGCATCCCGGTGCTCTACCGCCCGCGCATGATCATCATCCTGCAGGGGCACAAGGTGGGCTATCTCTCGGACTTCACCTTCCGCTACGACCCCGAGCACTACCTGATGATGACCCTGCCGCTGCCCTGTGAGTGCGAGTGCTTCGCCTCCCCCGAATCCCCCCTGGTGGGGCTCTCGGTGGAGATCGACGTGGCGGCGCTGCAGGCCCTGCTGCTGGAGATGGGGGACGCGGCCCCCGCCCCGGCGGAACCGGGTCGCGGCGTCGTCTCCGTGCCCCTCTCCGAGACCATGCTCTGCGCGGTGGAGCGCCTCATCGACGTGATGGACAAGCCGCTCCACGCCCGGGTGCTGGGGCCCCAGATCGTGCGCGAGATCCTGTTCCACGCCCTGCACGAAGGGGGGGCCCCCGCCCTGCTGGCCATGGCCAGCCGTCACAGCCAGGTGAGCCAGATAGCCCGGGTGCTGCGTATCATGGAGCAGCGCTTTACCGAGAACCTGACGGTGGAGGAGCTGGCCCGGGAGGCGAACATGAGCGTCTCGGCCTTCCACCACCACTTCAAGGCGGCCACCGCCACCTCGCCCCTGCAGTACATCAAGACCCTGCGCCTGCACCGGGCGCGGCTGATGATGCTGCACGACGGCCTCAAGGCCGGGGTGGCGGCGGACAAGGTAGGCTACGAGAGCGGCTCCCAGTTCAGTCGCGAATACAAACGCTTCTTTGGCAACACCCCGAGCGAACACGCGGCACGCTTCCGCTCGGGACAACTGCGTATCGTGGAGGGATGACATGCGCACACTGATCCTGCTCGTTCTGACCCTGCTGGCCACCGCCTGCACCGGCATTCCACCGGGACACCAGGTGGTCAAGCCCTTCCAGCTCGACCGCTACCTGGGCACCTGGTACGAGGTGGCCCGCCTCGATCACGGTTTCGAGCGCGGCCTGAACCGGGTCACCGCCACCTACAGCCTGCGGGATGACGGCGGTGTCAGGGTGATCAACCGGGGGCAGGACGAACAGGGGGAGTGGCGCGAGGCCGAGGGGCGCGCCTACTTCGTGGGCGACAGCGACGAGGGGCGCCTCAAGGTGAGCTTCTTCGGCCCCTTCTACGGCAGCTACAACGTGCTGGCGACGGACTATGAGCTCTCCCTGGTGAGCAGTTACAACCTCCAGTACCTCTGGATCCTCTCCCGCACGCCCCATCCCCCCAAAGAGAAGGTAGAGGCCCTGGTCGAGCGGGCCAGAGGGCTCGGCTTTGCCACCGACCGGCTGATCTGGGTCAACCAGGATCCGGCGGGGAACGCCCCATGAGGATCTTCCAGGCCACCCCCGGGGACATTCCCCGGGTCACCCCCCTGTTCGTGGAATACCGGGCGTTCTACCAGCTGCCTGCCCGGCCCGAGGCCGCCGAAGCCTTCCTGCTGGAGCGCTGCACCGCCGGGGAGTCGGTGCTCTTCGTGGCCCAGAGCGAGGCGGGAGAGGTGCTGGGATTTGCCCACCTCTATCCCCTGTTCTGCTCCCTCGCCCTGAAGCCCGTCTGGCTGCTGTACGATCTGTTCGTGGCGCCGGCGGCCCGCCAGCAGGGAGTGGCCCAGGCGCTGCTGGCGCGGGCCGATCGCCACGGTCAGGAGACGGGCGCCGCCTTCCTGATGCTGAGCACCGCCACCGACAACCGGCAGGCTCAGGCCCTCTACGAAGGGCACGGCTACCAGCGGGACAACGAATTCTACAGCTACATCAAGCCTCTCTGAGCCTCTGCCTGCGCCCGTTGCAGGGCCAGGACCCGGCATTATTCAGCGGGTGCATGACGAAATAATATCCATACACAGGATGAATAAAGGCGACCCCGGGGTCGCCTTTGTCACATCCGGGTCCCAGCCTAGAGCCGGAAGCGCCCGATCTCCTGCTCCAGCCGCTCGGTGAGAGACTTGAGCTGGGCCGCCTGGGCGGCCTCTTCGCCAGCCTGGGCCGCCAGCGCCTGGGAGACGTGGCGGATATTCTCGGTGTTGCGGCTGATCTCGCCGGTCACCGAGGTCTGCTCCTCGGCCGCCGCCGCGATCTGGGTCGCCATGTCGCTGATGGCGCCGATGGCTTCGTTGATCCTGCCCAGGCTGAGATTCGCCGCTTCGGCGTCCTCCACGCTGGTGCCCGCCAGCTGGCGGCTGGCCTCCATGCCGCCCACCGCCTTGCGGGTGGTCTGCTGCAGCGCCTCGATCATCTGCTGGATCTCGGCGGTGGAGTCGTGGGTGCGGCGCGACAGCACCCGCACCTCGTCCGCCACCACAGCAAAGCCGCGCCCCTGCTCCCCGGCCCGAGCCGCCTCGATGGCGGCGTTCAGGGCCAGCAGATTGGTCTGCTCGGCGATGCCGCTGATGGTGGCCAGAATGCCGCTGATCTGCTGGGCGTGGCCATCCAGCTCGTGGATGGTCTGGCTGGCGTCGGAGACCTCCCCCGCCAGCCCCGTGATGCTGCGCTGGCTCTGGCCGACCTGGGACTGGCCGGCCACCGCGAGGCGCACCGCATCGCCGGCGGTGTTGGCGGCAAACTCGGCGTTGCCGGCGATCTCCTGGGTGGCGGAGGCCATCTCGGTCACCGCGGTCGCCACCATGACGATCTCGTCCTGCTGCTGGCGCACCCGCTGGCTGCGGGCCTCGGCCCCCGCCGCCTGGGTGCGGGACTGGGCCGCCAGCTCGACGGTGACGTCCCGCAACCGGCTGACGATGCCGTGCAGTCGCGCCACGAACTGGTTGAAGTTCTGGGCCAGCTGCCCCACCTCATCCTGGCTGCGGGTGGCGATCTGCACCGTGAGATCCCCCTCCCCGTGGGCGATGTCGGCGAGCGCCCTGGAGACCCGTCCCAGATCCGCGAACAGGTAGTTGAACATGGCGATGAGCAGGGCACCGAACACCAGCAGCAGCACCAGGGTCAGCCCCACCAGTTGCCACAGCAGGGAGGCGAGCGGCGCCTCCAGCACCTCCTTGTACATCACCATGGCGAGCAGCCAGTCGGTGCCGGGCACGCCCTGCACCGAGAGCAGCACCTCGCGCCCGTTCAAGTTGGCGCCGTGCAGTTCGCCGTCGCGGCTCCACGCATCCAGCGCCGCCCCGGTGAGGCCGGGATCCAGCTCCGCCACCTGCTTGAGCGCCAGCTCCTTGTTCGGGTGGCCGACGATGAGGCCGGTGCGATCGAGCAGCATGGCGTAGCCCTCTCCCTGCACCTTCATGGCCAGCACCTCGTCGATGAGGGCGTCGAGGGAGAGATCCGCCCCGGCCACCCCGATCACCCGGCCCTGGTGGTTCACCGGCTCGGCCAGGGTCACCACCATCTGCTGCATGGTCACGCTGACATAGGGCGGCGTGACGATGAGCTTGCCCGCCTTGTCGGCGTTCTGGTACCAGGGGCGGGCCCTGGGGTCATAGTTGGCGGTGTTGAGGGCGGGATCGTGGCGGGTCATCTCCCCCTGCGCCGAACCAAAATAGGTGAGGCCGAAACCGCCGGAGGTGCGGGTCTGCAACAGGTGGGGCACCAGGGCCGTGTCGGGGTCGCGCGCAATGACGGCGGCCAGGGCGTCGACCGCGTGCTTGCGATCCTCCAGCCAGTTGCCGATGGCCACCGAGTGGGCGTGACCGTAGTTGACCGCCTCGCTCTGGATGGCGTCAAGGGTGCGGGATTTGAGGGTGTGGAAGGCGACAATACCGAGCAGGGCTGCCATCAGCAGCACTACCCCCAGGCTGGCCGCGAGCAGCTTGCCGCGCAACGAGAGAGTCATGACAACGAATCCTTGTGGTAGCCGGGGGCCGGGAATACCCCCATCTTGGTAGTTCTATCGGCACAATGATGAACGGTCTTTAGTGAATCCTGATATTTTTTCATCTATCAACAACAGAACGCACTACCAGCAACAGACTGTTCACTATTCCATGCTGACACCCGCAGACACCATAAGGCCGCCCTAAGGCGGCCTGTCGCTTACCCCTGATAGGCACCGGCGGAGTAGGTCAGCTCATAGCTGTGGCTGTAGATCTCGATGATGTTGCCGAAGGGATCTTCCATGTAGACCATGCGGTAGGGCTTCTCGCCCGGATAGTACTCGCGCACCGGCATCCGCTGCTTGCCACCCGCTGCGACGATGCGCGCCGCCAGCCCCTCCACATCCGGATCCTGCACGCTGAAGTGGAACACCCCGGTCTTCCAGAATTCGAAGTTGTTTTCGCGCTGCTCGCTGTTGGGGAACTCGAACAGCTCGATGCCGATCTTGTCGCCGGTGGAGAGATGAGCGATGCGGAAAGAGCCCCAGCCCGGGCCAAATACGTCGTTGCACATCACGCCGATGGCGGAGTCATCCTCGGTGATGGTGGTCGCCGGCATGATGAGATACCAGCCCATCACCTTGGTATAGAACTCGACTGCCTTGTCGAGGTCAGTCACCGTGATGCCGATGTGGGAGAAGTTGCGCGGGTAAGTCATAAGTCACCTTGAAATTGTGTGTGGGAAACAGGTGACATGATAGGAAGAGACGCCATAATGAAAAATAAGGTCAAACTAATGGAATACATAAATTAAATTTATGGTTAATCCACTCTGGCTCCACACCCTGGTGGTGGTGCATGAAACCGGCAGTTTTACCCGTGCCGCCGATCGGCTGGATCTCACTCAGGCCGCCGTCAGTCAGCATATCTCGCGCCTCGAGGCCGAATTCGGCCCCCTGCTGCTACGCAAGCCCCGTCAGCTGGAGCTCACCCCGCGCGGGCTGGTGCTGCTCGACTTCGCCCGCCAGCAGGCGCAGGCCGCCGAACGGCTCCGGGCCCGCCTGTCGGATGACGATCCCCACAGCGGCAGCGTCTCCCTGGCCACCCCGGGCAGCATCGGCCTGCTGCTCTATCCCCTGCTGCTCGATCAGCAACAGGAGCATCCCGGACTCACCATCCAGCACCGCTTTGCCCCCACCCCCGACATAGTGCAGGCGGTACTGGCGGGGCGCAGCGATCTGGGACTGGTGGATCAACCGCCGGAGCACCCCAGCATAGCCGCCGAGCCCTTCGCCCGCGAACCCCTCTGTCTGGTAGTACCCAACGACGGCGAGGAGCCGAGCTGGCAGCACCTCTGTCAGCTCGGCTTTATTGACCACCCGGATGGCCGCAGCATGGCTCAGCGCCTGCTGGGACGACGCTATCCCGGCCAGCGCTTCGACGAGATCCCGCTGCGCGGCTTTACCAACCAGATCGGCCTGATCCTGGAGCCAGTCGCCCGCGGCCTCGGCTTTACCGTGCTGCCCCGCTTCGCCGTCACCGCCTTTGCCCAACAGGAGCAGATCCGGGTGATCCAGAGCAGCATTGAGGTGATCGACACCCTCTGGCTGATCTACCGCGCCGAGTGGCCGCTCCCCGCCCGCCACCAGCGGCTGGTGGAAACCCTCAAGACGCAGATCGGCGCCATCTGATGGACAAACAACAAGGCCGCCTCAAGGGCGGCCTCGTACCATCAGGGAGCAGGGTTATGTCACCCGCGCCAGCGCCGTGTTGATCCTCAGGTTGGTCGCCTCCAGCCCCGGCTGCTGGCCGTAGAAGTCGAACGCCAGCTCGACACCGGGGCGAAACAGCAGGCAGTGGGTGGAGCCGCCGAAGTGGAACATGCCGAGCTGCTCCCCCTTCGCGATCCGCTGCCCCGGCTGCACCGTCACCTCGCAGCTCGACACCTCCGCCATGCCCACCGGCACCACGCACATCAGGCCGATTTTGGGGTTGTCCGCCTCGATGAAGATGAGTGCCCGGGTCGCCACCGCGGTGAGGAAGGGCTGCGACTGGTTCGGGGCGCTGGGGTCGGGCCCCGCCGGGCTGTCGAAACCCTGGTGGCGGTTGGCCAGGTAGTAGCTGCCGTTGACCACCTTGACCGAGCGCACCGTGCCGCTCACCGGGCTGTGCCAGCGGTGATAGCTGAGGGCGCTGAGGAAGGCCTGATAGAGGGTGCCCCCCTCGAACGCGGCGGCGCGCGGGTCGAAGTCCAGCAGGTTGTCCAGGGAATAGGGCTGCCCCTTGAGCCAGAAGGCGTCCTGCCGTCTTACCCCGGTCACCACCTGCAGCGGGGCCGACTCGCAGGCGTTGGCGATCACGCTGTCATCGTCCGGGGCCGTCACCGGCCGCACGCCGGGGCAGAAGCGGCGGGTGAAGAAGTCGTCCCAGCTGGCGAAGCCCTCGTATTCCTCTCCCGGCACGGTGTGGAAGATCCCCCCGAAGCGCTCTGGGGTGGGGTTGTCGCCGGCCCCGAGCGCCCCCTGCGCCACCTTGACCATCTCCCGTTTCGCCACCTCCCCGAGCCAGGGGACGATCAGGGTCTGGCGATCCAGGGGGCTCACCGACTCCGTCAGCACATAACGGGACGCGGGACTTTGCAGGAAGTCGGCCCAGTAACCGAGGATCTTGCGCAGTTGCTGGTTCACCAGCGCATTGGCAAAGAAGTCGTACCCGGCGGCCGTCGCCATGGGCCAGTTGAGCAGGGCATTGATGGGGAATCCGATCAGCCCGGCAGGCTCCTGGGTCTGCACATCCTGATAGGCTTCCGGGGCCGTGGTCATGATGCCGTTGAGCAGCTGCAGGAACTCATCGAAGCTGCGCACCTGGACCTGACCGAGCGGCGTGCTGTGCTCGTGCTGCCACGCCTCGTCAAACATCCCCTGGGCCTGCTGATGCAGGAGAGGATCCTGCTCCACCAGCGCCTTCAATCCGGCGATCGGGGCCACCAGCGGGCGAGGCTGGCGGGTGACCGCCTGACGCAGTCGCTGTACCCAGCGCGCCACATGGGCCTGATCCCGGGGGACCCAGCCACCGGCATGGGCATGGGGGTGACGCGTATCCACTGCCTTGTTCATCGCTCTCTCCTTGTTGAAGCGCCTTGGGCCCGCCGGATGCAATGCGCCTGAGGGCGCCATCTGGCAGGAAGCAAGGTGTAGCACAGGGGAAAAGCGGCCTCCATTGACAGAAATGGCAGCGGCGAAGCGGGGAAAAAGAGGCTAACGGAGGCGGTGGCAAACGCCGGAAATGCGAAAGGCCAGCTCAATGAGCTGGCCTTTCTGAAAAATGGCAGGGGCGGCAGGACTCGAACCCGCAACCATCGGTTTTGGAGACCGCTGTTCTACCAATTGGAACTACGCCCCTGCAACAAACGAGGCGTAGTATACAAAGCGGAGGTCAAAGGTAAAGGCTTTTTTTCTCACTTTCGATGCGATCGAACAAATGACGAGCAGATCCCCGCAATTCCAACAAGGAGCGGGGGTAAGCTGCTGTATTTGCAGCCCCGACGGGGTAGGAATGGGACACAAATGGGGGTAGGGTGAAACCAGGCTCAGGGAGGCTGCCCATGCTCAATTACCGACTGCTGCAACAGCTTGCGCCCCTCAACTTCCGGGATGAGCGCAAGACGGAGACCCTGGCCGACTATCTGGACAGAGTCTCTCCCCTGGTGCCCTCCATTCCCTCCAATGTGCTCGCCCAGTGGATTTACCGTCATTGGCGCGGTTTTGAATCCAACTGGAGCTTTATCGATCTCGCCAGCCACCAGTTCGAGTGCGAGCACTGGCCCACCGCGCAGATTATCGAGCAGATAGACTCCCGCCACATGGAGGTGATCGATCGCTGGGGCGAGATGCTGCGCAGCAACCGCTACGTGCGCCGCTCCTGGCTCGGCGATGACATGCTGCACCGGGGCACCTGGTCCGAGCCTGTCATCGTCCTCGCCACCGCCCCGGGCACCTGCTACCCGGACGGTCACCCCCTGCCCCATCCCTACTGCCTGCTGGAGGGGCACCACAGGCTCGGCTACCTGCGCAGCATGGCCGCCGATGGCGCCCCCTTGCAGGCGCAGCACGCACTCTGGATTTGTCGACCCGTTCGCGACACTTAAACGTTTTTCCGGCCAAATCCTGCCTCTGAAATAAATTTTTGACAATTCAAAAACCAGCCCTATAATCGGTGCGGTTTTGAAAAAGGTCGGGACAGGACAATGCCGTTTTTGATGAAAAAAGCAGCCTTGCAGACGGGTGGAGCGCACCAGAGCGGCCCCGTTGTTTCCGGTTCCCGTCCCACAGATCCCCCGTTTTTTTTGAAAAGAGCCCCTGTTTCAGGGGCTTTTTTTTGTGCCCGAAAAACCTTCATTGATGCCAAAGGGAATGCAGACGATGACCAATCCACTCTATAACAAACACGTCATCTCCATCTCGGATCTGACCCGGTCCGACATGGAACTGGTGGTCGCCACCGCACAGCGGTTGAAGGCCGAACCCGACAGCCGCCTGCTGAAAGACAAGCTGGTCGCCAGTTGCTTCTTCGAAGCCTCCACCCGCACCCGTCTCTCCTTCGAGACCGCGGTCCAGCGCCTGGGCGGCAACATCATCGGCTTCGCCGACGGCGGCAACACCAGCGCCAAGAAGGGTGAGACTCTGGCCGACTCCATCAAGATCATCAGCTCCTACACCGATGCGGTGGTGATGCGCCACCCGAAGGAAGGGGCAGCCCGTCTGGCCTCCGAGTTCTCCCGGGTGCCGGTCATCAACGGCGGTGACGGCTCCAACCAGCATCCCACCCAGACCCTGCTCGACCTCTTCTCCATCCACGAGACCCAAGGCAAGCTGGACGGCCTCAACGTCGCCTTCGTCGGTGACCTGAAGTACGGCCGCACCGTCCACTCCCTGGCCCAGGCCCTGAGCCTGTTCAACTGCCGCTTCTTCTTCATCTCCCCGGAGGCGCTGGCCATGCCGGACTACCTCTGCGAGGAGCTGGAAGAGAAGGGCATCCGCTTCAGCGTGCACGAGACCATGGAAGAGGTGATGCCGGAGCTCGACATCCTCTACATGACCCGCGTCCAGAAGGAGCGCTTCGACGAGACCGAGTACAAGCACATGGCCGCCAAGTTCGTGCTGGAGCTGGCGACCCTGGAAGGGGCCAAGCCCACCATGAAGATCCTCCATCCCCTGCCCCGGGTTGACGAGATCGAGGTCGCCGTCGACAAGACCCCCCACGCCTACTACTTCCAGCAGGCGGAGAACGGGGTCTATGCCCGCCAGGCACTGCTGGCACTGGTACTGAACGAAACCGTCTAAGGGAAAGGGGAACATCATGTCCGAGAAGAACCAACTGCAAGTCGAAGCCATCCGTCACGGCTCCGTCATCGACCACGTCCCCGCCGGCCAGGGCATCAAGATCCTCAAGCTGTTCCAGCTGATCGAGACCCAGGAGCGGATCACCGTCGGCTTCAACCTCAAATCCGGCGCCCTCGGCAAGAAGGATCTCATCAAGATCGAGAACACCCGTCTGACCGAGCAGCAGGCCAACCAGCTCGCCCTGTTCGCCCCCAAGGCGACCGTCAACATCATCGAAGACTTCGTGGTGGTGAAGAAGCACCAGCTGGCGCTGCCGGAGTTCATCGAAGGGGTCTTCCACTGCCCCAACTCCAACTGCATCTCCCACAACGAACCGGTGGAGAGCTACTTCCGGGTGCGCGAGGTGAAAGGGGCGGTGCGGATGAAGTGCAAATACTGCGAGAAGTCCTTCACCCAGGACATCGTCAGCGAACGCTACTGATTTCCTGCCGACAAAAGATATCCATGTGGGCCCCATCGGGCCCATTTTTGAACCCTGTCACATCACTTATTCCCCCTTTGGTTATAATTTGCCATCCCGTAATGGATATACCTCGCTCATCCCCTGCTTGAGTGCTCCTCATTAGTGTTTTTCGCTATGAAAAGCCGGAACGACAGACTGGGCGAGACCGCCATCGCTCATCGCCAAAGGAAGTCGCCATGGTCAACACCCTCAGCCGCCCAGCAGAACCAGAGTCCGACCTGGCCCAGCTCGACGCCTGCCGCCAGATCATCGGCCAGCACTGCTACAGCACCCAGGAGGAGATCCGCCGCGAGCTCTCCGCCCGCGGTTTTGCGGACATCAGCCAGTCCACCATCTCCCGCCTGCTGCGCCGTCTCGGGGTCGCCAAGGCCCAGAACGCCAACGGCAAGAAGGTCTACACCCTGGTGGACGAGCAGCTGGAGCCCGCCGGCAGCACCCGCTCCATCCACGACATGGTGCGCGCCGTGGTCCACAACCAGCAGATGGTGCTGGTGCATACCACCCCGGGGGCCGCTACCGTGGTGGCTCGCCTGCTGGATCGCAACGCCAATCCCGAGATCCTGGGGGCCGTGGCCGGCAACGACGTGGTACTGATCGCCCCGCGCCACATCAGCCGAACCCGCCAGGCTCACGCCGCCGTGGTGCGCACCCTGGAAAACGCCCGCTGACCCCTGCTGGATGCCAGAAGGCGACCCCGGGGTCGCCTTTTTGTTGCCCGCGCGGCAAGGAGCCAGGCCACGGGAGAGCCCGGGCGCCCCGCCTTGCCAGCCATCAAAAACGGGAGCCCCAGGCTCCCGTTGTTGTCCCTATGTCTGTCGGCATTCATGCCAGCACGGCACCCAGGCTCAGGCAGAGCACGATCAGCACAGTCAGCATGCCGAGCAGCGGGGCCACCCACTTCAGCCAGCGCACATAGGGCACCTTGGCGATGGCCAGTCCCCCCATGACCACGGCGGAGGTCGGGGTCACCAGGTTCACCAGGCCGGAGGCGGACTGGTAGGCGGTGACCACCAGCTCGCGGCCCACGTTGGCGAAGTCGGCGAGCGGCGCCATGATCGGCATGGTCAGCACCGCCAGACCGGAGGAGGACGGCACCAGGAAGGAGAGCACCACTTCCAGCACGAACATCACGTTGATGAAGACGATGGTGGAGAGGCCGGTCACTATCCCCTCTGCACTGTGCAAAATGGTGTGGGTGATCATGCCGTTGTCCATCACCACCACGATACCGCGGGCGATACCGATGATGAGGGCCACGCCGAGCAGATCGCGGGCACCGTCGATGAAGTTGGAGGTCAGCTCCTCCTCGCTCATGCGGGAGATGACGCCGACGATGATGGCGGCAGCCAGGAACACGCCGGAGATCTGCGCCATCCACCAACCCAGCACGGCCACCCCGTAGATCATCACGGCGAAGGCGGCGACGAAGATGCCCAGCACGATCTTGCGGGTGGTGGTGAACTCCAGCATCTGGTCGCTCTTGTTGCCGAGGAAGTGGGCACGGTTCTCTTCCCACTTGTCGGCCACCAGGGACTTGCTGGGATCACTTCGCACCATCTTGGCGTAACGCATCACATAGGCCACGCAGATCAGCCAACCGGCCACCAGCATGGCGACCCGCAACCAGATGCCGTCGGTGAAGGAGATGCCGGCCGCGTTGGCGGCGATCACGGTGGCGAACGGGTTGATGGTGGAGCCCAGGGTACCGATACCGGCCCCCAGCAGCACGGTTGCGGCGGCGACCACGGGGTCGAAGCGGGCCGCCATCATCACCGGCACCAGCAGGGTGTAGAACGGCAGGGACTCTTCCGCCATGCCGTAGATGGTGCCCCCTGCGGCGAACAGCGCCATCAGGATCGGGATCATCCACTCTTCACGGCCACGCAGGCGATCGGTGACGCGCTCGATGCCGGCATCGATGGCACCTGTCTTGGTCACGATGCCAAGGAAGCCACCGATGATCAGGATGAAGAGGGAGACGTCGATGGCGCCAGCCTCATAGGTGTCGTGGTTGTAGAGACCGTCGATGGGTGCCAGCAGCACGTCGACGATCCCCTGGGGATTGGCATCCACCAGTTTGTAGGTACCAGCCACCGGCACTTCCTTGCCGAGGGCCTCGTTCATGGTCATCTCGTATTTGCCGGCCGGCACTATCCAGCTCAGGGCGGCCACCAGGGCGATCAGCACAAACAGTATCGTGTAGGCTGACGGGAACTTGAATTTGGTCATGGTCCAGCTTCCTTCTGTGGGTGTGGTATCCATGCAGGCTGCGGGTCGTAGGGTTGGAGGTATTATGCCGCTGTCACATGGTTGAAAAGCCGGGGGTCACCCCCCGGCACCACTGACGACGTCAGTCGCCCAGCGTAGCCACCATCACTGCCTTGATGGTGTGCATCCGGTTTTCCGCCTCGTCGAACACGATGCTGTGCTCGGATTCGAACACGTCCTCGGTCACTTCCAGGCCCTTCATGCCATATTTGTCGGCCACTTCCTTGCCCATGGTGGTCTCGTCGTTGTGGAACGCCGGCAGGCAGTGCATGAACTTCACATCCGGGTTCTTGGTCGCGTTGATGACGTCCATGTTGACCTGATACGGGGTCATCAGCTTCACCCGTTGATCCCAGGCTTCCTTCGCTTCGCCCATGGAGACCCAGACGTCGGTGTAGAGGAAGTCGGCACCCAGCACACCCTCTTTCACGTCTTCGGTCAGGTGGATGCGCGCACCGGTCTCTTCGGCGATGAGGCGGCAGGTGGCAACCAGCTCCTCTTCCGGCCAGAAGGCTTTCGGCGCGACCAGACGGATGTCCATGCCCATCTTGGCGGCACCCACCATCAGGGAGTTGCCCATGTTGTTGCGGGCGTCACCCAGGTAGGCGAACTTGATCTGATCCAGACGTTTGCCCTTGCCGTGCTCCAGCATGGTCATGAAGTCCGCCAGGATCTGGGTCGGGTGGAATTCGTTGGTCAGGCCGTTCCAGACCGGCACACCGGCGTGGGCCCCCAGCTCTTCGACGATCTCCTGACCGTAGCCGCGGTATTCGATGCCGTCATACATGCGGCCCAGCACCCGGGCGGTGTCCTTCATGGACTCCTTGTGACCGATCTGGGAACCGCTCGGGCCGAGGTAGGAGACCTGGGCGCCCTGGTCGAAGGCCGCCACTTCGAACGCACAGCGGGTGCGGGTGGAGGTCTTCTCGAAGATCAGGGCAATGTTCTTGCCGGTCAGGTGTTTGCGCTCATAGCCACCGTATTTGGCTTTCTTCAGGTCGATGGCCAAGTCGATCATGTATTGGATTTCGCGCGGGGTGAAGTCCAGCAGTTTCAGGAAGTTACGGTTACGCAGATTAAAAGCCATGATGAGTTCTCTCTATATTTGTTCAGACCAATTTGGCAGTGTCATTGACTACGCAGTTGTTCAGACCAGAGCCTTGGCTCAGGCATTGACGGTATTGGTGGCGACGATGTTGGTGCCGGCTTCCCCCTTGAGGATGGCCAGGCCATCTTCCAGGGAACCGATCCCGACCATGCCGCCGGTCGCCTTGACGAATTCGCAGGAGGCTTCGACCTTGGGCCCCATGGAGCCGGCATCGAACTTGACGCCGGCCAGCTCGTCCGGGCTGGTGATCCGCAGCGGACGCTGGGTCGGCTTGCCCCAATCCAGGTAGACGGCATCGGCATCGGTCAGGATCAGCAGGGCGTCGGCCTTGATCTGCTTGGCCAGGTAGGCGGCAGACATGTCCTTGTCGATGACGGCCTCGATGCCGGTCAGGCTCTGGCCATCCCAGGTCACCGGAATGCCGCCACCACCGGTACAGATGATGAGGTGGCCCTGGGCGATCAGGGTCTCGATGGCGTCGCCTTCGACGATGCGCTGGGGCAGCGGGGACGGCACCACGCGGCGGAAGAACTTGCCGTCAGCCTTGACCACCCAGTGCTTCTCTTCTGCCAGGGTGCGGGCTTCAGCCTCTTCGTAGACGGGGCCGATAAATTTGGTCGGATTGGCAAACGCCGGATCCTTGGGATCGACCTGCACCTGGGTCAGCAGGGCGGTGACGTTGCGGCTCGGCATCAGGTTCTTCAGCTCCTGGATCAGCATGTAGCCGATCATGCCCTGAGACTCGGCACCCAGCACATCCAGCGGATAGGGGGATACCTTGGTGTAGGCACTGTTTTGCAGGGCCAGCAGACCGACTTGCGGGCCGTTGCCATGCACCAGCACCACGTTGTACTCCTGAGCGATCAGGGCGATGGTCTTGGCCGCGGTGGCGATGTTTTTGCGCTGGATGTCAGCTTCGAGCGGCTCGCCACGACGGAGCAGAGCATTGCCACCTAGGGCGACGACGACAGTTGGTTTTTTCATGAGTGTTACTCTCGAGTCTTGGTATCTGTGGCGCCGGCCTCTTGCCGGCGCCACGCCGTCTTGTTAGATGCCGTCGCGTTCCATCGGGCAGCTCATGCAGCGGGCGCCGCCGCGACCACGTCCCAGCTCTTCACCTGGGATGGGCAGCACTGTGATGCCTGCCTTGTCGTACTTCTCGTTGGTGTAGGTATTGCGCTCGTAACCCACCACCACGCCGGGACGCACGGTCAGCACGTTGTTGGCATCGTTCCACTGCTCGCGCTCGGCCTCGAAGGTGTCACCACCTGTGGTGATGAGCTTGAGCTGATCGACACCCAGCGCCTTCTCGATGGCGGTGACGAAGTAACCCTCTTCCTTGATGTTCATCCCGGTGGCACCGCCCGGGGTCAGGCTCCAGCAGTTCACATCCTTGCGGATGACTTCCGGATAGACGGAGAAGGTGTCGACATCCATGTGGGTCATGACGGTGTCGAGGTGCATACAGCTGCGGTGTTTTGGCAGCTCCATGGCGATGACCTGCTTGGCCTGACCGTGCTTGAACAGGCTGCGGGCCAGATGCTCCACCCCTTGTGGCGTGGTGCGCTCGGACATGCCGATGAGCACAGCGCCACGGCCGATGACCAGGACGTCGCCCCCTTCGATGGTGGAGTTGTCGTAGTCGCGCTCCTCGTCACCGAAGTACTTGATGAACTCCTGGCCGGCAAACTGCGGGTGCCAGCGGTAGATGGCCTTCACGTGGTTGGTCTCGCGACGACGGGCGGCCTTGGCCATGGGGTTGATGGAGACGCCGCCATAGACCCAGCAGGAGGTATCGCGGGTGAAGAGGTGGTTGGGCAGCGGTTCGATGATGAAATCGGTCGGGGCATGCATGCCGACCACCATGTTGACGCCGCTGTAGGGCATCTCGGAGTAGGTCAGGCCGCCGGAGAGGATGCGGGCCAGCTCGCGGTGAGGCATGTCCGCCAGGAAGCAGCGCACGTCGTTGGCCAGGGCAGTGCCGAGGCGATAGTCGGAGACCTGGTGTTGCAGCAGCCAGGCTTTGGCTTCCGGCACGTCCAGGGTTTCCGCCAGCAGATTGGTCAGGAGGAAGACTTCGACATTTTGATCGCGCAGTACCTGAGCGAATTTGTCGTGCTCCTGACCGGCACGTTCCACGGACAGGACGTCGTCAAACAGCAGATCCTGGCAGTTGGAAGGGGTCAGACGCTTCAGACTGAGGTTGGGGCGGTGCAACATGACACGGCGCAACTGGCCAACTTCAGAACCTACATAAAATTTGCTCATGATGATATTCCGTCTAGCAGTGGTCCCTGCGAGTGATTGAATAGATTCCTTCTATTCAGGCTCGTGGCTAAGGCGGGATATTCTTTATGTAGGGTACTCGGCTTGTGTTCTATCCTGCCCTTGCCTTTCGACGCAGAGATTAGGTCTGGCAACTCCACCAAACTTGGACATTGATCACATTCACCCGAGACTGCATAAATTCAGAAGTTAATTTATGATGGAGTTTACATATCTGACATTTTCCTCACCCTCCATCCGGCATAAATACGCAATAAAGCCCCAATATATTCCACAAAGAGCGCAATTTCATTCATCTATGGTATCCACAAATGGATAGCCACCAATAAAAAACATCAAATAAATCACTGCATTAAAATCAAAACGCTCATTTTTTGAATAAAGTTCACCCACCTTTGAATTTATCCTCGCTTATCATCCCGTTTGCTCTCACATAAATAATCACCTGCTCCTTTATCGCTGAATAATCCATCTCTTGTCCCAGATCATGGCGGCCCGCCCGGGCCAGATGGCGAGCCTCATCGCCAAGTCGTGTGCACTATCTCTTTTATATGGATATGCATTTTGCACGCATCCTGATGGCGACTTTTTCACCGACCGGAGTGCAACCGGGATTCAAAGTTTTTTCATTAGTTGAATTTTTTCAGTCACCTTGCGCCGATTTCGGGTTCGCCTTAACTCAAAAAGTGATGCTTGTCACATTCGTTCCCGTCACCAAGGAGATAACCATGAAGATCCCGTCGCTGTTTCTGTTCGTCGCCCTGGTCCTGCCCATGACACCGGCCCTGGTGCATGCCCAGGGAGCCCCCGCCATGCCGCTGGTGGTCTGTCACGTTGACCAGGCACCCCAGATGCTGGTACCCGCCTACCTATGCCAATGGTACGGTGGCAGCCAGCACCCCTGACCCTCTCGCCCAAGGGGAGGCGAGCTCCTCTTGGGTCATCCCCGCTTTACCTCCTTTATCTCCTGAATGGGATCCGGACCACGCCACCAGCATCATGCCCGCTGCCCGCCCTCATCTGCGATCGACACTGACCGGCCTCCCAGGATTCTGAACCGCAGTTAAACGCCTTGTGAGACATTCGCCATATACTGCGTAAGTAAAGTGCCAACAAAATTCTCGCCATAGTCGGAAGATACGCGTGAAAAAACAGCACGATAGATCATTAAAACCATGATTTTAAAAAAGATAACTTCATTATCCTTTCGCGGGAAACCAGTTTGAATAAAACGTTTTTCAGCATGTCATTGTCGCCCTGCGCGAAATCCTTATAGTTACTCCTGCACGGACGCAATGAAGTCGGTCAGGAAGACTGGCTGCCAGGGTTGGGCAAATGGACTCACCACAGGATGTGGTAAAGGACACCTCCCAGGACGGAGAAAGTGCGACGGGAACGGATGACTCGTCAGGCCATGATGGCTAAAGGACACCCCAAAGGATTGGGAAGGGGAAACCTAAAGGAAGAGGTATAGTCAGGGATTGCAGGGAGCAACTTCGTTCAAGGATATGAGCGATAAGACTATCGGGGGCGACGCAAGTCGCCCCCATCTTTTTTGGGCCTTTTTCACGTCAGCCCGCTGATGGGTCACCCCGGCCACGATGTTGCTGGCCAGGATGCCCCGGACTCGCCCAGCCGGCGCTATTCCAGCCGGAAGTGCCCCACTATCTCCCGCAGCCTGTCATAGGTGCGCTGCATGGCATTCGAGCTGTCCACGGTGCGCTCGCCATTCCCCTTGAGCTGGGTGATCACCTCGGCGATGGCACTCATGTTGCGATTGATCTCCTCGGCAACGGCACTCTGCTCCTCCGCGGCCGTGGCGATATGGCTGATGAGATCGTTGATCTCCACCACTTCTCCTGCCATCAGATCCAGTGACGCATTCACCTTGCTGGTGTTTTCCGCCGCATCCTGGCAACTCTGCCGGGTGTTGCCCATGGCGGCCACCACGGTCTGGGTGCCCCGTTGCAGCCGGGTCAGCATGGTCTGGATCTCGGCAGTGCTCTTCTGGGTGCGTCCCGCCAGAGAGCGCACTTCGTCCGCCACCACCGCAAACCCCCGCCCCTGTTCACCAGCCCGGGCCGCCTCGATGGCGGCGTTGAGGGCCAGCAAGTTGGTCTGCTCTGCGATGCCACCGATGACCCCGAGAATCGAGCCTATCTGCTGCACATCCTGCTGCATGGCTTCGATGGAGTGTGCCGTGGCCTCCACCTCCGTCACCAGCGCAGTGACGCTGGCCATGGCCTGATCCACCACCTGACGCGACTGGTTGGCCAGTTGCTGGCTCTGGCCGGTCAGCTGGGCAGTATTGGCCGCGCTCTCCGATACCGAGACGGCAGTACGGCTCATCTCGTTGATGGCGGTGACAACCTGTTCGGTCTCCCGCACATGCTCCGCCAGCAGGCCCTGGGCTGACCCCGTCTGCCTCGCCAATGCCGATATCCCTTCATTGAGCTGGCCGCTCGCTTGTCTCACCTCCCCCATCATGCCCTGCAACTGCTCGATGAAACGGTTGATGCCCGCCGAGATCTGGCCGAGATCATCCTTGCTGGTCACCGTGAGCCGGCGGGTCAGATCCCCATTGCCCTGGGAGAGCTCCTGCACCAGGTCGCGCAAGGAGAGGATGGGTCTATAGGCCAGGTTGAGGGCCACCATGGAGAGGGCCAGTACCAGCGCCGCCACCCCGAGCAGGGCCAGGGTGATCTTGCCGTTGAGCGCCTGGGTCATGGCCCGGATATAGTCGAGATCCACATAACCGGTCAGGGTCCACTCGCTGCCGCGAATATCCAGCTTGTTGGGGCGGCTCTCGCTCTCTCCCTGGGGCTTGCTGCTGTAGAGCACCTGTCCCTGACTGTCGGTGAGGGAGAAGTAACGCCCTTCCCCGCTTACCTTGGTCAGCAGCGTCTTGAACTCGCTCATGTCGAGGTAGTAGAGGTAGGCGGAGTCGGCACCGCGCGGCACCAGGATGGAGATGACGGGTTTGCCGTCCAGCTGCTCCAGCGGGCTGACGGTGATCTGGTTGTTGGCGGCGGGGATCAGCTTGCGCAGGGCGTCAACCCTGGCCTTGTCGTCGATGACCCCGTTCGCGTCGAATGCCATGTCGCCAATGAGCTTGACGATGTTGTGAAAGCCGGTCTCCTGCAGCGCCTTCTTGACGCTGGTCACCCCGAGGTTGAGGTTGGCGGCCAGCAGCACCTTCTGGTTGATGTCACCCGCCAGCTTCTCCCTGACCAGGGTGATCTGCTCGTTGATGTTCTGGGTGGCCTGGGTGCGGATGTAGCCGCTGATGAAGTGGTTGACGCTGAACCAGGCGGTACCGATGGTGACCAGAATGGCGAGCAGCAGCAGCACGTTGATTTTGACTTTGAATGCCATGGTATGGGTCCCTCCAGAGTGAAAGGGCCGGGATGACCCGGCCCTCCCTGCCAATGCTTACTTCTTCTTGGCGTACTTCATGGAGTCCAGGGCTACCGCCAGGATGATGATGCCGCCCTTGATGATGAACTGCCAGTAAGGGCTGACACCGATGTAGGTCAAACCATAGTTGATCAGCGTGAAGATAAGTACGCCGGTGATCACACCCGCGACAGTTCCCACACCGCCGGCAAACGAAACGCCCCCCACCACGCAGGCCGCGATGGCATCCAGCTCATACATGAAGCCGAGGTTGTTGGTGGCACTGCCGATCCGCCCCGCTTCCAGCATGCCGCCGAAGGCGTAGAAGACACCGGCCAGGGCATAGATGACCACCAGGTTGACGGCGACGTTGACGCCGGACACCTTGGCCGCTTCCGGGTTGCCACCGATGGCGAAGATGTTCTTGCCAAAGCGGGTCTTGTTCCACAGCACCCAGACGAAGACGCTGGCGATGGCCGCATAGAAGGTCAGGTACGAGAGCTTGAACCCGCCAATCCGGATGAAGCCCTGCGCAAAGTTGGAGAAGCGAGGATCAAACCCGGCTACCGGGGAAGCCCCTACGGAGTCGAAATAGAGGGAGTTGATGCCGTAGACGATGATCATGGTGCCCAGGGTGGTAATGAAGGGCGTCACGTTCAGGTAGGCGACGATCAGGCCGTTGACCAGACCAATCAGGGCGCCCACCACGCACACCAGGAGGATCACCGCCGGAATGGGCACCTCCCCCAGGGTGGGGAAGACCTTGTTGACGTTGGTCAGGGCCTGCAGCATGGTGGCCGCGATCAGCGCCGCCAGACCGACCTGACGACCGGCCGACAGGTCAGTACCCTGGGTGATGATGATGCCCGCCACCCCGAGGGCGATGATGACCCGTACCGAGGACTGGGTCAGGATGTTGCTGAGGTTGGTGAGGCTGAGGAAGGAGGGCTCCTTGATCACGATGATCATGAGCAACACCAGCAACACCACATAGATGCCGTTCTCTTTGAGCGCCTGCATCAGATTGAAATTTTTAGCCGACTCCATAATGTCTTCCTGTCTTTATAGGTACAGAGATGCCAGGCGCAGGATCTCGCTCTGGTCAGTTTCTTTGGTGTTGACAATCCCCGCGACCCGGCCATTGCTCATGACCATGATGCGGTCCGTGATGCCGAGCAGTTCCGGCATTTCGGAGGAGATGATGACGATGCCCTTGTCCTTCTTCGCCAGCTCCAGGATGAGCTGGTAGATCTCGAACTTGGCGCCGACGTCGATACCCCGGGTCGGTTCATCCAGCATCAGGATCTCGGGCTGGGTCAGCAGCCAGCGACCGATGATCACCTTCTGCTGGTTGCCACCGGAGAGGGAGCCGATCTGGGTCTGCTGGGTCGGTGTCTTGACCCGCATGGAGTCGATGACCCACTGGGTATCACTCTTCATCTTGTTGTCGCTGAGCAGCCCCATGGATCCCTTGTAGTTGTCCATGTTGGCGATCAGGGAGTTGAAGGCGATGTCGAGGCGTGAATAGATCCCGGTGGAGCGGCGCTCCTCGGTCACCAGGGCGAAGCCGTTCTGGATCGCCTCGTGGGCGTTGTGGTTCGCCACCTCTTTGCCGTGCAGCTTGATGGTCCCTTCGCTGCGATCGCGGATGCCGAACAGGGTCTCCACGATGTCGGTGCGCTTGGCCCCCACCAGACCGGCGATGCCGAGGATCTCCCCCTTGTGCAGGTTGAAGGTCACGTCCTTGATGGAAGGCTGGTTCTTGGCCGTCAGGTGCTCGACCTCGAGGATCACCTCTTTGGGCTGGTTGGTTTTTTCCGGGAAGCGCTGGGTGAGCTCGCGGCCGACCATCATGCCGATGATCTGATCCATGGTCATGCCCTTGAGGGGCTGGGTCGCCACCCACTGGCCATCCCGCAATATGGTGATCTCGTCACAGAGCTGGAAGATCTCTTCCATCTTGTGGGAGATGTAGACGATGCCGCACCCCTTCTCCTTGAGCTTGTTGATGATCTTGAAGAGGTGGTTGACCTCTTTCTCGGTCAGGGAGGAGGTGGGTTCATCCATGATGACGATCTTGGCGTCATAGGAGAATGCCTTGGCAATCTCGATCATCTGCATCTGGGAAACCGACAGGGTGCCGACCTTGACCCTGGGGTCGATGTCGATGTCCAGCTCCTCGAAGATATGCTTGGTGTCCTGATACATCTTGCCGTGGTCGACAAACAGTCCCTTGGTGGGATAGCGGCCGAGCCACATGTTGTCCATCACGGTGCGTTGCAGTACCAGGTTCAGCTCCTGGTGCACCATGGAAACGCCATTCTCCAGCGCCTCTTTGGACGAGGTGAAGTTGATCTCCTGTCCCTTGAAGAAGATCTTGCCCTGATCCTTCTCGTAGATGCCGAACAGGCACTTGAGCAGCGTGGACTTCCCTGCGCCATTCTCGCCCATCAACGCATGCACAGAATGAGGACGGACCCGTAAATTGACATTATCGAGTGCCTTGACGCCAGGAAAGCTCTTACTGACGTCAATCATCTCCAACAGCCATTCTGATTGTTGCCGTGTTGTCATATCAGCCATCACATCTGGTTGAAAAGAGGGCAAGGGGATCTCCCTTGCCCTGAGGGGAGGAATTACTCGAATTGGGACAGGTTGTCTTTGTCTACGCCCACGTAGGCAACGCGGACGACCTTGTTGTCGATCTTCCAGTTGGTGCCTTCACCGGCCGGCTTGCCTTCGGCCAGGTTCTTGGTCAGCTCGAAGGTGGCCTTGGCCTGGTTGGCCGCATCGTTCAGCACGGTACCGGCCATGGCACCGCTCTTGACCATGGCCAGGGCTTCCGGCAGGGCGTCAACACCGAACACCGGGATGGCGGTCTTGCCCTGGGCCTTCAGGGATTCCACGGCGCCCATCGCCATGCCGTCGTTGTTGGCGATGACCACTTCGATCTTGTTGGCGTTCGGACCGGAGATCCAGGCGTCCATCTTGTCCTTGGCCATGGCGGTATCCCACATACCGGTATCCATGTGCAGCTGCTCGGTCTTGATGCCGCCATCGTTCAGAGTCTTGACGACGTAGGTGGTGCGGGCTTCCGCATCCGGGTGGCCAGGCTCACCCTTGAGCAGCACGAACTGGATGACGCCATCCTTGTTCAGATCCCACTCGGGGTGCGCTTTCCAGTGCTTGGCGATCAGCTGGCCCTGGATGATGCCGGACTCCTTGGAGTCGGTGCCCACGTAGTAGGCCTTGTCATAGCTGGCCAGGTCGGCCGCGCTCGGTTCCTTGTTGTAGAAGACCACGGGGATCTCGTCCGCACGGGCTTTCTCAATCACGACAGGGGCCGCCGCCGGGTCAACCAGGTTGATGGCCAGGGCCTTCACGCCCTTGGCCAGCAGCACGTCGATCTGGTCGTTCTGCTTGGACTGGTCGTTCTGGGAGTCGTTCATCAGCAGTTCCACACCCGGGGTGGCCGCCGCTTCTTTCTCGATGGCCTTGCGCACCACGGCCATGAAGTTGTCGTCGTACTTGTAGACGGTGACCCCGATACGGGTATCGGCCTGGGCTTGGGCTCCCGCCATCAGTCCCATCAGCAAGGTGGCAACTGTCGTGAGTTTTTTCATTGTTATGCTCCGATCTCTATCTGTTTTTTGTAGGGAATGCTGTACACCGTTTGAGCTGGCGCCAGCCTAATGTAATCAGTTTGTTGTGAGGCGGTCTGTGATCCTGGCAACAAAATGAAAACGTTTACACTCTGTTACATAGCCGTAATATTGTTAAAAATTAAATAGTTACGTGAGAAACCGCCTTTGAGTCTCGCCATCTCGCGACGGCGGGTCCGGCTAGCTCAGACGGCAGTGCCAGTGATAACGCCCCGGCAACAGCCAGAACTCGGGCCGCACGCTCTGGCTCCAGGAGTCGTCGCCTCCTACCCCCATGTGGAAGCCATCGAGGCACAGGTGCGTGCCCCCCAGAGCCACCAGATCGGTCTGGTGACGGGCTTCGGCCAGCTGCTGCTGACTGTAGCGGCTGACGCTGAAGTGGAAGCGCCCCTCCACCGCCAGATCCCCCAGTTGCAGTGCGCGGGTATCGCAGCGCAGTCCGTTGTCGGTCGGGAAGACATAAGGGGTGTGCAACGCCTCGATGGGCAATTGCCAGCGACCGAGATCGGCGGCGAGCCGGCGATCCGGGTAATTCTCGTGGGGGCCAAGCCCCAGCCAGCTCACCGGGGCACCTTCGGCCGGTTCATCGGCCAGCCAGAGCCGGGCACCGATGCGCGGCAGGGAGGGCATGTCGGCGGCCACCTCCACCTCGATGGCGAGGTGCATGGCGCCCTCCCCGTCCACCCTGTGATGCCAGCGGGTCAGGATCTTCGGCTCGTCACCCACGAAGTAGCCGTGGTGCGCCGTGATAAGACCCAGCTCCGGACTCGCCTCCAGGCCGAGACAGCGGTGCTGCAGATCATTGAGTCCGGCCTCCTGCCAGCGGGCAATCCAGGCGTTGGGATCGGCGTGATCCGCCTCGCTGGTGCCGATATCGTTGTCGAGCGGCGCCCGATAGAAGTGATCGGCGATGGCGTCGCGCAGCCGCTCGCGGCCCTGCTTCTGCCAGCTGACGATGCGACCACTGGCCTTGTCGAGCTGCCACAGGGAATCTGCGGCGCCAAGCACCCAGTGATCGCGCTGCTCGGTCAGGCTGACCGCCGGGCAGGCCGACGGCAGCGCCAGGGGCGCGGGCAACAGGCATTGCTGGCGAGCCACCTCGTGACCCGCTCCGGCCCAGGCCGTGGCGGTGGGCTGCACGATGGCGAGATCCAGCCAGGCGAGCGCCCCCGGCGCAAAGGCCGGCAGTTGCTCCAGCAGGGTCAGCGTTACGCTCCCCCGGGGGGCCAGCTCGAGCGGGCATTCACCCTGGCTCACCACCACGCCGTCTTCACACAGACGCCACTGCAGAGTCTCGTTATCCGTCTCGCGGAACAGGTATTCGCTGCGGATCTCCACCGTCAGCGGCTGGCGACCCTGCAGGGTCAGAACAAAGGGCTGCTGGGCACGCCGGGCTTCAAACAGGGAGGGATGGGGGGTGCGATCGGGGAACAGCAGGCCGTTGCAGCAGAACTGGCGATCGTTGGGAGTGTCGCCAAAATCGCCACCATAGGCCCAGAAATGGCGGCCATCGTCGGTCTGCTTGTCCAGCCCCTGATCGACCCAATCCCAGACAAACCCACCCTGCAGCCGCGGATGATCGCGAAATGCCTGCCAGTAATGGGCATAGCCCCCCAGGCTGTTGCCCATGGCGTGGGCGTATTCGCACAGGATCAGCGGCCGGGTCTCTTCCGGCAGGCCGATCCACTTGGCCAGCGCCCACTTGGGCACCGCCGGGAAGGGTTGATCTTGGTGGGTACGGGCATACATGGGGCAGATGATGTCGGTGGCCGGGGTGTCGGCCCCGCCCCCTTCGTACTGCACCGGGCGGCTGGGATCCGCCCCCTTCACCCAGCGATACATGGCGTCGTGGGCCGGACCATAACCGGATTCGTTCCCTAGGGACCAGATGATGATGCAGGGGTGGTTGAAGTCCCTGGCCACCATGCGGGTGACCCGCTCCAGGAAGGCGTTGCTCCAGGCGGGATCCCGCGCCAGCCGCCCCATGGGGGTCATGCCGTGGGTCTCCAGGTTCGCCTCGTCCACCACATAGAGGCCGAGCCGGTCGCACAGGCGATAGAGCTCGGGGTGATTGGGATAGTGGGAGCAGCGCACCGCGTTGAAGTTGTGCCGCTTCATCAGCAGCAGATCCTGCTCCATGTCGGCCGGGGTCACCACGTGACCCGTGGCGGGATGGTGTTCATGGCGATTGGCGCCACGAATGAGCAGGGGTTGGCCGTTGACCCGCAGCAGGCCGCCACGGATTTCCACCGCCCGAAAGCCCACGTCATGGGCCTCGCTCTCGAGAGCGCTTCCCTGCTCGTCCAGCAGGGTCAGGGTCAGGCGATAGAGGTGCGGGGTCTCGGCGCTCCACTTGTGTGGCGCCGTTACCGTCAGGCACAGCTCGGCGCGATCGTCATACACCCCTTTCTCGTCGATGGCCTGGGTGCCGATCTGCTGGCGCAGGGTCGCAACCCGCTCGTCGCCATCATAGAGGTTGGCCTCCACCGACAGACCGGCTCCGTTGGCCGCCTGCAATTCAACCTTGAGGCGGGCATCCCGGTAGCAGGCGTCGAGCTCGGGCGTCACCCGGATATCCATCAGATGACGGGTCGGTTTGTGCAGCAGGCTGACGGAGCGGAAGATGCCGCTCATGCGCCACATGTCCTGATCTTCCAGATAGGAGCCGTCAGACCAGCGCAGCACCAGGACGGCGAGGCGGTTGGCCCCGGCCTGAAGGAAGGGGGTCAGATCGAATTCCGCCGGCAGCCGGCTGTCCTGGGAGTAGCCGACCCAGCGGCCGTTGCAGAAGAGGTGAAACGCGCTGTCCACTCCGTCGAAGATGATCCGGGTCTGCCCCTCGGCCAGCCAGTCCGCAGCAATGGTGAACTCGCGGGAGTAGCAACCGGTGGGATTCTCGGCAGGCACCCGGGGCGGGTCGCAGGGAAAGGGGTACTTGATGTTGGTGTAGATGGGCACATCCGTGACGGGTCGCGCCCCCGGATAGGCCGCAGCCAGTTGCCAGTTGCCCGGCACCTTGATGGGGCAGGCATCCGGCAGATCCTCTACCAGCCACTGCTCCGGCACCCGCTCCGGGGCCTCGAACCAGGAGAACTGCCACTCGCCGTCCAGCAGCAGGCGGAAAGGTGACAACCCCCCCATCCTGGCTTCCCCTTCACTGCGCCAACTGGACAAGGGGGTATGGGCTGGCAACCGGTTCACGGCGGTGATCCCCTGGGTCTGCCAATCCTGACGGGCCACTATCTCCCTGAGCATGCTTCACTTCTCCCTGCATTCACGCTGAAAACCACTGCAGTGTAGGAGAGTTTTGCCCGGTGATCGGCGATCCCGCTCACACAGATGTAAACGATTACACTCATTTTGTTAAGTAAAACGGAGTAAAAATCGGATAAATCCGGGTAAATGACCCCATGGGGGAAAAAGCGGACCTTCGGAAGGGCAGAAGATGCCCGGGAGTGTGAAACCGGAAGGCAATGGCCGAGCCAGCGGAGCAAGCCATGGCAAAGACCCGACATCGCGCCCCCCTCGCTCCATCAGGCGCTGGAGCGCCTCAACCCGGTTCCGGGCACGCACGCAGCCCGGCCTCTCGAAGGAGTGTGCAGAGGCCACGAGAGCCCCTGCCCGGCGCAGAGAAAAGCCATGGCGGGCGTCTGGCAGGATCTGGCAAGAAGTGAGGCTCGGCAGACCGGGGGAGAGGGGCTCGTGACAGACGAGCGGGAAGAGCTGCCGAGTTCGGCAGGCAGGGAGCGTGAGGGGACGGTTATCATTCCTCAGGCAACCCTCTGTGGTCTGCGCTAGCCATGCTCTCAGCTATCCATGGTCTGAGCTATCTATCGTCTGAGCGATGGAGGGGCGCTTTATGGGCTGCAGTACGGGTTCGCCAGGTGCAGCGCTTGCGCCGACGGGCGCAAGCGCTGCGATCAGGACCTGACGGGAGCGACCGAATGGCGGTTGATCAGGGTGGGGGTATAGATGCGGCTCTGCACCGATTCGCTCTCCCCTGCGGCGAGTTGCAGCGCCAGCTTGGCCGCCTGGGCCGCCATCAGCTCGATGGGATAGCGCATGGTGGAGAGCTTGGGCCTCAGGTATCTGGCGTAGATGATGTCATCGAAGCCCACCACAGACACCTCTTCCGGCACCTTGAGGCCGTTGTCCGCCAGCACAGAGATGGCCCCTGCCGCCATGGCGTCGTTGTAGGCCACCACCGCCGTGATGGGCAACCCCTTGGCCAGCAGGTTGAGCATGGCGCGCTCGCCCCCCTCTTCATTGGGCATGCCGCTCTCCACCAGCTCGGGATCGGCGAAGACCTCCGCCTCCGCCAGGGCATCCTGATAGCCCTGGTGGCGCAACAGCGCATCCTCGATGGCGTGATCCGAGCTCAGGAAGGCGATATGGCGGTGGCCGAGATCCAGCAGATGACGGGTGGCGGTCGCCGCACCCTGGCGGTTGTTGAGGGCGATGCAGCGCCCCCTCAGACTCGGAATGTCGCGGTTGATCAGCACCATGCCGGGGGCGCGCAGGGCGTAGTCGACCAGCTCCTCGTCGCCGAGCGCCTTGCTGTGCACCACCAGTGCCTCGCAGCGTTTACCGATGAGCAGCTCGATGGCCTCCCGCTCCTGCTGGGCGCGGTGAAAACCATTACCCATCAACAGATGCAAGCCCTGCTCCACCGCCACCGCCGCGACCCCTTTGACCAGGGCGCCGAAGAAAGGATCCGCCACGTCGCCCACCACCACTCCCATGGTGTCACAGGTCTGGCTGACCAGGGCCCGCGCGTTGGCGTTGGGGGTATAGCCCAGCTCGGCCATGGCCTTCAGCACCACCTCGCGGGAGGCGGCACTGGCCTTGGGTGAGTTGTTCATCACCCGTGAAACCGTTGCCACTGACACATTGGCCAAACGGGCGACATCCTTGATGGTGCTCATGCTGTTTTCACTTATTTCACGCTGCAACTGACCGCATTATACCGTTCAATGTCACTGATAACAGGGGGAAAAATCAGAACTTGCCACATTGGTCGATGAAAACAAGTGTAATCGTTTACACATATTTGTTAAGCAGCTCACAGTTTGCCCGTCAGCCCCTCGGCTAGACTCCTGCTCAGGCTTTCCTGATGCGAGGAGTTGAGGGTGGAACAACGGATGAAAGTACTGGTCACCGGCGGTTGCGGCTACATCGGCAGCCACACCTGTCTGGCCTTGCAGGCCGCAGGCATGGAGCCCGTGGTGGTAGACAACCTCTGCAACAGCAAGGCGAGCGTCCTGACCCGTGTCGCCGCCATCAGCGGGCGCGAGCCCCGCTTCTACGTGGGGGACATCCGTGACCCGGCCCTGCTGGATCGCATCTTCAGGGAGCAGCACATCGACGCCGTGATCCACTTCGCCGCCCTCAAGGCGGTCGGCGAGTCGACCCGCATCCCGCTGGACTACTACGAGAACAACCTGAGCGGCACCCTGGTATTGCTGCAGGCGATGAAACGGGCCGGGGTACGCAATCTGGTGTTCAGCTCGTCGGCCACCGTCTACGGCGATCCCGCCAGCACCCCGATCCGGGAGGATTTCCCCCGCAGCGCCACCAACCCCTACGGCCGATCCAAGCTGATCATCGAGGAGATCCTCGAGGATCTGCAGCGGGCCGAGCCCCATTGGAGCATGACCCTGCTGCGCTATTTCAACCCCGTCGGCGCCCACGAGTCCGGCACTCTGGGGGAGGATCCCCAGGGCATCCCCAACAATCTGATGCCGTTTTTGACCCAGGTCGCCATCGGCCGGCGCGACTGCCTCTCGGTCTTTGGTAACGATTACCCAACCGTCGACGGCACCGGGGTGCGCGACTACATCCATGTGATGGATCTCGCCGAAGGGCACGTCAAGGCTCTGGAACACTGCGCCGGACGGGGCGGTGTCCACGCCTACAACCTGGGCACGGGCCAGGGCCAGAGCGTGCTGCAGATGGTCGCGGCGTTCGAGGCCGCCTGCGGTCGGCCCCTTCCCTACCGGATCGAGCCACGGCGTCCCGGCGACATCGCCGAGTGCTGGGCCGATCCCGCCAAGGCCGCTCGGGAACTGGACTGGCACGCCAGCCGGGATCTCGCCGCCATGTGCGCCGACAGCTGGCGCTGGCAGTCCGCCAACCCCAATGGTTACGAGGCGTAGGCCCTGGCCTGCGCCTTCGGATGTATTCAACTCACAGACTGGAGTGATGATGTTCAACCCCGTTGATCACCCCCACCGCCGCTTCAACCCACTCACCGGCCAGTACGTGCTGGTCTCCCCTCACAGGGCCAAGCGCCCCTGGCAAGGCCAGGTCGAGAAGGTGAGCCAGGCGCCGAGCCAGGCCCATGATCCCGACTGCTTCCTCTGTGCGGGCAACGCCCGTGTGACCGGCGATATCAACCCCGACTATCAGGGCACCTTCGTCTTTACCAACGACTTCGCCGCCCTGATGCAGGACACCCCGGCCGCTGACGCGGCGCCGGATCCCCTGCTGAAGCTGGAAGCCGCCCGGGGCACCAGCCGGGTCATCTGCTTCTCGCCGGATCACGGCAAGACCCTGCCCGAGCTGCCCCTGCCCGCCATCGAAGGGGTGATCACCACCTGGATGGACCAGGTGGCCGAGCTCTCTGACCAGTGGGAATGGGTCCAAGTCTTTGAAAACAAGGGCGCCGTCATGGGCTGCTCCAACCCTCACCCTCACGGCCAGCTCTGGGGCAGCGACTTCCTGCCCAACGAGATTGCCAGGGAAGAGGCGCACCAGCGCGCCTGGCTGGCCGAACACGGCCGCCCCCTGCTGCTGGACTATGTGGAGCGGGAGCTGGCGGATCGCTCCCGCATCGTGGTGGAGACCGCCCACTGGCTGGCGGTGGTGCCCTTCTGGGCGGCCTGGCCGTTCGAGACCCTGCTGCTGCCCAAGGCCCATGTCCCCTCCATGCTGGATCTCACCCGGGAACAGCAACAGGATCTGGCCATCGCGCTCAAGGAGCTCACCAGCCGCTACGACAACCTGTTCCAGTGCAGCTTCCCCTACTCCATGGGCTGGCACTTCGCCCCGCCCCGTTCCGACTGCCCCGAGGCGTGGCAACTGCACGCCCACTTCTATCCGCCCCTGCTGCGCTCCGCCACGGTGCGCAAATTCATGGTGGGCTTCGAGATGCTGGCCGAAACCCAGCGCGATCTCACCCCGGAACAGGCGGCGGAACGGCTGCGCGCCCTCAGTCCCATCCACTACAACGACCAGAACCAGTCCAACGAGGAGGCCCTATGACCCCGAGCCAGCGCGTCAGCGCCGTGTTTGCCGAGCAGTTTGAGCAACAACCCGACCTGCTGGTACGGGCTCCAGGCCGCGTCAACCTCATCGGCGAGCACACCGACTACAACGACGGCTTCGTGCTGCCCTGCGCCATCGACTACGAGACCTGCGTCGCCATCGGCCTGCGCGGCGACAACCTGGTCGAAGTGATCGCCGCCGACTACGACAACCAGCGCGACCGGTTCAGTCTCGATCAACCCATCGAGCACCACCCCAGCCAGCGCTGGAGCGACTATATCCGCGGCGTGGTGAAACACCTGCAGGCACGGGGCCACGCCCTGCGCGGCCTCAATCTGGTGGTCTCCGGCAACGTGCCCCAGGGGACGGGTCTCTCCTCCTCCGCTTCCCTGGAGGTGGCCATCGGCCAGGCCTTCAAGGAGGCCCAGGGGCTGGCCATCAGCCAGGCGGAAATCGCCCTCAACGGCCAGCAGGCGGAGAACCAGTTCGTCGGCTGCAACTGCGGCATCATGGATCAGATGATCTCCGCGAGCGGCAAGCAGGATCACGCCCTGCTGCTCGATTGCCGTTCCCTGGAGACCCGGCTCATCCCCATGCCCACCGATCTGGCGGTGCTCATCGTCAACTCCAACGTGCGCCGCGGCCTGGTGGACAGCGAATACAACACCCGTCGTCAGCAGTGCGAAACCGCCGCCCGTCACTACGGGGTCAAGGCCCTGCGCGACCTGGATCTGGCGACCCTGGAAGCGGGCAAGGCCGGTCTGGACGAGGCCTGCTATCGCCGTGCCCGCCACGTGGTCGGCGAGAACGCCCGCACTCTGGCGGCGGCCGATGCGCTGGCACAGGGCGATCTGGTGCGCCTCGGCGAGCTGATGGGCCAGTCCCACGCCGCCATGCGGGATGACTTCGAGATCACCGTGCCCCCCATCGACGGCCTGGTGGAGATCATCAAGGCCCGGATCGGCAGCGAAGGCGGTGTGCGCATGACCGGCGGCGGTTTTGGTGGCTGCGTGGTCGCCCTGCTGCGCCCCGAGAAGGTGGCCGAGGTGATCGCCGTGGTGGAGGCGGAATACCCGGCCCGTTTCGGCCTCAAGGCGGACTGCTACGTCTGCCGTGCCAGCGCAGGGGCCGGCAGACTGTAACGCACGCCTGACAACGGGTGACGCCCCCTGCCCGGCACTCGCGACGCCGACAGGGGGCGACGGGATCACGACGGGGAACCGCAAACCATGATGAGATTCGAGCTGGAAAACGAGGAGGGACTGCGGCTGCGCGGTCTCGCATACGGGGCCACCCTCACCTCCCTCACCCTGCCGGTGGCGGGAGAGCGGCGGGAGGTGCTGCTGGGTTGCGCCGACGAGGCCTACCTCACCCAGCAGGTATGGCTGGGGGCCGTGGCGGGGCGCTTTGCCAACCGCATCGGCGGCGCCCGCCTTGAGCGGGAAGGCCAGTGCTGGACGCTGGACGCCAACCAGGGGGCCAACTGCCTGCACGGCGGGCGCGACGGGTTCCATCGCCGCACCTGGCAGATCAAGGAGCAGGAGGCGGACAGGGTCAAGCTGGCGCTCCTCTCCCAGGCGGGGGATCAGGGCTTTCCCGGCAATCTGAGGGTGAGCCTGGAGTATCGGCTGGAGCAGTGCGATCTGGTGGTCGACTTCTGCGCCAGCACGGACGCCCCCAGCCCGGTCAGCCTCACCAGCCACGCCTACTTCAACCTGGATGGCGGTGGCGACATCCGCCACCACACCATCAGCCTCGACGCCGACCGCTACCTGCCCACGGATGACCAGAGCCTGCCGCTGGCCATCGCCCCGGTGGAAGGCCCCTTCGATCTGCGCGCCCCCCGCCCCATCGGCCAGGCGTGGCTGGACCACCCCCAGCAGCAATTGGCCAAGGGGTACGATCACGCATTTCTGCTCAACAACAGCGATTTTGAGCCTGCTGATGAGCCGTTTGGTGGGTCCAATCAGCCATGGGCCGCCCGGGTGATCTCGGGGGATGGCAAGCTGACCATGGCGGTCTACACCAATCAGCCCTCCCTGCAGTTCTACAGCGGCAACTGGCTGACCGGCACGCCGGATCGTCAGGGCCGACCCTACCGGGATTACGACGGCTTCTGCCTGGAGGCCCAGCAATTGCCCGACAGCCCGAACCGGCCCGCCCTCGGCGATCCCTGGTTGCTGCCGGGGCAGCGTTATCGCCACCAGACCCGTTATCGCTTTATGCCTGCCCCCTGACAGCCCCGCTCGGGCAGACGAAGGGGCCCGGGCGCGCCGCCACGTCATGGCGGCCCCGATGGCACCGCCGAATCAGCCGGGGTGAGGCCGGCCGCAGGGCCCGCCGCTCCTCATTGCACACCAGCCCAAGGAACCGCACCGTGATGGATGACAACTACCTCGCCGCCCCCGACCGCTACCAGCGCCAGTCCTACCGACCGGCGGGCCGCCACGGCCTGCGCCTGCCCGGCATCGGTCTGGGCCTTTGGCACAACTTCGGCGCCGGGAGCGATCCCGCCACCGCGAAGGCCATGGTGCACCAGGCGTTCGATCTGGGGATCACCCACTTCGATCTCGCCAACAACTACGGGCCGCCGCCGGGATCTGCCGAACTGACCTTCGGCACGCTGCTCAAGAGGAGCCTGGCTCCCTATCGGGACGAGCTCATCATCGCCAGCAAGGCGGGCTACGTGATGTGGGACGGCCCCTACGGCGATGGCGGCAGCGCCAAGTACCTCTTCGCCAGCCTGCACCAGAGCCTGCGCCGTCTGGGCCTCGACTACGTGGACATCTTCTATCACCACAGGCCGGATCCCCGCACCCCGCTCGAGGAGACCTGCCAGGCCCTGGCCCTGATGGTGCGCCAGGGCAAGGCGCTCTACATCGGCCTCTCCAACTACCCGGCACCGCTCGCGGCCAAGGCTGCCGCCCGGCTGGCGGAGCTCGGCACCCCCTGCCTGGTCAACCAGCTCAAATACTCCCTGTTCCAGCGCGATATTGAGCCCGACACCCTGCCGGCCTGCCGGGAGCACGGCATGGGGGTGGTCGCCTTCTCCCCCCTGGCGGGGGGGCTGCTGAGCGATCGCTACCTGGCGGGCATTCCCGCGGATTCCCGCGCCGCCAGTGCCAGCCCCTTCCTCACGGCGGACCAGATCACCGAGGAGAAGCTCGCCACCGTCCGCGCCCTGCATGCACTGGCCCTGCAACGGGGTCAGTCCCTGTCGCAACTCGCACTGCAATGGGTGCTGCGCGACCCCGTGGTGAGCTGCGCCCTGATCGGCGCCAGCCATCCCCAACAGATAAGGAGCGCCGTCGACGCCCTGGGGCAGCCCCCCCTGGACGATGATCTTCAACAGAAAATCCTGTCCATACTGGCCTGACAGCACAAAGAGATCATAAAGCAGAGGTCAACAGGCGTGACGGCCCTGTCAGAACGTGACGGGGCAGTCATGGCTTCTGACAACATGCTTCAAGCCGCGCCCTGCATGGTCCGCCAGCGCCCTTTCCCGGCCGGGACAGGGCGCTGAAATCCCCAATATTCACTGGTTGCCCGCGCGATTTTCCGCCATCATTGGCCGCCCCGACCCGTTCGGGGTTGATTTTATCCAGACCCCATAACCAAGAGATCTGCACCATGACCGAATCCTACGCCCTGTTCGTCGCCTTTGTGCTGGGCATAGTGGAAGGCCTGACCGAGTTCCTCCCCGTCTCATCCACCGGCCACATGATCATCGTCGGCCACCTCCTCGGGTTTGAAGGACCCAAGGCCGCCACCTTCGAGGTGGTGATCCAGCTCGGCTCCATCCTGGCAGTGGTCGTCATGTTCTGGCGCCGCCTGTTCGGACTCATCGGCATTCACTTCGGTCAGAAACCGACCCCGGGCCACGCGACCCTCTCCCTGGTGCACGTCATCCTCGGCATGCTGCCCGCCGTGCTCGTCGGGCTGGCTATCCACAGCTGGATCAAGGCCAATCTGTTCGGGCCGGAAACCGTGATGTATGCCCTGGTGGCCGGTGGCATCCTGCTCATCATCGCCGAAAAGTTCCGCCCCGCCGTGACCGCGGAGACCCTGGACGACATCAGCTACAAGCAGGCCTTCGGCATCGGCCTGTTCCAGTGCCTGGCACTCTGGCCCGGCTTCTCCCGCTCCGGCGCCACCATCAGCGGCGGCATGCTGATGGGCATCAGCCGCCACGCGGCAGCGGAATTCTCCTTCATCATGGCGGTACCCATGATGATCGCGGCCAGCGGCCTGGATCTCTACAAGAGCCGCGATTTCCTCTCCATGGCGGACTTCCCCATGTTTGCGGTGGGCTTCGTCACCGCCTTCGTGGTGGCCATGGTCGCCATCAAGACCTTCCTGGCGCTGATCCGTCGTCTCGACTTCATCCCGTTCGCCATCTACCGCTTCCTGCTGGCCTTCGTCGTCTACCTGGTCTTCGTGGCCTGATGGGCTTCGCCCCCAAGCAACAAAAAAGGGACCCGAGGGTCCCTTTTTTCATGCCGTGATACCGCCTCAGTCGCGCGGCAGCCCGCGATCACCGGGCAGCCGTGAGCCCAACTCAATAGAGGTGCTGACTGATGCCGTTGAGCAGCCGTGACAGCCCCTTGGTGAACTGCACAGGGGCATCCTGCACCGTGTAGCAGAGGCAGCCGTCCGGGGTACGGGGGCTGTGGGCGTGGCTGGCATCGCGCCAGATGAAGTCCCCCGCCTGATAGCGGGTGTCGCCATCCTCGATGGTGCCCGCCAGCAGCAGGGTCAGCTCATATCCCTTGTGGGTGTGCTCCGGGATCCGCCCCCCCGCCTCAATGTGCAGCAGGTTGGCCCGCGCCCCCATCTCGTCCAGGGGCAGGCTGACCTGACGGATGGCCCCGAGATGACGCCACCTGGGGGCATGATGCCTTGCCAATGCCCGCGGCAGCCGGTAACTGTGACCCGCCACCCTGAGCTCTGGCCTCGGGCTCTCGGGAAGGGCGAGCGCCACCTCCGTCACCACCGGCTGTTGCAGTATGCCCGCCAGCATGGCATCGAATCCGGCGGGCAGCGCCTCGTCCGGCGCGTCAGGGGCGAGATGCTGGCACGCCAGCGCCTCTTCAAATTCCTTCACCCGGGCGGCGCACTCGGGGCAGAACTCGCAATGGGCGGAGACACCGACGGCCAGCGGCAGAGGCAGCTCGTCGGCGGCGAAGGCGCGCAGCATGGGTTCAGTCGGATGGGTCTTAATCATGGCCTTGCTCCACTTGTTCCTTCAGTTTCTGTAGTGCCAGCCGCAGCCGGGACTTGATGGTGCCAAGGGGCACGCCGAGCCGGTCGGCCAGCTCCTGCTGGGAGAGCTCCTGCAGATAGATGCCGCGCACCACCTGCTGCTGCGGCTCCGGCAGCGTGGCGACATAGTGGGCCATCTGGCGGGTCAGCACCGCGTCTTCACCGCCGCTCAGGTGCTCCTCTTCGGCCCGGAACTCCAGCAACGGCCAGATCTCCTCGGCGCAGAGCTCCTCCTTGCTGGCGCGGCGGCGGCGCAGCATGTCAAAGCTCTGGTTGCGCATCACTGTGTAGATCCAGGTGGTGGCGGCGCCCTTGTCGGGGTGATAGAGCCGTGCCTTCTGCCAGACCAGCAGCATGGTCTCCTGCACCAGTTCCATGGCGTTGGCTTCGCTGCCGAGGTGGCGCAGCCCGTAGCTGCGGATGCGCGGCGCGAAGTGGTGGAACAGGGTGGCGAAGGCAGCCTTGTCGGCCCGCTCGGCCACCCGGACCAGCAAAGATGTGAGGTCGCCGTCTGGGTTGTCCATGGGGGGCGATGTCCTGCGTGGAGCCGATTGTGGTTGGCCAGTATATGCCATTGCGCCATCCCTCGCGTGTGGTGTTCACCCCCAATACGGTGAGCGAGGAAAAAGGATCACCGGGAAGGGGAATTCAATGGCTCGCGACCAGCAGACCGCTCAGCAGGGAGAGGGTGGGCTGGTTGTCCTTGGCCGCCACCAGCCACTGTTTTTGCTCCACCGGGATGGGCAGCACCTCCAGCCAGCGCTGGGCGACCCAGCTCGCATCCTCCCAGTCCGGCTCCGGATAGAGGGCCGCGTACTCCGGATAGTCGTTGAACACATCCTGCAACGCCTTGGCCAGGGAGTGCTGATCCGCCTGGAGCCTGCCGCTCTGCCAGGGGGGCAGGGGCTCCACCTCGCCGACCCGCAGACCGTCCTCTTCCTGCCAGAGATCCGTGATACGCACCCGCTCCACCCCGAGCACCGTGATGCCGAGCAAACCATCGGGCAGCAGATCGAAATCGATGATGCGCACCCGGGTGGCGATGGGGTACATGTTGCGCAGCGCGTCGGGCTGGCGGGGGTCCAGCATGCAGAGCGCGAACTCCCGCTCCCGGGACTCGGCGATCATGCGCTGGTATCTGGGCTCGAAGATGCGCAGCGGCATGATGCCGCCCGGCAGCAGGTGAGCGGAGAGTGGAAACAGTACCAGTGTCATGGGAATCATCCTCCAACGGCGTCCTCAAAGGATACGACCGCCACGGGAAGCGGGATCATTCAGATCGAATCGGTATAAATAACCCTGTCATAATCAGGGGAAAATAGCCTGGACAAGCCGTTTCGTTATGCAGTAGAAATGGATAACCACCACTTACCCAAATCAATATCCTGCAATGTGGTGGAAAACGCAGTGAAATATCCGCCACACCTACGGGTGCGGGCCGTTCCTATAGTTTTCTCGGCCCGATGCGGGTAAAATTCACGCCCTTATCCAGTCAGTCACTTTTCGACGCGCAACCTCGGTGGTCAGTTATGAAAGAGCATATTCATCATCTACTTGAACAAACGGTAGCCAATCTCAAGTCCGCAGGCGTCCTGCCCGCCGACCTGGAAGCCCGGGTGCAAGTAGACCGATGCAAGGAGAAGGCTCACGGCGACCTGGCCACCAACCTGGCCATGCTGCTGGCCAAACCGGCCCGCAAGAATCCCCGCGAGCTGGCCGCTGCCATCATCGAGCACCTGCCTGCCTCCGATCTGATCGCCAAGGTCGAGATCGCCGGCCCCGGCTTCATCAACTTCTTCTTCGACCCGTGCTGGCTGGCCGGTCAGGTGGAAGCCATGGTGACCTCCGACAACGCCAACGTGAAGCTGCCGGCGCCGCAGACCGTGGTGGTGGACTACTCCGCCCCCAACGTGGCCAAGGAGATGGCGGTGCACCACATCCGCTCCACCGTGCTCGGTGACGTGGCCGCCCGCGCCCTCGAATTCCTGGGCCACAAGGTGGTGCGTGCCAACCACATCGGCGACTGGGGCACCCAGTTCGGCATGCTGATCGCCTATCTGGAGAAGATGGCCAACGAGCACGCCTCCGACATGGAGCTCAAGGACCTGGAAGCCTTCTACACCCAGGCCAAGCGTCACTACGACGAAGACGAAGCCTTCGCCGAGCGCGCCCGCAACTACGTGGTGAAACTGCAAGGTGGCGATGAGTACTGCCGCACCATGTGGAAGAAGCTGGTCGACATGACCATGGAGCAGAACCAGCGCAACTACGACCGCCTGAACATATCCCTGTCCAACAAGGACATCATGGGCGAGTCCATGTACAACGACATGCTGCCGCAGATCGTTGCCGACCTGAAAGCCAAGGGGCTGGCGGTCGAGAGCGAAGGGGCCACCGTGGTCTTCCTGGACGAGTTCAAGAACAAGGATGGCGAGCCCATGGGCGTCATCATCCAGAAGAGCGACGGCGGTTTCCTCTACACCACCACCGACATCGCCTGCGCCAAATACCGTTACGAAAACCTGGGCGCCGACCGGGTCATGTACTTCATCGACTCCCGTCAGCACCAGCACCTGATGCAGGCCTGGACCATCACCCGCAAGGCGGGCTATGTGCCGGAATCCGTGCCCCTCGAGCACCACGCCTTCGGCATGATGCTGGGCAAGGACGGCCGTCCCTACAAGACCCGCTCTGGCGGCACCGTCAAGCTGGTTGACCTGCTGAACGAAGCGGAAGAGCGCGCCAGCGCCCTGCTGGAGAGCCGCAACAGCGACCTCTCTGCCGAAGAGAAGGCCCAGGTGGTGCACGCCATCGCCATGGGCGCGGTCAAGTATGCGGATCTCTCCAAGAACCGCACCACCGACTACATCTTCGACTGGGATCTGATGCTCTCCTTTGAAGGCAACACGGCGCCGTACCTGCAATACGCCTACACCCGTATCCAGTCCATCTTCCGCAAGGCTGGCGTCGATGCCGATACCCTGAGCGGCAAGGTGGTCCTGAGCGAAGACGCCGAAGAGACCCTGGCCCAGAAGCTGATCCAGTTCTCCGACGCGGTCAACGGCGTGGCGGACAAGGGGATGCCGCACCTGCTCTGTACCTATCTGTACGAGCTCTCCGGCAACTTCATGACCTTCTACGAAGCCTGCCCGATCAACAAGGACGGCGTGGACGAGGCGACCCGCCAGAGCCGTCTGCTGTTGTGCGCCGCCACCGCCAAGGTGCTCAAGCTGGGCCTGGGCGTGCTGGGCATCCACACCCTGGAGCGCATGTAATAGATGGCGACCCGGGATTACGTCGGCAACAGCCCGAGACGACGGGCGGGTGGCCGTAACATCAAGAAAGCGGCCCCTCGCCGCTTTCCTGTTATCCCGGCACTGCTGGCCGGGGCCCTGGTCGTCGGTTTCGGCGCCTTCCTCTACCTCATCAACGGCAAGGGTGCCGATGCCCCCACCATCGAAGAGCAGGTGAAGGCCAACAAACCCAAGGCACAGGGCAATACCCTGCCCCAGGAGAAGTGGAGCTACATCGAGCGGCTGGAGAACAAGCAGGTGGACATCATAGAGCCGCCGCCCCAGCCGGGCGTGCTGCCGCCCCCGCCTGCCGAGACCATGACCCTGCAACCGGAGAAGCTGCCCAAGCCGGTCGCGACCGACATTCCCCAGCCGGGAACCCCCATCGGTCAGGTGAAGCCCTATCAGCCGCAACCGGTGCAGCCGACCAAGCCGGCCACCGGCGCCCCGGTCGCCAGCGCCCGGGAGCAGGTGATCGACCAGAAGGCCGAGCGTGAGCGGATGGAGCGGGAGATCCGCGCCGAACTGGAGCGGGAGCGTGCCGAGGCCGCCAGGGCCAAGGCGGCGACCCAGACTGCCCAGACCGCAGCCGCCGACGGCGGTCGCTACATGATGCAGTGTGCCGCCCTGCGCTCCCAGGATTCCGCAGAATCCCTCAAGGCGCGCATCGCCTTCACCGCCGGGCTCTCCTCCAGCCTGCAGGTGGTGAACGGGGCCGGTGGCGCCGTCTACAAGGTGATGGTGGGCCCCTTCAACGGCAAGGCCGCGGCCGACGCGGCCAACCGCAAGCTGCAGGGCTCGGGCATCAGCGGCTGCATTCCCAAGAAGGGGTGATCGCTGCGTCCATGCACAGGGCCGGGTGGCAACACCCGGCCCTGTTTCTTTTGGCGCCATCCCGCGCCCACCCGATCCCTCCCCCGCGATCCGTGCTCGGCACAGGCTTGAAAAGCCGTTTTGCCATCCCCATCTTTTCCTCCATGCACAGTCAGGCCGTCATTCGGCTCAAGCGAGGTAAGTAAAGTGACTACCATAGTTTCAGTTCGCCGCAACGGTCAGGTCGTCATCGGTGGCGATGGCCAGGTTTCTCTTGGCAACACCGTCATGAAGGGCAACGCCCGCAAGGTTCATCGCCTCTACAACGGCAAGGTACTGGCTGGTTTCGCCGGCGGCACCGCCGACGCCTTCACCCTGCTCGAGCGCTTCGAAGCCAAACTGCAGGCCCATCAGGGCAACCTGGAGCGCGCCGCCGTGGCGCTGGCCAAGGACTGGCGCACCGATCGCGCCCTGCGCCGCCTCGAAGCCCTGCTGGCCGTCGCCGACGAGCACAAATCCTTCATCATCACCGGCAACGGTGACGTGGTGCAGCCGGAGCACGATCTCATCGCCATCGGCAGCGGCGGCAACTTCGCCCAGTCCGCCGCCATCGCCCTGCTGGAGAACACCGAGCTGGATGCCAGGACCATCGTCGAGAAGTCCCTCAAGATTGCGGGCGACATCTGCGTCTTCACCAACGGCAACCACACCATCGAAGTGCTGGATTATTCAGCTAAATAAGTCGGCGAAATAGGGCCGCCAAATAAGGCCGCCAGCCAAACCCCATTTTCCAAGGGGTGGGCCCTGCCCGCCCCGGATACAGGAACGCCATCATGTCCGAGATGACCCCGAGAGAAATCGTCCACGAGCTGGACAGACACATCATTGGTCAGGCCGACGCCAAGCGCGCGGTCGCCGTCGCCCTGCGCAACCGCTGGCGCCGGATGCAGCTCTCCGAGGAGATGCGCCACGAGGTGACCCCGAAGAACATTCTGATGATCGGCCCGACCGGCGTCGGCAAGACCGAGATCGCCCGTCGCCTGGCCAAGCTGGCCAACGCCCCCTTCATCAAGGTGGAAGCGACCAAGTTCACCGAAGTGGGCTATGTGGGCAAGGAAGTGGACAGCATCATCCGCGATCTGACCGATGTCGCCATCAAGCTGGTGCGCGAGACCGAGATGGAGAAGATGAAATACCGCGCCGAGGAAGCCGCCGAAGAGCGCATCCTCGACGCCCTGCTGCCCAACCCGCGCAACAGCTGGGGTGAGGAAGAGAAAGCCGACAACTCCAACACCCGCCAGATTTTCCGCAAGAAACTGCGGGAAGGTCAGCTGGATGACAAGGAGATCGAGCTGGATCTGGCCGCCTCCCCCATGGGTGTCGAAATCATGACCCCGCCGGGCATGGAAGAGATGGCCAACCAGTTGCAGGGGCTGTTCCAGAACCTGGGCCAGAACCAGAAGAAGAAGCGCAAGATCAAGGTCAAGGAGGCCATGAAGGCGCTGATCGAAGAGGAAGCGGCCCGCCTAGTCAACCCGGAAGAGCTGAAGCAGAAGGCCATCGCCTCCGTCGAGAACAATGGCATCGTCTTCCTCGACGAGATCGACAAGATCTGCAAGCGCGGCGAGAGCTCGGGCCCGGACGTTTCCCGTGAAGGGGTTCAGCGCGACCTGCTGCCGCTGGTCGAGGGCTGCACCGTCAACACCAAGCACGGCATGGTCAAGACCGATCACATCCTGTTTGTCGCCTCCGGTGCCTTCCAGATCGCCAAGCCGTCCGACCTCATCCCCGAGCTGCAGGGCCGTCTGCCGATCCGGGTCGAGCTGACCGCCCTGACCACCGAAGACTTCGAGCGCATCCTGACCGAGCCGAACGCCTCCCTGACCGATCAGTACAAGGCGCTGATGGCCACCGAAGGGGTCAACATCGAGTTCACCCAGGATGGCATCCGCCGTCTGGCCGAAGCGGCCTGGCAGGTCAACGAGCGCACCGAGAACATCGGCGCCCGCCGTCTGCACACCGTGATGGAGCGCCTGATGGAAGACATCTCCTACGACGCCTCCGAGAAATCCGGCGAGACCTTCGTCATCAACACCGACTACGTCAACGCCCACCTCGGCAAGCTGATTGAAGACGAGGATCTGAGCCGCTTCATTCTGTAACAGGTTGATCGATAACGAGGAGCTGAGCGGTTTACTATCCTGCCCAATCCCATAACAAGACGCCTCCCCTGTGGAGGCGTCTTCGTTTTCAGCGTTCTCCCGACTCGCAGCCGTCCCGGGCCACATCACCCTGCACGGCACGCTCCTCCCTTCCCGCCAGCCAGAGCGCACTCATCAGCAGCAAGGCAGTCAGGGCGAAGGTGACCCGGGTGGCAAACGCCAGCTCGTCCGCCGTCGCGAGGGCGAGATCGGGCCGCCCCGCCAGGGCGGCGAACAGGCCCCCCAGCCCCGCCGCCCCCGTCAGCTGGCCCAGGTTGCGCGACAGGGTCAGCAGCCCGGCCACGGCGCCACGGCTCGCCCCCTCCACCTCCCCCACCACGGCGCTGTTGTTGGCGGTCTGGAACAGGGCATAGCCGGCGGTGAGCAGCAGGATGGGCAGCAGGTAGCCGAGGGGCCCGAGCGCCCTGTCCAGGAGGGCCAGCAAGACGGTGGCCACCACCATGAGTCCCAGGCCGAGGCGCACCACAGGGGTCGCCCCCACCCTGTCCACCAGCCAGCCAGCGGGCATGCCGGACAGCGCCGCCAGCAGGGGGCCCATGGAGATCATCAGCCCCACCGTCCCCATGTCGAGGGCAAAGGCACCGTGCAGGTAGAAAGGACCGATCAGCAGCGTCGCCACCATGACGCTGGCCACCAGCGCACTGGCGATGATCCCGCCTCTTCGCCTGGACGCCCCCAACAGCGCCAGAGGCAGCAGGGGGCGACGGGCGCCCGAGTCGGCACGCACGAAGAGCACCATGGCGACGAGCGCCCCTATCCCCGGCCAGACCCCGAGTTGGCTGCCCCGGGTCAGTGCCAGCCCGTAGCAGAGCAGCGCCGTCACCAGCAGCAACAGACTGGTGAGCGGGAGACCTCCCTCGGCAGAGCCCGCCTCATCCCGGGGCAGATCCCGCCAGGCACACCCCAGCGCCAGCAACGTCAGGGGGAGCAGCAGCAGGAAGGGAGCCTGCCAGCCAAATCTGCCGATCAACAGGCCGCCGAAGGAGGGGCCGAGCGCCGTGCCGCAGGCCGACAGGGTGCCGAGCAATCCCATGCTCCAGCCCCGTCGGGCTGGCGGCACCAGCTCTCCTGCCATGGCCAGGGAGAGCACCAGCATGCAGGCCGCACCGGCCCCTTGCAGGATGCGAGCGGCAATGAGCCAGCCAATGGAAGGGGCCAGGGCGCACAGCAGGGAAGCCAGCGCAAAGACCCCGGTCCCCCAGAGCAGCAGGCGACGCCGCCCCAGACGATCGCCAAGCCGGCCCGCCACCACCGTCAGACTGGTGATCCCAAGCAGGTAGGCCACCAGCACCCATTGCAGGCTGGCGAAGGGCACGCCGAAGTCCTGCCCCAGGGCAGGCAGCACCAGGTTGGCCATGCTGCCCGCCAGCATGGGCAGCAGGGTGGCGAGCCCGAGCCCCACGAGGCCAAGACGGCGCGTCACGGGAGGGGAAACAAGAAGTGGTGTGGACATGGCAGTCTCTCCGGCAAGTGATGATGCACTCAGGCTAGCGGGGGAGATGACAAGGCGGAAGACGCATGGATTGCAGCTTATAGTTGCATCAGACGCCATATGAAGAGACGGCAACTCGGGTATCATGAAGGGGTCGGCCCGTCAGGCGCCGCCTGCGAGGAGACGACCATGACCCCGGATTTCAACCTGCTGATCACCCTGGATGCCCTGCTGGAAGAGGGCAGTGTGGCGGGCGCCGCCAGACGGCTAGGCCTGAGTGCTTCCGCCATGAGCCGGGCCCTGGCAAGGCTGCGGGAGACCACGGGGGATCCGCTGCTGGTGCGGGCGGGACGCGGCCTGATCCCCACCCCCCGGGCGCAGATCCTGCGGGATGAGGTTGCCCGCCTGGTTCAGGAGACCCGGGCCGTGCTGCGCCCCCAGCAGGAAGTAGACCCGGCGAGCCTGGAGCGCACCTTCCGCCTACGATCCAGTGACGGCTTCGTGGAGGCGGTGGGCCCCGCCCTGCTGGCGCGCCTCGCCGTCGAGGCCCCCGGGGTGCGGCTGCACTTTCTGGCCAAACCCGACAAGGAGAGCGGCCCCCTGCGCCGTGGCGAGCTGGACTTCGAGACCGGGGTGATCGGCACCACCACGGCCCCCGAGCTGCGCACCCAGGCCCTGTTCCAGGACCACTTCGTCGCCGTGGTGCACCCGGACCACCCCCTCTGCGACGGCACCCTGACCGTGGCGCGCTATGCCGCCGCCCGCCACGTACTGGTCTCCCGCCGGGGCCAGCCTCACAGCCCCATCGATGAGATCCTCGCAGGCCAGGGGAGGCGGCGCACCATCACCACCCTGGTTCCCGGGTTTGCGACGGCGCTGGCCCTGGTCAGGGAGAGCAATCTGGTGGCGACGGTGCCGCACCTGCACTGCGCCAGCCTGCTCGGCGATCTGGTCACCCTGCCCCTGCCCTTCGCTCTGCCAGGGATCCGGGTCGCCCTGCTCTGGCACCCCAGTCAGGATGCCGATCCGGGCCACCGCTGGCTGCGCGCCCTGATACGGGACACCTGTGCCCGGCCCCCCTATCACACCGAGGCCACCGACACCCCCTGATCCGGGTCAGGCAGCTCCCGGCTCCATCACCAGCCTCTTGCGCCTGTCACCACCCCGTCACACCGACATGCCTGTGGCTTGGGCACAAGCGGTGGATCCTTCCCCCTGCCGGACGGGGATCACGGCCCCTCAGAGCGGGGCGGATCACATTGCGGGCAAAAAGATCCTGCCACCCGCTTCCGCATTTTTTATACGGACGTATAATTGCGTACAAAATGCATACACCAGGAGCGCCAGCCAGATGCACCCCACCCGTCAGAAACTGCTCGATACCGGCCTCGCCATCGCCACCGAGAAGGGGCTGCGCGGCCTGACGGTGCGCGAGCTGGCGGCAGCGGCCGAGGTGAACCTCGGCTCCTTCGTCTACCACTTCGGCAACCGCGACGCCTTTATCGACGAGTTGGTCGAGCTCTGGTACGCCCCCCTCTATGACGAGCTCAAGGCGGTGGCAGCCAAAGGCTCCTACTCCTCTGCCATCGCCATGTTCGAGGCGACCATGGAGGCGCTGATCGGGCTGGTGGCGCGCCAGCGCGGCTTCATCAACCACCTGTTTGGCGATGCCCTGGCGGGTGAAGGGGCGGCCCAGCGCTTTCTGCTCAGTCTGCCGCGCCGTCATCCCCTGCTGCTGATCGAGCAGGTACGGATGGCACAGGCGGAAGGGTCGCTGGTCGCGGGTCACCCGCTCCAGCTGATGATCTTCATCATGGGGTCGGTCGGCCTGCCGCTGGTGATCGCCGGCAGCGGTCGTCAGCTCGGCTGGCTGCCCGAACAGGCTGCCCCCTTTCTCAGCCAGATAGACAGCCCCGAGGCCGCCAGACAGCGGCTGGTATGGGCCCTGCGCGGCCTGCGCCCCACCGACATGAAAGAAGGAGAAACGGCATGAAACAACGCATCGCGATGCTAGCTCTGCTGCTGGCCGTTCTCGGTGGTGACCTCTGGCTGCAGAGCCATCCTCAAGGAGAAGCAGCATGAAACAACGCATTGCAATCGTAGCCCTGCTGCTAACTGTTATCGGTGGCTACCTCTGGTGGCAGGGGCGCCCGGCCGACGGATCCATCCTCTACGGCAACGTCGATATTCGCGACGTCAATCTGGCCTTTCGGGTCGGCGGCCGCGTCGATCAGGTGCTGGTCGATGAGGGGGATAGCGTGAAAGCGGGTCAACTGCTGGCCCGCCTCGATCCGGTTTCCCTCACCCACAGCCGCGACAGCGCCCGCGCCAATCTGGCTGCGCTCACTGCCGCCAACGCCTTGATCCACAAAGGCTATCGCAGCGAAGAGACCGACCGCGCCCGGGCCGCACTTGCCGCCGCCGAAGCCGCTGCACTGGAGGCCAACCAGCAGTGGCGCCGCCAGAGCGCATTGGCCGCCACCGGCGCCATCTCCCGTGGTCAGCTCGATACCGCCCGCTCCCAGCGGGATCAGACCCAGGCGCAGGTACGCTCGGCACGCGAACAGCTCGCCCAGCTCGAAACCGGCTACCGCCCGGAGGAAATCGCCCAGTCCGATGCCCAGCTGGAAGGGGCCAAAGCGGCGCTCGCCAGTGCCGAACTGGCGCTGGCGGATGCCAATCTGACCGCCCCCAGCGATGGCATCATCATCAGCCGCGCCGTCGAGAATGGCAGCATGGTGCAGAGCGGAGCGACCGCCTTCAACCTCTCCCTGACCGCACCGGTCTGGGTGCGCGCCTATGTGGAGGAGCCCTGGCTCGGCCACTTCCCGAGCGGCGCCAGGGTGATCCTCACCACCGACTCGCGGCCGGATCAGCCCTATCACGGGGTGGTGGGCTTTGTCTCGCCCACCGCCGAGTTCACCCCGAAATCGGTGGAGACGCCGGACCTGCGCACTCACCTCGTCTACCGGCTGCGCATCGTGGTGCAGGATCCCGACCCGACCCTGCGTCAGGGGATGCCGGTCACCGTCAGGCTGGCCCCATGAACAGCGCCATCTCCCTCGAGGGGCTCACCAAACGCTTTGGCGAGCGGGTCGCCCTCAACGCCATCTCCGCCACCATTCCGGCTGGCGGCATCACCGGGCTGGTGGGCCCCGACGGCGCGGGCAAGAGCACCCTGCTGCGCCTGCTGGCCGGTCTGCTGATCCCCGAAGCGGGCACCATCCGGGTGCTGGGGCTGGATCCAGTGAGCGAGGGGGATCTGCTGCGCCAGCGCCTCGGCTACATGCCCCAGCAGTTCGGCCTCTACGAGGATCTCAGCGTGCTGGAGAACCTCACCCTCTACGCTGACTTGCGCGGCGTACTGGAGCCCGAACGCACGCCCACCTTCGCGCGGCTGCTCGCCTTCACCGATCTTGCCCGCTTCACCGCGCGGCCAGCCGGCAAGCTCTCTGGCGGGATGAAGCAGAAACTCGGGCTGGCCTGCGCCCTGCTCGGCACCCCGGATGTGCTGCTGCTCGACGAACCGGGGGTCGGGGTCGATCCCATCTCCCGCCGCGCCCTCTGGCAGATGGTGCGCGAACTGGCCAAGGGGGGAATGACGGTGCTCTGGAGCACCGCCTATCTCGATGAGGCGGAGCTGTGCGACCACGTGCTGCTGATGGCGGATGGCGAGGTGCGCACCAGCGGCACGCCAGCCGATCTGATGGGGGCCATGGCCAGCCGCTGCTGGCTGCTGGAGGCGGGGCAACTGGATGGCCGCGAGCGGCGCGCCCTGCTGCGCCGGGCACTGGCTCACCCGGCGGTGATGGATGGCGCGGTAGCGGGGGAGCGGGTGCGCCTGCTGCTGCACCCGGGCATGACGCCCCCACCGCTGGCAGAGCTGCATCTCGCCAACGGCGCCTTTCAACCGGCCCAGCCCCGGCTGGAGGATGCCTTTATCGACCTGCTCGGCGGCGGCCCCGGCGGGGAGTCGAGTCTGGCAGCCGGGATGCGAGAAGCCGAACTGCCGCAGGGAGTCTCCCCCGAGGCGGTGATCGAGGCGCGCCACCTCACCAAGCGCTTCGGCGATTTTGCCGCCACCGATGACGTCAGCTTTGCGGTGCGCCGCGGCGAGATCTTCGGCCTGCTCGGCCCCAACGGGGCGGGCAAGTCCACCACCTTCAAGATGGAGTGCGGCCTGCTGCGCCCGAGCGAGGGGCAGGCGCTGGTGACCGGCATCGATCTGGCCCACAGCCCCTCGGCGGCACGCCAGCGCCTCGGCTACATGGCGCAGAAGTTCTCCCTCTACAAGCAGCTCACCGTGGCCCAGAACCTCTCCTTCTTCGCCGGTATCTACGGCCTGTTCGGCCGCCACCAGCAGACGCGGATCGACGCCATGGTGACTGCCTTTGCCCTCGCCCCTTGGCTCGATCAGAAGGCGGAATCCCTGCCGCTCGGCCTGCGCCAGCGCTTATCGCTGGCCTGCGCCCTGCTGCACGAGCCGCCGCTGCTGTTCCTCGACGAGCCCACCTCCGGGGTCGATCCGGTAACCCGGCGCGAGTTCTGGTCGCACATCAACGCGCTGGCCGACCACGGCGTCACCGTGCTGGTCACCACCCACTTTATGGATGAGGCGGAGTATTGCGACCGCATTGCCCTCATCTATCGCGGCAAGCTGCTGGCCCTCGGCACTCCGGACGATCTCAAGGGGCTGGCCGCCAAAGAGGCGGCGACCTCTTTGCCAACCGGCTCCTTGCCGACCTGTTCTTTGCCAACAATGGAAGAGGCCTTTATCACCCTGGTCGAGCGGGCCAGCGAGGAGGACGCATGAGCATCAACCGTCGACGACTGCTGGCCCTCTGCCGCAAGGAGTCGCTGCAAATCGTCCGTGACCCGAGCAGCATCCTCATCGCCTTCATCATGCCGGTGGTGCTGCTGGTGGTGATGGGCTACGCCATCAATCTGGATGTGGACCATCTGCGCCTCGGCATCTGGCGCACCGACAGCGGCGCCCCGGCGGTGCGGCTGGAGCAGGCCCTGCGCGGCTCTACCGCACTGGAGATCCACAGCGGCCCGAGCAAGGAGTCCCTGCTCGCCACTCTGGCCCGTGGCGAGATCCGCGGCCTGCTGGTGATCGATGACGGCTTCTCCCGCGCGCTGGCCGGTCAGGGTAATGGCACGCCGCAGGCGCTGCTGCTGACCGACGGCTCCGAGCCCAACACCGCCAACTTCGTCACCAACTATGTGCAGGGGATCTGGCAGGGATGGCTCGCTGGCGAGGGGGTCGCCATGCCGGTGTCGATAGAGAGCCGCGCCTGGTTCAACCCGGCGCTGGTGAGCCGCAACTTTCTGGTGCCGGGCTCCATTGCGGTGGTGATGACCATCATAGGGGCCCTGCTCACCTCGCTGGTGGTGGCGCGGGAGTGGGAGCGCGGCACCATGGAGGCGCTGCTCGCCACCCCGGTCACCAAGGGGGAGCTGCTGCTCTCCAAGCTGTTGCCCTACTACGGCCTTGGCATCATCGCCATGCTGCTCTGCCTGCTCTTCTCGGTGGCGGTGATGGCGGTGCCGTGGCGCGGCTCCCTGCTGCTGCTCTTTCTGGTCACCAGCGTCTTTCTCGGTAGCGCCCTCGGGCTCGGGCTGTTCCTCTCCACCGTGATGCGCAGCCAGTTCAATGCCGCACAGGCTGCGCTGATCGCCGCGTTTCTGCCCGCCGTGATGCTGTCGGGCTTCGTGTTCGAGATCGCCAGCATGCCACCGCTGCTTCGGGCCATCACCCACCTCATTCCGGCCCGTTACTTCGCGAGCTCCCTGCAGACCCTCTATCAGGCGGGCAGCGTCTTCTCGATCCTGCTGGTCAACGGTTTCTGTCTGCTGCTGCTGGCCGGTTTCTGGCTGGCCCTGACCGCCCGCAAGACGCGGCGCACTCTGGAGTAACCCATGCTGATCCGACTCTGGTGGCTGATCCGAAAAGAGCTGCAGGCCCTGATGGGCAACACCCAGGGGCGCTTTCTGCTCATCATGCCGGTGCTGCTGCAAACCGCCCTCTTCCCGTTCGCCGCCACCCTGGAGGTGACCGGCAACACGCTGGCCATCTACAACCAGGATGGCGGAGCCCAGAGCCGCGAGCTGCTGGAGCGCCTCACCCATATGCCCGCCTTTACCACCATCATCCCGGTGCAGGGCGAGGCGGGCATGACCGAGGCCATCACCGGGCAGCAGGCACTGCTCGGGCTGATTATTCCGGGGGATTTCTCGCGTCGGCTGGCGCGGGGCGAACCGGCCAAGGTGCAGCTGATTATCGATGGCCGTCGCTCCAACGGCGGTCAGGTGGCGGCGGGCTACATCAGTCAGGTGATCGCCCGCTGGCAGAATGAAGAAGGGAACGCAGGCAAGGCGCCGCCGACCCTCGCGGTGCGCAACCTCTACAACCCCAATATCGAGTTCCACTGGCATATCCTGCCGGCCCTGGTGGCCATCATCACCACCACGGGGTGTCTTATCGTCACCGCCCTCTCGGTCGCGCGGGAGCGGGAAGAGGGCACCTTCGATCAGCTGCTGGTTTCCCCCCTCACCGCAGGCTGGATCATGGCGGGCAAGGCGGTGCCCGGCATCCTGGTGGCGGTGGGACAAGGGTGCATAGTCGCGCTGGCCGCCCGTTTTGTCTTTCACCTTCCCTTTGCCGGCAGCCTCAGCCTGCTGCTGGCGGGTATGGTCTGCTACGGGCTGGCACTGGCCGGGATCGGGCTCTTCATCTCGTCGTTCTGCTCGACCCAGCAGCAGGCGTTTCTCGGGGTCTTCTCCTTCACCGTCCCGGCGGTGATCCTCTCGGGCTACATCTCACCGGTGGAGAACATGCCCCAGGTGTTCCAATGGCTGGCGGCCATCGACCCCCTCACCCACTTCATCGTGCTGCTCAAGGGGGTCTTTTTGAAGGGGCTCGGCTGGTCGGCCGCCTGGCCCCTGATCTGGCCGCTGCTCGCCATCGCCGGCGTCACCCTGTCGCTGGCGCTCGCCATGTTCCGCCGCCATATCGCCTGACGTGCCGCCTTGATCAGCTGATGCCGGTCTCGCCCAGTGCGAGACCGGCCTTTTTCCGACATAAGTTTTCACTCCCCGGCAGTTGGTAAACCGGGCTTTCCCTCCACCATCCCTCACCCCGAGCCAGCCCAGAAATCATTAACTGGTATACCTATTTTTGTATAGTGTTGAATTTTCTCGAATTACCCCTGAGGAGATATATAAATAGACACTTGATTTGCATCAATCGCCCACCCCTGCCGACTGGGTAGCCTAGCCCCAGAATGATGTTTTATTACTCCAAACTTGAGGCAACTATGAGCAAAATCAGACTGGTCGTTGTGGGCAACGGCATGGTGGGGCACCGCTTCATCGAAGAGCTGATCGAGCGGGCCGATCCGGGCCGCTACGAGATCACCGTCTTCGGTGCAGAACCCCGTCCCGCCTACGATCGCGTCCATCTCTCCTCCTACTTCTCCCACCACACCAGCGAAGATCTCTCCCTCGTCAAACCCGGCTTCTACGACAAGCACGGCATCCGCCTGCTGCTCGGCGAAGCGGTGAAAAAAATCGACAGGGCCAACCGCGAAGTGCACTCCAACAAGGGCACTGTGGTCGAGTACGACAAGCTGGTGCTGGCCACCGGCTCCTACCCCTGGGTGCCGCCCATCCAGGGCAGCCAGCACCACGAGTGCTTCGTCTATCGCACCATCGAGGATCTGAAAGCCATCCGCAGCGCCGCCAAGAGCGGCAAGAGCGGGGTGGTGATCGGGGGCGGCCTGCTTGGCCTCGAAGCCGCCGGCGCCCTCAAGGCGCTGGGTCTCGAGACCCACGTGGTGGAATTTGCCCCTGTGCTGATGGCCGAGCAGCTCGACGGTCAGGGCGGCCAGTTGCTGCGCCGCAAGATTGAATCCATGGGCGTGCAGGTACACACCAGCAAGAGCACCAGCGAGATCCTGATGCATGGCGGCGAGCAGGCGAAACACCGCCTCGCCTTCGCCGATGGCAGCCAGCTTGAAGTGGACGTGGTGGTCTTCTCCACCGGCATTCGCCCGCAAGATACCCTGGGCCGTTACGGTGATCTCGCCATCGCCGAGCGCGGCGGCATCGTCATCGACGATCACTGCCTCACCTCCGACCCCGACATCTACGCCATCGGCGAGTGCGCCGCCTGGCAGGGCCGCTTCTTCGGACTGGTGGCACCGGGCTACAAGATGGCCCAGATCACCGTCGACCATCTGCTCGGCGGAGACAGCCGCTTCGAAGGGGCGGACATGAGCGCCAAGCTCAAGCTGCTCGGCGTCTCCGTCGGCTCCATCGGTGATGCCCACGGCCGCACTCCGGGCAGCCACAGCTATGTGTTTCAGGACGATCAAGCCGGCGTCTACAAGAAGATCGTGGTGAGCGAAGACAACAGCCGATTGCTCGGCGCCGTGCTGGTGGGTGACGTGGAAGATTACGGCAACCTGCTGCAGATGATGCTCAACGCCCTGCCGCTGCCGAGCCACCCGGATACTCTGATCCTGCCCGCCTACGCCGGTGCCAAGCCGACGCTGGGGGTGGATGCCCTGCCGGAGAGCGCCCAGATCTGCTCCTGCTTCGACGTCTCCAAGGGTGACATCGCCAAGGCGGTGGCCGAGGGCCACACCACGCTGGCCGCCATCAAGCAGCACACCAAGGCCGGTACCGGCTGCGGCGGCTGCGTGCCGCTCATCAGTCAGGTGCTCAACGCCGAGCTGGTGAAGCAGGGCATCGAGGTCAACAACCACCTCTGCGCCCACTTCCCCCACTCCCGTCAGGAGCTGTTCCATCTGGTCAAGGTGGAGGGGATCAAGAGCTTCGACGAACTGCTGGCCAAACATGGCCAAGGCTATGGCTGCGAGGTGTGCAAACCGACCGTCGGCTCCATCCTCGCCTCCTGCTGGAACGAGCATGTGCTGAGCCCGCTCAACACCCAGCTGCAGGACACCAACGACATCTTCCTCGGCAACATGCAGAAGGACGGCAGCTATTCCGTCATCCCGCGTATGGCCGGTGGCGAAGTGACCCCGGAGGGGCTGCTGGCAGTGGCCGAAGTGGCCCGCGACTACAAGCTCTACACCAAGATCACCGGCGCCCAGCGCATCGGTCTGTTCGGGGCCCAGAAGGATGATCTGCCCGCCATCTGGCGCAAGCTGCTGGCAGCGGGTTTCGAGACCGGTCAGGCCTACGCCAAGGCACTGCGCATGGCCAAAACCTGCGTCGGCAGCACCTGGTGCCGCTTCGGCGTGCAGGACAGCGTCGGCCTCGGGGTCTTCCTCGAGAACCGCTACAAGGGCATTCGCACCCCCCACAAGATGAAGTTCGGCGTCTCCGGCTGTACCCGCGAATGTGCGGAAGCCCAGGGCAAGGACGTCGGCATCATCGCCACCGATGCTGGCTGGAACCTCTATGTGGGCGGCAACGGCGGTATGAAGCCGCGCCACGCCGACCTGCTGGCGTCTGACCTCGACCGCGAGACCCTGATCAAGCTGATCGACCGTTTCATGATGTTCTACGTCACCAGCGCCGACAAACTGCAGCGCACCTCGGTCTGGCTCGGCAATCTGGAAGGGGGTGTCGACTACCTGCGCGAAGTGATCGTCGACGACAAGCTGGGGCTGGCCGAGACACTGGAGCGCGATATCCAGACCCTGATCGACAGCTACGAGTGCGAATGGTCGCGCACCCTCAACGAAGAGGAGGCGCTCAAGCGATTCAGCCACTTCATCAACAGCGACAAGCGCGATCCGGACGTGCAGTTCGTCGCCGAACGCGACCAGCACAGACCCGCCACTCCGGCCGAGCGCATCCCTGTCTACCAGATCGAGGTGGAAACCAAATGATGAAACTTGCCTGCCAACTCAACGACATCCTGCCGGGCACCGGCGTCTGCGCTCTGATCGAGGGTCGTCAGATCGCTCTGTTCCGCCCGCGCGCGGCCGCCGAGGTGTTCGCCATCGACAACCGGGATCCCTTCTTCGCCGCCAACGTGCTGTCGCGGGGCCTGATCTGCGAACACGACGGCGATCTCTGGGTGGCCAGCCCGCTCAAGAAGCAGCGCTTTCGCCTGAGCGATGGCCACTGTTTCGACAACCCTGCGATGTCGGTGCAGAGCTATCCCGTTGAAGTGCGTGATCAGCAGGTCTGGGTCGCCGTCTAACACCAGACCCCACCCCGGCCCTCCCCTTCACAGGTGAGGGAGCAAAAAGCCCCTCCCCCTTGACAAGGGGGAGGCAGGGAGGGGGTTGAAAAAACAGTCAGGGCTGCCTGCGGGCGGCCCCTCTAAAGAGAATCCATATGTATACCGACAGCATCAACAAGTGCGCCGCCAACGCGGCCCGCATCAACCGCTTCGAGCGCAGCGACAAGCTCGGCTTCTGGCTCAGCTCCGCCATGGCGGGGGCCTATGTGGGCCTCGGCATCATCCTCATCTTCACCCTGGGCAATCTGGTGGATCCCAGCGTGCGTCCGCTGGTGATGGGGGCCACCTTCGGCATCGCCCTGACCCTGGTCATCATCGCCGGCTCCGAGCTGTTCACCGGCCACACCATGTTCCTCACCTTCGGGGTGAAGACCGGCAAGATTTCCATGGGGGATCTGCTGCGCATCCTGCCGCAGACCTGGGCGGGCAACCTGATTGGCTCCATTGGGGTGGCGCTCATCTACTCCTACGGCGGCAGCCTGCTGCCGGACGCGGGCAGCCTGGCGCACAAGGTGGCGCTGGCCAAGACCCAGGCCCCGGCCCTGACCCTGTTCATGAAGGGCATACTCTGTAACTGGCTGGTCTGCCTCGCCATCTGGATGGCGCTGCGCACCGAGGGTGCCGCCAAGTTCATCGCCATCTGGTGGTGCCTGCTGGCCTTCATCGCCTCCGGCTACGAGCACTCGGTCGCCAACATGACCCTGTTCGCCCTCTCCTGGTTCGGTGCCCATTCCGAGGCCTACACCCTAGGCGGCATCGGCCACAACCTGCTGTGGGTGACCCTGGGCAACACCGTCTCCGGCGCCCTCTTTATGGGCCTCGGCTACTGGTATGCCACCCCCAAGGCTGAGCGCCCGGTCGCGGTGAGCGACGCCACCACCACTGCCAGCCAGACCCAAACCGCCTGATCCGGAGGCCCCATGGACTACTTGCCCATCTTCTGTCGACTCGACAACAAACCCGTGCTGCTGGTCGGCGGCGGCGAGGTAGCACAGCGCAAGGCGCGCCTGCTGCTGGATGCTGGTGCCCGCCTGACGGTGGTGTCTCCCGAGCTCGATCCCGAGCTGGCGGAACTGGCTGCCAACGGCAGCATCGAGTGGCTGGCCGGTGAATTCGCGCCGCAGCAACTGGCGGGCAAGTGGCTGGTGGTGGCCGCCACCGATCGGCGCGAGGTGAATGCGCTGGTCTACCAGAGCGCCAATCAGGCGCGGATCTTTGCCAACGTGGTGGATGACCCGAAACGCTCCAGCTTCATCATGCCGTCGATCATCGACCGCTCGCCGCTGATGGTGGCCATCTCCTCCGGCGGCAAGGCCCCGGTGCTGGCCCGACTGCTGCGGGAGAAACTCGAAGCCCTGCTGCCCCAGCATCTGGGTGCCGTCGCGGCCTTCGCCGGCAGCCTGCGGGAGCGGGTCAAGACGCGCTTCGCCAGCATGGGCGAGCGGCGCCGCTTCTGGGAACGGCTGCTCGGGGCGGATCGGCTCGGTCAGGCGCTGGCTCGGGGGGATAGAGCCTCTGCCCACCAGCTGGCCGACAACCTGTTTGCTGACGAGAGCCACACCGCTGGCGAAGTGGTGCTGGTGGGAGCCGGCCCCGGTGACCCAGGCCTGCTCACCCTGCACGCCCTGCGCCAGATGCAGCAGGCGGATGTGGTGGTCTATGACCGGCTGGTCTCCGATGAGGTGATGGCCCTGGTACGCCGGGATGCCAAGCGGATCTTCGTCGGCAAGCAGGCGGGCAACCACTGCGTACCGCAGGAGGGGATCAACCAGCTGTTGCTGGAGGAGGCGAAGAAGGGACAGCGGGTGGTGCGGCTGAAGGGGGGCGACCCCTTTATCTTCGGCCGTGGCGGCGAGGAGCTGGAGACGCTGGTGGGCAGCGGCATCGGCTTTCAGGTGGTGCCGGGGATCACGGCGGCCAGCGGCTGCGCCGCCTACGCCGGCATTCCGCTGACCCACCGCGACCACGCCCAGAGCGTGCGCTTCGTCACCGCCCACGGCAAGGGTGGCGCTCAGGATCTCGACTGGCCGCTACTGGCCAAGGACAAGCAGACACTGGTGTTCTATATGGGGCTCTCCTCCTGCGCCACCATCCGCGAGCAGCTGCTGGCCCACGGCAAGACGGGCAACACCCCGGTGGCGCTGATCGAGCGTGGCACCCAGCCAAGCCAGCGGGTCATTCGCGGTACCCTCGATCAGTTGCCCACGCTGGCGGTGGGCGTCGAGAGCCCGGCCCTCATCATGGTGGGGTCTGTGGTCACTTTGGCCGACCAGCTTGCCTGGTTCGGGCAAAGAGGTGCCACAGACGTGGCCCTGGCCTCGGCCTGATCGCTGCATCCATTCCAACGCCACCCTCGGGTGGCGTTTCTTTTTCTGCATTTACTGTCATAACCTCTTGTTTTGAGTCTGGTATCCTATGGGGTGTGTCAGCCGGACCACCGAATTCAGGAATTCTGCTTCATGTCCCTCCCCCCCAAGAACAGCGCCAAACAGCGTGAACACGACAGAGCCCGCATCCTCACGCTGCTGCTGGCCGATGACGCCCTCACCGAGAGCCTGCTCGACCCGCAAGGGGAGCAGGACGCAGCGCTTCGGGACCAGACCAGCGAGCTGACCCGGCTGGTCAACAGCCTGCCCGCCGCCGATATCGCCGATGCGCTGGAATCCCTGCCGCCGGACGAGCGCCACGTGCTGTGGCAGCAGGTGGATGCAGACAAGCACGGCCAGATCCTGGTGGAGGCGTCGGAGACGGTGTGGGACAGCCTCATCAGCGGCATGAGCGACAAAGAACTCCTGCACGCCCTGAGCACCCTCGACATCGACGACCAGATCTACCTGGGTCAGTACCTGCCCCGCAACCTGATGGGACGGCTGCTCACCTCCATGGCGCCGATGGACAGGGACAAGGTGCGCGAGGTGATCCGCTACGGCAAGCACACGGTCGGCGCCATGATGGACTTCGAGCTCATCACGGTGCGGCCCGACGTGACCCTGGCCACCGTCCAGCGCTATCTGCGCCTGCGCGGCCAGATCCCCGAGAACACCGACAAGCTGTTTGTCACCGATCGGCGCAACCGGCTGCAGGGGGAGCTGCCCCTCACCGCCGTGCTGCTGCACAAGCCCGAAACCCTGGTGAGCGACGCGATGGAGAAGGATCCGGTCACCTTCGATCCAGAAGACAACGACGAAGCCGCCGCCCGCACCTTCGAGCGGGACGACCTGGTCTCCGCCGCCGTGGTGGATGCCAGGGGCAAGCTGATGGGACGGCTCACCGTCGCCGAGGTGGTGGACTTGGTCTATGAGGAGAGCGACACCGACCTGCGCCGCATGGGGGGGATCAGCGAGGAAGAAGACGTGTTCGCCCCCGTCTCCAAGGCGGTCAAGACCCGCTGGGCCTGGCTCGCCATCAACCTCTGCACCGCCTTCGTGGCATCGCGGGTAATCGGCCTGTTCGAGCACACCATCTCCCAGCTGGTGGCGCTGGCGGCCCTGATGCCCATCGTCGCCGGGATCGGCGGCAACACCGGCAACCAGACCATCACCATGATAGTGCGGGCGCTGGCGCTGCAGCACATCCAGACAGGCAACGTCTCCTTCCTGCTGTGGCGCGAGCTGGGGGTGGCCCTGATCAACGGCCTGGTGTGGGGCGGCATCATGGGCATCGCCACCTTCCTGCTCTATCAGGATGCGGCGCTGGGGGGCGTGATGACGCTCGCCATGATCCTCAACCTGCTGGTGGCGGCCCTGATGGGGGTCATCATCCCCATGACCATGAGCCGGCTGGGGCGCGACCCGGCGGTGGGGGCCAGCGTGATGATCACCGCCATCACCGACACCGGCGGCTTCTTCATCTTCCTGGGGCTGGCGACCCTGTTCCTGCTCTAGGGCCCGAGGCTGACCGTCTGCGGCTCCTGCCATGACGCGGGGCCACTTTCGCGCAAAAACGGCATTTCCCGCCACTGGGCAAGGAATAGTCGTTGAAATGCCAACCCCACTCCTTATACTGGATCCACCTGTTTCCAGCGGTGGATCTGACACAATGGAATACAACACTTCAGAACTGTGCGACATCTATCAGGACATGGTGGATGTGCTCGAACCCATGCTCTGCTCCTTCGGCGGCCGCGCCTCTTTCGGCGGCGTCATCACCACAGTCAAGTGCTTCGAATCGAACGGCCTGATCCGTGAACTCGTCAAAGAGAACGGTGTCGGTCGCGTGCTGTTGATCGACGGTGGCGGCTCCATGCGTCGTGCCCTGATCGATAGCGAGATCGCCACCACGGCGGCGGAAAATGAGTGGGAAGGGATCGTCTGCTACGGTTGCGTCCGTGAGGTCGATATCCTGGAAGATCTCGACATCGGCATTCAGGCCCTGGCGGCCATTCCGGTGGGCGCCGACAGCAAGGATATCGGGGAAACCGATCTGCCGGTCAACTTCGGCGGCGTCACCTTCCTGCCGGATGACCACCTCTATGCCGATACCACAGGGGTGATCCTCTCCCCCGATGCCCTCGACATCGAGTAAACAGCGCTGAGTGAAAATGGGAGCCCTGGCTCCCATTTTTTATGCCCGCTGATGGCGGAAAAGACGCAAAAAAGAGGGCCAGTAAACTACTGGCCCCTTAACTGGAAGCAATGTGAGCAATGTCGTGCCTTCACAAGAAGTCCATCACGTTGGAACAAATGAAGTCTTTCCCGGAAAACAAGTTAACAATAATCATTCTCATTTAACTGTGCAAGCCTTATTTGCGAAGATCGCAAAAAAATTGACCACCCATGGGGGTGGTCAATCTCATCAGGCTTGTCGCGTAGCAGCTTGCAGGCCAGCCAATCCGGCCTCCCCCACCAGCTTGCGGCTGAGATAGCGCAGCAGCACACCGTAAAGCGGCACAAACAACCCCAGACTTATCAGCAACTTGAATACGTAATCTACGGTCGCGATCTCGACCCAGTGCTCGGCCATGAAGGGATCTGTGCTGCGCCAGAAGGCGATGCTGAAGAAGGCGATGGTATCCACCAGATTGCCGAACAGGGTGGAGGCCGCCGGTGCCACCCACCAGGCTTTCAGCAGGCGCAGGCGGTTGAACACCACCACGTCCATGAACTGGCCCACCAGATAGGCCATAAAGCTGGCTAACGCGATCCGGGCAACAAAGAGATTGAACTCTGCCAGATTGCCCACCCCCTGGAAGCTCCCTTCGAAGAAGAGCACCGAGAGTACGTAGGACACGGTCAATGCCGGCAGCATAACGGTCTGGATGATCTTGCGCGCCAGGCCTGCGCCGAAGATCCGCACCGTCAGATCGGTGGCCAGGAAAATGAACGGGAAGCTGAAGGCACCCCAGGTGGTGTGGAAGCCAAAGATGGTGATCGGCAGCTGCACCAGGTAGTTGCTGCTGGCAATGATCAGGATGTGGAACAATGAGAGACGCATCAGTGCCGTCTGGTACTGAGCCGGAGTCAGGTTCATATTGTGACCTTTTTGGTTAATGGGGTTAGGGAACCCATATCGCCACCATGGCGATAATCAAGGGGCGAGATTATACGCCCCCAAATTGATAGTTCAATCTTTATGCGGTTATCTCAAGGGATTGACTCGCATCGCACGCCAAGCTCACTCCCAGGACTGCCGAGCCAGCCAGAGCAGCGCCTCCGCGTCGTCCGGCTGCACCGCCGCCAGCCAGCAGCCGCTGTAATGTTCGTACTCGAGCCGAAAGCGGCTGCCTTCAAACTCCAGCAGCCAGCTGTGGCGATCCGCCCCCCACTCCCGCTCGAGTGCCGCTAGCTCCCACTCCTGCAACAGGGCCTCGGCCAGAGTCGGGAAGCTGTCCCAGTCAAGGCCCGGGCAGGTCAGCATCACCACCCCGGCTTCCCTGTCTGTCTGCGTGATACGCCAGTTCATCCGTTGCTCCTCAACTGCTGCACGAGAGCTCGCCCCCGCAATACCAGCCCGGATGCGGAGTGGCGAGATCCTCGTATTCCGGTTGCTCATCATAGGGATGCTGCAGGGCCGCAAACAGCCGCTCGAACGGCGCCATGTCGCCCTGTTCTGCCGCCTCGATCACCTGCTGGGCCAGGGCGTTGCGCAGCACATACTTGGGATTGACTGCGTCCATCTGCCCCTTGCGCACGCCATCCACGCTCCCTTCCCGGGCGAGGCGCGCCCGATAGGCCTCAAACCACCCCTGCCAGACGGCAGGATCGGGCAGCAGGGCCAGCAGGCTGGCGGGCCACGCTCCCTCTCGCGTCACCTCACCGAGACGGCGCAGGAAGAGGTGGTAATCCACCTTGTGCGCCGCCAGCAGCCGGAACAACTCGCGGAACAGCGCCGGATCCTCCTCTTCCCACACCGCCAGCCCCAGCTTGGCGCGCATCAGCTCGGAGTAGTGCAACATCAGCTGGTGCTCGTACTGGGCCAGGGCCGACGCGAGCGCGTCGCCATCCACATGGCCGGCCAGCGCCTGTGCCAGCTTCTGCAGGTTCCAGTATCCGACCGCAGGCTGCTGATCCAGCGCATAGCGACCATCCGGATCCGAGTGGTTGCAGACGAAGTCCGGCACATAGGCGTCGATGAAACCGTAGGGGCCGTAATCCAGGGTCAGCCCGAGCAGGGACATGTTGTCGGTGTTCATCACCCCGTGACAGAACCCCGCCGCCTGCCACTTGGCGATGAGCCGCGCGGTGCGGCGCACTACTTCGGCAAACAGCTCGGCGCCATCGGCCAGCTCGGGGAAGTGGTAACGCCGCGCATAGTCGATGAGGGCCGGGATCTTTTCCCCCTGCCCGCTCCAGGCGAAATACTCGAAGTGACCGAAGCGCAGATGGCTCGGCGCGGTGCGCAGCACGGTCGCCCCGCTCTCCACCTGCTCCCGGTAGACAGGCTCGTCACTGCCCAGCAGCACCAGAGCCCGGGTGGTGAGAATGCCGAGGGCATGCAGCGCCTCGGAAGCCAGGTACTCGCGAATGCTGGATCGCAGCACGGCACGGCCGTCGCCGAAGCGGGAGAATGGCGTCTTGCCCGCCCCTTTGAGGTGCAGGTCCCAGCGGCTGCCATCCGGCGCCAGCTGCTCCCCCAGCAGCAGGGCGCGGCCATCCCCGAGGCGCGGGCTGTAACCGCCGAACTGGTGGCCCGCATAGACCTGGGCCACCGGCTGCATGCCCGGCAGAGGCTGCCCCTGGCCGCAACAGGCGAGCCACTGCGCCTCGCTCACCTCCCCGAGCCCCAGCTCACCAAGCAGCGCACGGTTCAGATGCAGCAATCTGGGGCCATGCAGCGGCTGCGGGGCAACAGGCTCGCAAGCCCAGGGGAGTTCGGTGGCAAAAGTGTTGATCAACTTCATGGTGATGGGGGTTGTCCCTGCGTATGCTCGTGTCACTCTTTATACCGCCGTCGGCTCGTCGAGGCTAACAGGCGATCACGATTATTCATTTCAAGGAGAAGACGATGCAAAAGTGGGTCTATACCCTGCCCCTGCTGGCGCTTGCCTGGGGCCATCAGGCCAAGGCGGCCGACATAGACGCAGGCAAGGCCAAATCCGTGGTCTGTGCCGCCTGTCATGGCGCGGATGGCAAGGCGAGCGTCCCGACCTACCCCCACCTCGCGGGCCAGAACCAGGCCTATTTGCTCAAGCAGATGAAGGCGTTCAAGGAGGGTTCCCGTACCGAGCCACTGATGGTTCCCTTCATGGCGATGCTGACCGAGGCGGACATGGAGAATCTGGCGGCCTATTACGCCAACCTCAAATAATGCATGGCGCCGACCAACGGGCGCCTTTCCACTGTTTGTTGTGCCAGCCTACCGGCCTGGGCCTGCTGCGGTCGATGACAAGGTCTACCAGGGCCGACCCTACCGGCGGCAGTAGTCGATGATCAGGTCCATAAAGGCCTCACCGAAGCGCTCCAGCTTGCGGTGACCGACACCGTTGACCGCCAGCATTTCCTCCTCGGTCATCGGCATGAGCTGCGCCATCTCCACCAGAGTCGCATCGTTGAACACCACATAAGGCGGCACCTCTTCATCCTCGGCGATCTGCTTGCGCAGGGCGCGCAGCTCCTTGAACAGCCGCTTGTCGTAGTTGGCGTTGTCGAGCAGCCCGTTGCGCTTCTCCTTGCGGCTGGAGATGGGCTGCAGGCGGGGGACTGCCAGTTCCAGCTTCATCTCGCCACGCAGCACGGGTCGAGCCGCTTCGGTCAGCTGCAACACCAGATTGCGGGTGATGTTCTGGGTCAGCAACCCCTTGTGGATCAGCTGGCGGATGACGCTCATCCAGTATTCGTGGCTCTGATCCTTGCCGATGCCGTAGGTCGACAGCTTGTCGTGACCGTGATCCTTGATGCGCTGGTTCAGCGATCCGCGCAGCACCTCCACCACATAACCCACCCCGAAATTCTGTCCCACCCGCCAGACACAGGAGAGCGCCTTCTGGGCGTCTTCGGTGCCGTCATAACTCTGGGGCGGATCGAGGCAGATGTCGCAGTTGCCGCACGGCTTGTCGTTGTACTCGCCGAAGTAGTTGAGCAGCACCTGACGGCGGCAGGTCTGCGCCTCGGCGAAGGCCGCCATCACGTTGAGCTTGTACTGCTCCACCTGCAACTGCTGGGGGTTTTCGATGTTGTCGAGCAGCCGGCGCACCCGACCGATGTCGGCGGGATCGTAGAGCAGCAGCGCCTCCGCGGGAGTGCCGTCACGCCCGGCGCGGCCGGTTTCCTGATAGTAGGATTCGATGTTCTTCGGGATGTCGTAGTGCACCACGAAGCGCACGTTGGGCTTGTCGATGCCCATGCCGAACGCCACCGTCGCCACCACGATCTCGATGTCATCCTTGAGGAAGGCCTCCTGGGTCTGCTGACGCAGCTCCAGCGGCAGACCGGCGTGATAGGGTGCCGCCTTGCAGCCGTGACGGGATAGCCGCTCGGCCACCTCCTCCACCCGGTTGCGGCTGGAGCAGTAGACGATGCCGCAGTTGCCCTTCTGGCTCTGCACGTAGCGCAGCAGCTGCTCCGCCGCCTTGAACTTCTCCACCAGGCTGTAGCGGATATTGGGCCGATCGAAGCTGGCGGTGTGGATGAAGGGATCGTTCAGTTCCAGCCGGTGCAGCATGTCGCTGCGGGTCGCCTCGTCGGCGGTGGCGGTGAGCGCCACCACGGGCACCTGGGGGAACCACTGCTTGAGCCGTCCCAGCGCCGCATATTCCGGCCGAAAATCGTGCCCCCACTGGGAGACGCAGTGCGCCTCGTCGATGGCGAACAGGCCGAGGGGCAGCTCCGCCAACCGGTCCATGAACTCGTGCTGCAGCAAACGCTCGGGGGACACATAAACCAGCTTGATCTCGCCTCGGCGCATGGCGGCAAAGTTCTGGATCATCTCCTCCCGGCTCAGGGCCGAGTTGATGTAGACCGCCGCCACGCCGTTGGCACGCAGGGTGTCGACCTGATCCTTCATCAGCGAGATGAGGGGGGAGACCACCACCCCGAGCCCGGGTCGCAGCAGCGCCGGGATCTGGTAGCAAAGCGACTTGCCGCCGCCGGTGGGTTTGAGCACCAGGGCATCGCGCCCTGCCACTATCTGCTCGATGATCTCGAGCTGGCCCGGCCGAAACTGCTGATAGCCAAACACCGCCTGCAACAAGGCAAGGGGATTCTCTGGCTGAGGGTCAGGCAGGGTTTCGGCAATGACGGTCATGGGCTCTCCTTTGGGGTCGCCATTCTAAAGCAGCCGCCGCCCACAATAAACCTGCCATTGCGAGTGTTAAGGAAGTGTTGCAGACTGGCTGGAGTTTTTACTCGGCTTTGATGACAGGGCGGACTCAAGGAATGAAACAGATGCTCAAGAAGATGGCGCTCAGTGGCATAGCCAACCTGTTCGCCGAAAAGATGCCCTTCAACAAGCTGATCGGCATGCAAGTCACCCACTACGACTTCGATAAAGTGGAGCTGCGCATCAAGATGGAACAGAAGCTCATCGGCAACCCTTTCCACAACATACTGCACGGCGGCGTCACCGCCAGCCTGCTCGACGTGGCGGGCGGCATGATAGTCGCAGCCTCCTGCATCGACGAGCTGGAGGACTTCTCCCCCAGCTATCTCAAGGAGCGCTTCTCGCGGCTTGGCACCATCGATCTGCGGGTGGACTATCTTCGTCCCGGTCGCGGCAACGAGTTCATCGCCACCGCCCACATCATCCGGGCAGGCAGCAAGGTAGCGGTCGCCCGCATGGAGCTGCACAACGAAGAGGGCACTCACATCGCCTTCGGCACGGGGACCTACCTCGTCGGCTAATGGTTTTTATTGCATAAAAAGTGCGCTTCTAAGCTGATTTTAATCATTAGAATTCTTACCCCCTCCTCCGCTCAGGGTCCATACTGAAAGTCGGGATTCTGTGCAGAGGGAGGATTGCAGACGATGAGCGCGATACTGGCTACCCAACCATCCAGAGCCTTGCTGACACGACTTGAGGCCATGCGCGAAGAAGTGCAGACCCCAGAGTGCCGTCACTGGTTGGAACAGGAGCTGGAGGGGTATTCTCTCTGTTCACCCCTGCCCTGGTATCGCATCATTGCCTGTCGGCAACGCGGTCACTTCCTGAATCTGAAGACGGGAAAATATCTGACTTGCCATATCGGCAGCCAAACGCTAAGCCAACGCGACCTGGCCCAAGTTCAGTTCATCTATGCCCGTGAACCCGCCGCCCACTATTTACTGCGTCACGATTCCCATATCGAGCCCTGGCCGGAATCACTGCTGGAAGCGTATCGAGAGCAGCTGATCCCTGGTCATCTCTGCCTGCAAGCCTGGCATGAGCCCGTGTCTTCGCTGCGTTCACAACTGATGGAGGGAATAGCACATTTCATTAGTGAGTACCCCAAGCATGCGGCCCTGCAAACCCAACACGGTTTCAAGGCATTGCGGCATCAACACTGGCATATCTGAATGAGCGCCTGGGGCGCAAGGAGGGCACCATCGACAAGACCCACAACGAGATTGTCACAATCTAGAGTGCCGGAGTCAGGATCAGACTCCACCAGTGGGGCCACCGAGCGGTGGCCCTTTTAGTTGGGCAAATGAGGAAGATCGGAGCAGCAGCTGCAGCAATCGACAATGGAAATGTCAGCTTTTCTTCAACAGACCAAATGCGAAAAGGCCGCTCATTGAGCGGCCTTTTCAAATGTGGTCGGTGTGAGAGGATTCGAACCTCCGACCCCTTCGTCCCGAACGAAGTGCGCTACCAAGCTGCGCTACACACCGATGTCTGCGGGGCGAGAATTTACCGAAAGCCCCGACCCGACACAAGCCTTTTTTTGCATTCACTCTAAAAAAATGGCTTTACGCTCAATAATTCAGCGAGTCACAGAAAAAATCGCCACAAGGCATCTTTCCGCCTGCCTTCAGCCCTGTCGAGACAACCTGAACTCGGTCGGCCCCAGCAAACGCCGGCTCCAATCCGCCACCACTCCATGTTCCAGCCAATGAGCCGCATGCTGGCGCCAATTGGGAGAGAGCGCCGGGTTCTCCAGCAGCAGTTGCAGGTCTTCCTCGTTGCGAGCCTGGTTGAACAGGATGTCGGCGGTGCGCTTCACCGTCAGCTCAGGGTAGGGTCTGTCCACCAGTGTCAGCTCCCCCTGCGGATCCACCCTTCCCTCTTCCAGCACCCGCAGCAGCCAGCCACAGCGGCCACTCAACTGCATCACCTGGGAGAGCTGGCCATAGCCAAAGCGCTGGTTGAGCTTGAAACAGGGGGATCTGGGCTGGCTTATCTGGATCAGCGCCTCTCCAAGTCGATAGACATCGCCGATGCAGACCTGCGCCTCGGTCAGCCCCAGACCAGAGAGATTCTCGCCAAAGGCAGCAGGCTGCCAAGGTGTGCGTGGTACAGGCAGCCCCAGCGCGGTTTGCCAAGTCTTCCACCAGGCGTAGTGCTCCGCAGGGTAATGGTGCAGGGCCCGATCCGGGCCGCCATGATGGCGTCTGTCGCTCTGCTCATCCCCGCGAAGGCCGAGGAAATCGCACCACAGAGGGGCGTCGGCAGGCTGCTTGTGGATGGCACTGATGAGGCCGGGGGCCTGCTCTGGGTTCAGTTCGGCGCTCTGGCCGATGAAGAGGGAGATCCGCATTCCATTCTCCTGACGGATGGGGGAATGCGGATCTTATCACGGGGCAGGTCAGGCAACTGCCTGCATCTGGGTGGTCATGGCGATCTCGGCGCGACGGCGTTTCTCCGCCCGGGCCATCAGATACCAGCTACCGAAGGTGAACAGGGATACCGACAGCAGGATCAGACTCGCGATGGCGTTGATCTCGGGCTTCACGCCGAGACGCACCGCCGAGAACACTTCCATTGGCAAGGTGGTCGAACCCGGGCCGGAGACGAAGCTCGCCAGCACCAGATCATCCAGCGACAGGGCAAACGACATCATGCCACCCGCCGCCAGCGACGGGGCGATCATCGGGATGGTGATCAGGAAGAACACCTTCCAGGGCTTGGCTCCCAGGTCCATGGCCGCCTCCTCGATGGAGAGATCCAGCTCCCGCAACCGCGCCGACACCACGATTGCCACATAGGCGGTACAGAAGGTGGTATGTGCTATCCAGATGGTCAGCATGCCCCGCTCCGCGGGCCAACCCACCAGCTGGGCCATGGCCACGAACAGCAGCAGCAGGGAGAGACCGGTGATCACCTCGGGCATCACCAGCGGCGCCGTCACCATGCCACCGAACAGGGTCCGGCCACGGAAGTGAGGGATCCGGGTCAGCACGAAGGCCGCCAACGTCCCCAGCGCCACCGCCGCGATGGCGGTGTAGAAGGCGATCTCCAGGGAGCGGAACACGGACCCGATCAACTGTTTGTTGTCGAGCAGGCCGAAGTACCACTTGAGCGACCAGCCTCCCCACACCGTCACCAGCTTGGAGGCGTTGAAGGAGTAGATGACCATGATGATCATGGGCAGGTAGATGAACAGCAGACCCAGCCACAGCATCAGCTTGGCAAAACCGAAACGTCTCATGCCTTGCCCTCCAGCTCTTTGGCCTGGTTGCGGTTGAACAGGATGATGGGAATGATCAGCACCGCCAGCATCACCACCGCCAGGGCGGAGGCCACCGGCCAGTCACGGTTGTTGAAGAACTCCTGCCACAACACCTTCCCGATCATCAGGGTCTCCGGACCACCCAGCATCTCGGGAATGACGAACTCGCCCACCACCGGGATGAAGACCAGCATGCAACCGGCGATGATGCCGTTCTTGGAGAGTGGCACCGTGATCTGCCAGAACCGGGTCAGGTTGCGGGCACCCAGGTCGGAGGCCGCCTCCAGCAGGCTCTGGTCGTGCTTGACCAAGTTGGCGTAGAGCGGCAGCACCATGAACGGCAGGTAGGAGTAAACGATGCCGATATAGACCGCCAGGTTGGTATTGAGGATCTGCAGCGGTTCGTCGATCACCCCGATGCCCAGCAGGACGCTGTTGAGCAGGCCGTTGTTGCTGAGGATCCCCATCCAGGCGTATACCCGGATCAGGATCGCCGTCCAGGTCGGCATCATGATGAGCAGCAGCAGAACGGTCTGGGTCTCCTTGTTGGCCCGCGAAATGGCGTAAGCCATGGGATAACCGATCAACAGGCAGAGCAGGGTACTGACTAGGGCTATCTTGAGGGACCCCAGATAAGCCGCGATGTAGAGCTCATCCTCCTGCAGCAGCAGGTAGTTGCCCAGGTTGAGCAGTATGGTGAGCTGATTGTCTGCCCAGCTCACCACGTCCGTATAGGGGGGGATGGCCACGTCCGCTTCGGCGAAGCTGATCTTCACGACGATGATGAAGGGCAGCAGGAAGAAGAGGAACAGCCAGAAGAAGGGGATGCCGATGACCAGCTGCCGCCCTCCCACCTGTTTGAGTCGTCTCAATGCCTTCATGATTGCAGCACCACGCCGCTGTCATCTTCCCAGTAGAGGAACACCTGGTCATCCCAGGTCGGCCGTTTGCCGTGGCGTTCGGCATTGGCGATGAAAGCCTGAACGATTTTGCCCGAGGGCAACTGGATGTGATACACGGAATGGCCGCCCAGATAGGCGATGTCATAAACCTCGCCCTTGGTCCAGTTGAAGTCCGGATGCTCGATCTCTTCCGGCTTTTGCAGGCTCATCAGCAGTTTTTCCGGACGCAGGGCATAGGTGACCTTCTTGTTCTCCGCCCGGGAGCTGATGCCGTGACCCACATAGATGGGCTGCTCCAGATCCGCACAGGCGATGATGGCGTGGTCCTGCTCATCCTCCACCAGCAGGCCGTCAAACAGGTTGACGTTGCCGATGAACTCGCACACCAGCCGGCTGGCCGGGGTTTCGTAGATGTCCATCGGGCTGCCGATCTGCTCGATGCAACCGAGGTGCATGATGGCGATCCGCTCGGCCATGGTCATGGCTTCTTCCTGATCGTGGGTCACCATGACGCAGGTCACGCCGACCCGCTCGATGATCTCGACCAGCTCGAGCTGCATGGTGGAGCGCAGCTTCTTGTCGAGCGCCCCCATGGGCTCGTCCAGCAACAGCAGCTTGGGACGCTTGGCCAGGGAACGGGCCAGGGCCACCCGCTGACGCTGACCACCGGAGAGCTGGTGCGGCTTGCGGCGGGCGTACTGGGTCATCTGCACCAGCTTGAGCATCTCTTCCACCCGGGCATCAATCTCCGCCTTGGGCAGGCCATCCTGCTTGAGGCCGAAGGCGATGTTCTGGGCCACTGTCATGTGGGGGAACAGGGCGTAGGACTGGAACATCATGTTGATGGGGCGTTCATAGGGCGGCATGTCGGTAATGTCGACGCCGTCGAGGAACAGCCGTCCTTCCGTGGGTCGCTCGAACCCGGCCAGCATCCGCAGCAAGGTGGACTTGCCGGAGCCGGACCCACCCAGCAGGGCGAAAATCTCGCCCTTGTGGATGTTGAGAGACACGTTGTCGACCGCCAGCGTTTCGTCGAACTGCTTGCTTACCCTGTCTATTTTGACCAGCACTTCTTTACGCTGCTGGCTGCCCTCGAGGGCTTTCTTGTAGGCACTGGAGGCTATCGCCATTACCAAACTCCCAAAGGTGATTCCGGCCTGGGCCGATCCATCAATACAATCTGGCGCCCCGGGATGGGCGCCAAGGTTAGGTTCCGGATTTGATCTTGGTCCAACTCCGGGTGATCAGGCGCTGCACCGAGCGGGGATGTGCTTCCTGCACATACAGACGCTCAAGCACCGCCTGGGGGGGATAGACTGACTCGTCCTCGCGAACGGCCTTGTCCATGAACTCTCCCGCCTTGATGTTCGGGTTCGCGTAACCCACATAGTCGCTCACCTTGGCGATGACCTGCGGTTCGAGAATGTAGTTGATCAGGGCGTGAGCCTCTTTCACGTTGGTGGCATCGGCCGGGATCGCCATCATGTCGAACCAGAGATTGCCACCCTCCTTGGGGATGCTGTAGGCAATATTGATCCCCTTGCCCGCCTCCTCGGCCCGGGACGCCGCCTGCAGGATGTCGCCGGAGAAACCCGCCGCCACGCAGATGTTGCCGTTGGCGAGGTCACCGATGTACTTGGAGGAGTGGAAGTAGGCCACATAGGGGCGCACCTTGAGCAGCTGCTCTTCGGCCCGCTTGATATCCGCCGGCTCATGGCTGTTGGGGTTGAGCCCCAGGTAGTTGAGGGCAGCCGGGATCATCTCGTCCGCCGAATCGAGGAAGGCCACGCCGCACTGGGAGAGCTTCTTCATGTTTTCCGGCTCGAAGATGGTCGCCCAGGAGTCAATCTTGTCGACACCCAGCACTTCCTTGATCTTGTCGACGTTGTAACCGATGCCGTTGGTGCCCCAGAGGTAGGGCACGGCGTACTGATGGCCCGGATCCACCTTCTCGAGCTGCTTGAGCAGCAAGGGGTCCAGGTTGCTCAGGTTTGGCAGCAGGGTGAGGTCCAGCTTCTGGAAGGCCCCCGCCTTGATCTGCTTGGCCAGGAAATTGTTGGAGGGCACGACCAGATCGTAGCCGGTGCGTCCGGTCAGCAGCTTGCCTTCCAGCGTCTCGTTGGAGTCAAACACGTCGTAGACGGTCTTGATCCCGGTCTTCTGCTGAAAGTCACTGAGGGTGGTCTCGCCGATATAATCGGACCAGTTGTAAAAATGAACCACAGGGGCTGCCTGGGTCAGATTTGCAAACCCCAGGGTCAGGGCCAGCGTTGCCATCTTGGTCATGTGCACTTATCAGTCCTCATTTGTGTGATTTTGCCAGTCGCGCATCCATACGCGCCGTCCAACCTGTCGGGTGGTCACCACCCTCCCGGCCGAACTGCGGACCGGGAGGGGTACTCGTCACTCTTACTTGCCTGACTTGATCTTGGTCCAGCTGCGGGTCATCAGACGCTGCACCTTGGCCGGCAGATCCGGGAAGGTGTAGATCTTCTTGAGGGTATCCGGCGTCGGGTAGATACCCGGGTCGGTACGGATCGCCTCGTCCACCAGCGGCGTGGCCGCCTTGTTGCCGTTCGGGAACTGCACCACGTTGGTGATGTTCGCGATCACGTCCGGCTTCATCAGGTAATTGATAAAGGTGTGGGCCGCCTCGACGTTCTTGGCATCCGCCGGGATGGCGATCATGTCGAAGAAGCTGCCCGCCCCCTCTTTCGGAATGGTGTAAGTCAGGCTGACACCGTTCTTGGCCTCGGCGGCACGCGCCTTGGACTGCTGCAGGTCACCAGAGTAACCCACTGCCACGCACAGGTTGCCGTTGGCCAGATCCGAAATGTACTTGGAGGAGTGGAAATAGGCGGTATAGGGACGGATGGAGAGGAACAGCTCCTCTGCCTTCTTCAGCTCGTCCGGCTTCTGGCTGTCCGGCTTGAAGCCCAGGTATTGCAGGGCGGCCGGCAGCATTTCGGTCGGCGAGTCGAGGAAGGAGACACCGCACTCCTTCAGCTTGGCCATGTTCTCCGGCTTGAACACCAGATCCCAGGAGTCCACCGGGGCATCGGCCCCCAGCACGGCCTTCACCTTCTCGGCGTTGTAGGCATAGCCGATGGTGCCCCACAGGTAAGGGATGGAGTATTGGTTGCCCGGATCGCTCGGTTCGAGCGCCTTGAGCAGGTCGACGTCCAGGTTCTGCCAGTTGGAGAGTTTGGACTTGTCCAGCTTCTGGAAGACACCTGCCTTGATCTGCTTGGCCAGGAAGGGGTTGGACGGTACGACGATGTCATAGCCCGACTTGCCTGCCAGCAACTTGGCTTCCAGCACTTCATTGCTGTCGAACACGTCGTAGACCACCTTGATGCCCGTCTCCTTCTGGAAGTTTTCCAGCGTATCCGGCGCGATATAGTCGCTCCAGTTGTAGACGTGCAGCACCTTCTCGTCGGCCATCGCCCCGGTACTCATCATGACCAGCGCCACGGAAGCAGCCATCATTCCCTTTTTAAAAGACATAGTCCTTGTCTCCTAAGCAAATTGTATGCGTAAGCCAACCTGCCCGGTTCCCGCCTATTCCCGCAGCTTTGCAGCCGTCAGGTCCAGACTGAGCCTGGCCAGTTTGACCAATTCATCCACCTGTTCCTCGGTGATCACCAAGGGGGGCGATATGATCATGGTATCGCCGACAGCCCTCATCACCAAGCCATTGTTAAAACAGAACTCCCGACAGGTCATCCCGGCATGGAGCTCGGCCGGGAAGCGACGTTTCGTCTGCTTGTCCTGCACTATTTCCAGCGCGGCGACCAGGCCTTTTCCACGGGTTTCCCCCACCAGCGGATGGTCCGCCAGCTCAGCCCAGCGGCGCTGCAAATAGGGGCCGATACTATCATGAACTCGCTTAACTATGCTCTCCCTTTGCATAAGCTGGATGTTGGCAATGGCCACGGCGCAGGCGACCGGATGACCGGAATAGGTGAAGCCATGATTGAACTCCCCCCCCTCTTCCACCAGCACCCTGGCTACCCTGTCCCCCACCATCACGGCGCCCATCGGCAAATAGCCCGAGGTGATGCCCTTGGCCAGGCACATGAGGTCCGGTTTGATGCCAAAACCTTCACTGGCAAACCAGTGGCCGGTGCGGCCGAAACCGCAGATCACCTCGTCGGCGATGAGCAGGATGCCGTACTGGTCGCAGATGCGCTGGATCTCGGGCCAGTAGCTCTCGGGCGGAATGATGACCCCCCCCGCACCCTGGATAGGCTCGCCGATGAAGGCGGCTACCTTGTCCACCCCCAGTGCCAGGATCTTCTCTTCCAGCTGGCGGGCCCGGGCCAGACCGAACTCGTGGGCGCTCATGCCCTCTCCCTCACCGAAGTGATAGGGCTGGTCGATGTGTACTATGCCGGGAATGGGCAAGCCGCCCTGGGCGTGCATCCCCTTCATGCCGCCCAGACTGGCCCCCGCCACGGTGGAGCCGTGATAGGCGTTGTGACGGCTGATGATCACCTGCTTGTCAGGTTGTCCCTTGCTGGCCCAGTAGTGACGCACCATGCGCAGCACGGTGTCGTTGCACTCGGAACCCGAACCGGTGAAGAAGACGTGGTTGAGGTGGGAAGGGGTGATCTCGGCCAGCAGGGTGGCCAGCTCGGCAGCAGGGGGGTGGCTGGTCTGGAAGAAGAGGTTGTAGTAGGGCAACTGCTGCATCTGGCGAGTGGCGGCATCCACCAGCTCCTGACGGCCGTAGCCCATGTTGACGCACCACAGGCCCGCCATCCCGTCCAGAATGCGCTTGCCTTCGGAGTCTTCCAGATAGACGCCTTCGGCCTTGGTGATGATGCGACTGCCCTTCTTGTTCAGGGCCTGAAAATCGGTAAACGGATGCAGATGATGGCTGGCTTCCAGTTGCTGCCACTCACGGGTGGTGTGCTGCATTGCTTGCTCCTCGGTTCCTTCGATTCGGCGAATCTTGTCGCCATTCATGAGGGCACGGATGGCCGGCCCGGTCACTGCCATTCACGGGGCTGGCACTCTCTTGCCTGCTCGATGCCTTTCCATGGGGCGAACATCGTCGCCAGTTGATTGCAGGTGACCCCCTCTCCATTGCGGGAGCGGGCCTCACCTTTACTCGGTGCCTTCCGGGTCGCGGGCGCCGCCGCGAGGCGGGCCTTCGGCCCCTTGCTTGCGATATGACGGGGAGAGGCCTCGCCTCCCCCGGGGACAGATCAGACGTTCAGCAGCAGGAATTCCCGTTCCCAGCGGCTGATCACGCCGAAGTAGGTCTCGTACTCCTTGCGTTTGACGGCCACGAAGGCGCGGATGAAGCGCTCCCCCAGCATGTCCTTGATGGGTTCACACTGCTCCAGGTGGCTCAGCGATTCCTCCAGCGAGCGGGGCAGGCTGTAGGGTAGGTCATAGGCACTCGCCTTCATCTCCTGCATGGGTTCCAGCTTCTCCAGCATGCCGAGGTAGCCGCAGGCCAGGGTGGCGGCCAGGGCCAGATACGGGTTGGCATCGGCCCCGGCGAAGCGGTTCTCGACCCGGCGTGCGCTCGGTTCGGAGAAGGGTACCCGCAGGCCGCAGGTGCGGTTTTCCACCCCCCACTGCACGTTGCGCGGCGCACTCTCGCCAAAGGTGAGGCGGCGGTAGGAGTTGACGTTCGGCGCCAGCAGGGCGGTCACTGCCGGGGTGTATTTCTGCAGGCCGGCGATGAAATGCATGAACAGATCGGAGTTGCCCCCTTCGCTGGTACCAAACAGGTTGTTGCCATCCATGTCTTCCAGGCTCTGGTGGATGTGCATGGCGGAACCCGGTTCGTTGCTCATGGGCTTGGCCATGAAGGTGGCATAGATGCCGTGACGATGGGCGGCCTCGCGCATGGTGCGCTTGAACAGAAACACCTGGTCGGCGAGATCGATGGCGTCCCCGTGCAGGAAGTTGATCTCCATCTGGGCGGCGCCGGATTCATGGATCAGGGTGTCCACCTCCAGCTCCTGGGCCTCGCAGTAGTCGTACATGTCCTCGAAGATGGGGTCGAATTCGTTCACCGCATCGATGCTGAACGACTGGCGGGCCGTTTCCGGGCGGCCGTTGCGGCCCACCGGCGGTACCAGCGGATAGTCGGGATCTTCGTTGCGGGTCACCAGGTAGAACTCCAGCTCCGGCGCCACCACCGGCTTCCAGCCCTGCTTCTCGTAGAATGACAGAACCCGGCGCAGCACGGAGCGGGGAGCGATGTCGATGAGCTTGCCGTTGACGTCAAAGCAGTCGTGGATCACCTGGGCGGTGGGCTCCAGCGCCCAGGGTACGAAACGAATGGTGTTGGGATCGGGATAGAGCTGCATGTCCCGCTCCAGCGGGTCTATCATGCTGTCGTCATCCGGGTACTCGCCAGTCACCGTCTGGGTGAAGATGACCTCGGGCAGCCGCATGCCCCCCTCGCGCAGAAACTTGTTGGCTGGAATGATCTTGCCTCGGGCATTGCCGGTGAAATCCGGAAACAGGCACTCCACTTCCGTGATGCGATTGCTCTCCATCCAGCCCTTGATACTGTCCATGTTAAACCCCGACTTTACGGTTGCCATTGTCAAGGGTGTCTAATATAAGGAACACCCTTGTTAAGAAAATGTAATCGACCACACCATAAAAGCCCGTGATAAAGGCCTTTGTCAAGCAGCGGTGTTTAAAAAACTATAAACAACGGCCTGTATAATGACCAGCGCGGCACCAAATACTAAACACTTTGTGTCACGATCAGCCCACTGCAAGCTCGATGCCAACGGCGGCGGGATCTCGTTCGATACTCAGTCAGACCCTGTCGGAGAAGGCCCATTTCTTTGCAAGGGCGCACACTCCTTATCCAATTTCCTTTGCATGTCTGCGTTTTTTTGGTACAAGGCCCGCCCTGATTTGCACTCTCCTGCATGGATTTGGTGCAAAACGGGATACAAGGGCTTGGTCTGACGACAGACAGCCCCCATCAATGGGTAACATTGGGAAACTGACTGGTAGCAAACCGTATGTGTGATTTCATGACAGAAGACCAACTGACCTTCTACAAAGGCCAGATCGAGCGACAAATCCTTGAGCTCGAAGAACGTCTCAACTCCCAGGCCAGCCAGGCTATCGCCACCGATACCAACGAGATGGCGGATGAAATTGACCGTGCCAGTGTCGAGGAGGCCCGTCGCCTGGAGCTGAACCGCATCGAGCACGACAAGTTGCACCTGCGCAAGCTGAAAGGGGCGTTGAAGCGGATCAATGAAGGGGATTTCGGCTATTGCGAATCCTGTGGCGACGAGATCTCTCTCAAGCGGCTGCAGGCCCGTCCCGAGTCCCGCTTCTGTGTTGAATGCCAGAGCACCAAGGAATTCAACGACACTCACGTGTTCCGTCGCGTCGCCTGATGCGGCGAACAAGCCCGGCCTCGGTACGAGCCGGGCACAGGGCAGGCCATGCCCGAAGATGACGCGGCCGGGTGATCCCCGGCCCCTTTCACAGCAAGAGCGTGACAACTTCTGTTAGACTCCGGGCAAGTCCCGGATCCTACAGGAGATCAAAGCGTGAAATGGCTCATCAGGCTGTGCTTGTGCCTGCCATTGCTGGCACAAGCACAGACGCTCACCGTCAAGGTCCCCAGCCGACCGATCAACGATCTCGACAACGAATACCAGCTCAAGCTGCTGGAACTGGCGCTCAACCACGCCGGGCAGCCCTACAAGCTGGAGCGGGTCGACCTCAATCTCAACCAGTACAGCCTCCAGCAGGCGCTTGCCAAGGGCAAGGTCATCAATGTGTTCTGGATGGGTACCTCCAGCGCGCTGGAATCCTCCCTCACCGCAGTGCCAATCCCGCTGTTTCGTGGCCTGGAAGGGCTGCGCCTCTCCTTCATCCACGCCGATGCCCAGGAGCGGTTCAACCAGATCAACACCCTGGCAGACCTCAAGAAACTGAAAGCCGCCCAGGGGGTGGGCTGGGCCGACAACAAGATCCTGGAACTGGCAGGCATTCCCACCTATGCCGGGCGCTACAGCAACCTGTTTCGCCTGATGAATGACGGCGACAAGCTGGACTTCTTCCCCCGTGGTCTGGTGGAAATCTTCGCCGAACGCAGCGAGCTGGCGGCACAATATCCCAACCTGGTGATCGATCAGCACCTGCTGATCCGCTACCCCTTCGCCGAGTTCTTCTTCGTCAGCCCGGAGTCGCCGAAGCTGGCCAAGGCGATCCAGACCGGCCTCGAGCGTGCCTATGCCGACGGTAGCTTCATGGCGTTCTTTCGGGAGAACCCCAAGATCCGCGAGGCCCTGGCCAGCGCCAATCTGGAGCAGAGAGTCACCATCGCCCTGCCCAATCCCGACATGACCCCCTTGCTCAAAAGCATTCCGGCCCAATATTGGGAATATCCACCGTCTCAGGAGTAAATGGGCACGATATCCGGCGTTGAGAATATCCACCGCTGCGAGCATGAGCGGACACGGTCTCCGACGTTGGGAATATCCACCGCTGCGAGCGTGAACGGACAGGGTCTCCGGCGTTGGGAATATCCGCCGCCGGGAGCGTGATCAGCCGCGGGTCATCCCATCCGGTAGGCGCAGCCCGCCGCAGACGCACAGGAACGCGAGGTCGCCCGGCCTCAATACGCGCACCAGGGAGGTGCCATGAAACGACTGGATGACTGGTTTCGCGACTATGGCCAGAGCCATCAACACCCCGTCAATGTGGCCATCCACAAGGTGGCGGTGCCAGGCATTTACCTCTGCATCCTGGCACTGCTCTGGTGCCTGCCCGCCGGTCCCCTGCCAGCGTCCTTCAACTGGGCGGGGCTGGTGGCCATCCCGGTGCTGGTCTTCTACCTGCGGCTGTCGTTGACGATCTTTACGGGGATGACGGCCCTGACCGCCCTGGGACTGGCCTTCTGCCACGTCTGGCAGGGGCCGCTGCTGTGGCCTGCCCTCATCGGGTTCGTGCTGTTCTGGATAGCCCAGTTCGTCGGTCACCACATCGAGGGGAAACGCCCCTCCTTTCTCACCGACCTGCAATTTCTGCTGGTAGGCCCCGCCTGGGTGCTGGCCAGCCTCTATCGTCGTTTGGGCATCCCTTTCTGAGGGAGGCCAACAGGAGAGACCATGAGACATCTTCAGACCCTTGCTCGCACCCTGCCCCTGCTGCTGGGGGCACTGATGGCCGGCCCGGTGCTGGCCGACAAGGCCGATCCCGTCGGCGAGGTGAGCACCGCTTTCAAGCTGCTCGGACCCAACCACAAGATCCTGGTGGAGGCGTTCGACGACCCGAAAATCGCCGGTGTCGCCTGCTATCTGGCCCGCCCCAAGACCGGCGGCGTCAAGGGTGGCCTTGGGCTGGCGGAAGATCCCTCCCACGCCTCCCTCTCATGCCACCAGATCGGCCCCATCACCCTTCCCGCCAAGCTGAAGGCGGGGGAAGAGGTGTTTGATGTCAGCACCTCGCTGGTGTTCAAGGAGCAGAAGGTGGTGCGTTTTTACGACGAGAAGCGCAATGCCCTTGTCTATCTGACCTACAGCACCAAGTTGGTGGATGGTTCGTACAAGAGTGCGGTGAGTGCCGTTCCCATCATGCCCTGGGGTTGAAACAGCGCCACTTATCTCGTGATGCCGGTCACTATTTGTTGTAATTTAACCACATCATTATCTACGGAGAGCGCACCATGAGAGTCGCCGTTTTCAGTACCAAGAGCTACGACAAGGAACATTTCCACCAGGCCAACGCCCAGTACGGTTTCGATCTGGAGTTCTTCGACGTGCGGCTGGAGGCCAAGACGGCCCGTCTCGCCCACGGCTTCCCCGTGGTCTGCCTGTTCGTCAACGATGATGCCGACCGCGAAGTGCTGACCGAGCTGGCGCAGTACGGCACCAGGGTCATCGCCCTGCGCTGCGCCGGTTACAACAACGTGGATCTGGCCGCCGCCAAGGAGCTGGGACTCAAGGTGGTGCGGGTGCCTGCCTACTCCCCCGAGGCCGTTGCCGAACATGCGGTGGGCCTGATGATGACCCTCAACCGCCGCATCCATAAGGCGTATCAGCGCACCCGGGACGCCAACTTCTCCCTGGAGGGGCTGGTCGGCTTCAACATGCATGGCCGCACCGCCGGCATCATAGGCACCGGCAAGATCGGCATCGCCACCTTGCGCATCCTCAAGGGGTTCGGCATGCGCCTGCTGGTGAGCGATCCCTATCCGAACCAGGCGGCCATCGATCTGGGCGCCGAGTACGTGGATCTCGACACCCTATTCCGTCAGTCCGATGTCATCAGCCTGCACTGCCCCCTGTTCAAGGAGAACTATCACCTGCTGAACAAGGAGGCCTTCGCCAAGATGAAGGACGGGGTGATGATCATCAACACCAGCCGGGGCGGCCTGCTCGACTCCAACGCCGCCATCGAGGCCCTCAAGACCTCCCGCATCGGCGCCCTGGGGCTGGACGTCTACGAGGAGGAGGAAGACCTCTTCTTCGAGGACAAGTCCAACGAGGTGATCACCGACGACGTCTTCCGCCGCCTGTCTGCCTGCCACAACGTGCTGTTCACCGGTCACCAGGCCTTCCTGACCCGGGAGGCGCTGCACGCCATCGCCGACACCACCCTCAGCAACATCCAGGCCATCGAGAGCCAGGGCCGCTCTGACAACGAAGTGGAGTGATCCCTGAGGCGTTGTCGCCACGCCATTGATCCCGCCGCCGGGTTGTGAGACCCGGCGGCATCGGGTAGGCTACCAGCCCTTTTTTGTACAGGAGTCTGGCCAGCATGTTCATCGGATTTGATTACGGTACCTCCAACTGTGCCGTCGCCGTGATGGAACAGGGCAGCCCCAGGCTGCTGACCCTCTCCGGTTCCCATTACCTTCCCTCCACCCTGCACGCCCCCCACCGGGACGCCATCGCCGGCCTCCTGGCCGAAGGCCTGGCCCCCGTCCAGCAGAGCGAATACCTCAAGCTGCGCGGTCCCGTGGTGACCCGGGCACAAGCGGTGCGCCGCCAGATGCGCGAAGAGGGACTCATCGACGAGCTGAGCTTCGGCGGTGCGGCGCTGGCGCGCTATCTGGAAGAGCCGGACGAGGGCTACTACATCAAGTCCCCCAAATCCTTTCTCGGGGCCTATGGCCTCAAGGCTCCCCAGATCGCCCTGTTCGAGGACATCGTCTGCGCCATGATGCTGCACGTGCGCCGGGAGGCGGAGCAACAGACGGGCAGCACCATCCGCCAGGCGGTGATCGGCCGACCGGTCAACTTCCAGGGACTGGCGGGGGAAGAGAGCAACCGCCAGGCCATCGCCATCCTGAGCGAGGCGGCACGCCTCGCCGGGTTCGAGCGGGTGGAGTTCCTCTATGAGCCGGTGGCCGCCGGCTTCGAGTTCGAAGCGCGCCTCACCGAGGATGCGGTGGTGCTGGTGGTGGACATCGGGGGCGGGACCACCGACTGCTCCGTGCTGCGCATGGGCCCGAGCCACCGTGACCAGCTGGATCGCAGCGGCGACCTGCTCGGTCACAGCGGCCAGCGCATCGGGGGCAACGACTTCGACATCCGCCTGACCGTGGAGGGCATGATGCCGCTGCTCGGCATGCACGAGACCCTCAAGACCGGCAAGCCGCTGCCCCATCCCCTGTTCTGGGACGCCGCCGCCATCAATGACGTCAGTGCCCAGAGCCGTTTCTACAGCCTGGATACCGCCCGCCAGTTGCAGGATCTCCAGCTCGACAGCCAGCCCGGCAGCAAGCTCCCGCGCCTCGCCAGCCTGCGGGCCCACAAGCTGAGCCATCAACTGGTGTGGCGCGCCGAGCAGGGCAAGATCGCCCTCTCCGACCACGAGCACAATCACCAGACCCTGAACGAGCTGGAAAAAGGGCTGGAGGCGGCACTCACCCGCCCCCAGCTGGCCAGTGCTTCCGCCCCCTTGCTGGAGAAGATTGGCGAGCTGATGGACGAGGCTATCCTGGCGGCAGGCGTGCAGCCTGACCGGGTCTTCGTCACCGGCGGCAGTGCCCGCTCCCCCCTCATCAAGGCCTTCATCCAGCAGAAACTGCCCAAGGTACCGCTGGAGGGGGGTGATGACTTCGGTTCGGTGGCCTCGGGCCTCGCCCGCTATGCCGAGCGCCTGTTTGCGGACTGAGACGGCCAGGGGAGCCATGGGCAACCGGTAGACAGGTTCGCTCGGGGCGGGTGTTGCCATTTGCCGACACCCCCTCTTCCCCCGGGGCGACAGAAGCGGTCGGGCTCCTCCCCCCTCGCCCTGCCGCCCGGGCCCGGGGACGGGTATGCTTGTCATACCCACCACCGGAGCCCCTTCAATGCCCAGATACCTGCTACTGCTGCTCGCCCTGCTTCTGCTCAGCGCCTGCAGCAGTGCTCCCCGCTTTGCCTCGCAAGATCTGCAACACCATCACTGGGTGCTCGATCGGCTGGATGGCCAGGCCATCGCCAGCCGCCGCAGCAATCCCCCCGACATCGAGATCGGTGAGCACTTCACCGTCAACGGCATCGCCGGTTGCAACCGCTACTTCGGCCAGGGTCACCTCAAGGGGAACAAGCTCTGGGTCACCAGCCTCGGCAGCACCGCCATGGCCTGCCCCCCCGAACTCGATCTGATAGAGCAGGCCGTGCTCGCCACCCTGACGGAGGGGGCCACACTGAGCGGTTCCACCCGGACCCTGATCCTCCAGGGAAAACGGCACCGTTTGGAATACAGACTGCAAGACTGGGTGTACTAGGGCTCACAAAACCGCTCGCCAGCAGGAACAACTGGCCAGGCTGTGGCACAATATGAGGCATTGTTAGCAATGGAGGCTGCCTCAGCCATGTCGATGGATCGCCTGTTTGGCAAGATCAAGCAACTGCCCACAATTCCGAAACTGCTGCACGAGCTGATGCAGAGTTTCAACGACGAGAATGCCCGCATCGACGAGATCGCGGCCAAGATCGCCATGGACCAGGTGATCAGCGTCAAGGTACTGCGGATGGCCAACTCCGCCGCCCTGCGCCGTGGCAATGAAATCACCTCCATCGAACAGGCGGTGATCCGCCTCGGTTTCAACCGCCTGCGCTCCGTGGTGGTCGCCTCCGGCATCATCAGCAGCTTCAAGGCCCCCCCCGGCTTTGACAAGCTCCACTTCTGGACCCAGACCTTCCAGGTCGCCACCATTGCCCGCACCCTGGCACAGCAGACCACCTCGGTGGATCCCGAGACCGCCTTCACCTGCGCCCTCATTCACAACATCGGCGAGCTGCTGATCCAGAGCACCCTGCCGGAAGAGGCGGGGCTCATCAATCTGGCCATCGAGAAAGGCAGCAGCCGGGTCGATGCCCAGCGGGAGATGCTGGGTTACGACTATGCCCAGCTCGGCGCAGAGCTGGCGCGGCGCTGGAACCTGTCGCCCGCCTTCGTGGATGCCATCGCCCAGCAGCTCGACCCCCTCTCCCACGATCCGGTCAGCAAGGAGGCCGTGCTCATCCGGCTCGCCGTCTTCGTCTCCTTCGCCTGGCAGGCCGGCGTACCGGCACAGGCCATCATCGCCCGTTTCCCCAGAACCCTGGCCGACCAGCTGGGGCTGGATCCCGCCAGCCTGGCGGATCAGCTGGAGCAGCTGCACGAACAGGGCAACGCCCTGGCCGATTTGCTGACCCAGTAGATGCACAACGGCCGATCAGCAGGAGCCGGATCCCCGTCTCATTCTGGCGGATCAGCTCGAACAGCTGCACGAACAGGGCAACGCCCTGGCCGATTTGCTGACCCAATAGCGTCACGGCAGACCGCCCAGCCAAGCCGGAAGCACCGTCTCATTCTGGCCGGTCGTCACATACACACGCCCATGGACGGGATAAGATGGCCTGCGCCCATCCCCCATTCCTGAGCCTCTCTGACACAGTAGATACCATGACCCACCCCTTCCTGTTTCACCCCCAGGCGGCACCCTGGTTCAAAGAGAGTGCCGACACCCTGCAGCTCACCCTGTTCAGCGAGCTGGACGCCCCCATCCGCGAGGTGTGGCTGCGCCACGAGCCGGACAACGAGGAGTATCTGGTCGCCATGACGCCGGTCGCCACCCGGGACAGGCTTCAGGTCTGGCAGGTCGAACTGCCGCTGGCCAGAGGGCAGGAGATCCACCTCTACTGCTTCAAGTGCCTCACCGACGAGGAGCAGTGGTGGCTGCACGGGGCAGGCGTCAGCGCCGCCATGCCGCCGCGGGAGCAGCATTTCCGCTTCAACAGCCATCACCAGCCCCCGGCCTGGGTGCAGGATCAGGTGTTCTACCAGATCTTCCCCGACCGCTTCTGCAACGGCGACCCGTCGCTGAGCGTCAAGCATCACGAGTACGAGTACAGGGGCAAGGCGGTCATCAGCAAGGCCTGGGGCGAGCCGGTCAGCCGCCACGAAGAGGGGCACGGCGCCTGTGAATTCTACGGCGGGGATCTGGCGGGCATCGACGCCAAGCTGCACTACCTGCAATCCCTGGGGGTGACGGCGCTCTACCTCAACCCCATCTTCGATTCGCCGAGCAACCACAAGTACGACACCCAGGACTACTTCAAGGTGGATGCGCACCTCGGTACCAATGCCCAGTTTGCCGAGCTGACCCGCAACCTGCACCAGCGCGGCATGAGGATCATCCTGGATGCGGTGGTCAACCACACCTCCACCGAGCACCCCTGGTTCTGCCCGCCGCTGGGCGCCCAGAGCAACCCGGACTCCCCCTGGCGCAGCTTCTACACCTTCGATCAGGAAGGGGATTATGTTAGCTGGAAAGGGATCCGCAGCCTGCCCAAGCTGGATTTCTCAAGTGAACAGGTGCAGGACGCCGTTTATCGGGCAGACAACGCCATTCTGCGCTACTGGATGCGCGCCCCCTACCAGATCGATGGCTGGCGCTTTGACGTCATCCACATGCTGGGGGAGCGGGGCACTGCCGAGGGCAATCGCGGCCATGTGCGCGCCATTCGCGGTGCGGTGAAGCAGGAGAATCCGGACGCCTACGTGCTGGGCGAGCACTTCTTCGAAGCGAGCCAGTGGCTGCAGGGGGATCAGGAGGACGGCGCCATGAACTACTACGGCTTCGCCCACCCCATCCGCGCCTTCCTGGCGGGGCAGGACATCGCCTATCACCCCATCAAGATCAGCGCCACCGAGCTGGATCACTGGCTCAAGCTGGCGCGGGCCCATATTCCGTTCAAGAACCAGCTGGCCCAGTTCAACCTGCTGGACAGCCACGACACCGCCCGCTTCCTGCACCTGCTGGGGGAAGACAAGCAGCGGATGCGACTCGCCGCCACCCTGCTCATCACCTACATCGGTGTGCCCTCCATCTACTACGGCGACGAGGTGGGGCTCTCCGGCGGCAACGACCCGGACTGCCGCCGCTGCTTCCCCTGGGATACCACCGACTGGGATCACGTGCTGCACGACCACTATCGCCGCCTGATCCAGCTGCGCCGCCAGCGCCCGGCCCTGCGTCGGGGAGACATCCAGACCCTCTACGCCGGCCCTCACAGCTATGTGTTCGCCCGTACCCTGCAAAGCGATCAGGTGGTGGTCGCCTGCAACCGCCACCCCACGGAGCCGCGCACCATCAGCCTGCCCCTGTGGCAGACCGCCAGCCCCGCCAGCCGCTTCACCGACGCCTTCAACGGCGACAAGTTCGAGGTGGTGCAGGGGGAGGTGCAGCTCACGATCCCGGCCAACTCCGCCAGGGTACTGCTGTCGAGCTAGGGATAGCGGCAATAGAAAACCGGCGCTCGGGGCGCCGGTTTTTTTATGCCTGCATCCCCCGAAGTGGCGGATGCTGCCTCATCGCTGTTTTTCGATCCGATAGCCCTACGTCACCATGTGTGATGCGACGAATGCATCAAACATCATCTCTTCATCAGTAGTTGATGCTGACATAGGGGACTTCGGTCACATCCCACGCCTGCTTGAGGTAGACGGTGAGCACGAAGAAGAAGTTGGCCAGCAGATTGGCGAAGCGATAGAGGATGGGATCGAAGCGCACGCCGCTCTCTTCCAGGCGTACCAGCAGACGCACCACCTTCTTGCTGCCACAGCGGCACAGGTGCAGGGTGGGAATGGGCTGGGGCCCCTGGGGCAGCACGAAGCCGGTCACCCGGCCGCGACTCGCCTCGTTGTAGTGATCGTACCGCCCCTTCAGCCAGTCCAGATCCTCCTCGAAGATGCCGAGCCGTCCCCGCACCGAGCCGTTGAGGTTGTAGATGAGCCGCTGCAGGGTCGCCAGATCCGCCATCACGGGCTGGGTATCCTCATCCGGTATCAGATGAGAGAGCACGGCCCCCACCTGGCAGCAGAGCTCGTCGGTGGCGATCTCGTAGTCGCACTGGAACTGGGTTTCGAAGATGAAGGGGTAGCAGAGCTCGCGCTTGTCTCTTGGCTTCTTGGGGTTCATGGCATCGCCGGGCTGGGGAAAAGGGCAGTGTGCCAGCCCGGGGACGGGCTGGCAAACACCCTGCCCCCGCCAGCATCACGGGGGCGTCGCCAGACTAGCCGGTCGCCATCTGCTGGCCAAGCAGCCGCATGGCCTCCAGCATCCGCTGGTTGAAGCCCATGAAGCCTGCCCCCTGGGTCGCCCCGTCCTGACCCCGCGCCGCCAGCACGGTGGGTGTCAGCGCCTCCTGCTGGGAAGGGGGCAGCAGGGCGTCGGCCTGCTGCTGCAACCGGCTGAGCCTCGGCAGGTAGTCCGCCAGGGGCTTGAGGCTCTCCTGCAGGGAACTGGCCCCCTGGTAGGTCTGACTCAACTTGGCCGATTGCTTGAGCTTGAGGGAGTAGGAGACCAGCTGGCTGTCATCCAGTTGCAGCCTGTTCAGCCCGTCCGCCAGGGTCTTGCCGTCGCCCCCCTTGAAGAACTGCCCGGCCAGCTCGTCCAGCCCCTTGACCAGGGTGCCGATGGCATCCATCTCGGCACTGTCGAGATCCCCCTCCAGGGAGAAGTCGAAGCTCTGGCTCGACTTGAGGCTGAACTGGCTGCCACCCCCGTCGCTCTGGGACTTGAACTGCCAGCTGTCGCTGAAGCGCAGCATCACCTTGTCCCCATCCCGGGTTTCGATCTCGAGGAGGGCCTGCTGGCGGCTGGCCATCCTGGCATCCCCCAGATCCGTGGTCGACACCTTGCCAAAGAACTCCTTCTCGAACTCGTCGAGCCCCTTCTGGATCAGCTTGTAGCTCTGATCCATGCCGGTCTTGATGTCCTCGTTGTCCGCCCAGTCACCGAGCTGCATCCTGGCGTCACCGAAGCCCTTGTCCACCCCCTTGCGGGCCTGCTCCATCATTTTGGTCAGGTCGTCGTCGGACTTGCCGTCGGCACGGGCCGCGCCTATCCGCCCGGTGACGAACTGCAACACGTTGTCCGCCACCGACTGGAAATCGAACAGGGTCTCCGGGGTGATCTCCTGGGGTTCCTGCACCTTGGGTGCCTTGTAGCCCTGGCCGTTGATCTCCAGCGCAAATTGCAGCGCCTGCTGGATCAGCACCTGGGCCCATTTCGGGGGCTTGTTCAGGGAGACCTCATCCCCCTTGTCCGCCGTCTTCGACTCCGTCTGTTGAGGCGATTTGGGAGCAATGCCCACTCCCTTGGGTTGGGCTGCGCCCATGCCATCAATTTGCATCATTACTCTCCCGCCTATAGTGGTGGATCGGTTATCGGCCCGACTGGCCACTTCTTGACCACAAAAAACTTGGACAATCCGCAACGGCCTTTTAAAATCCCCACCCTTTGGTTGGCTGCGGCCTTCCCCCGGTCTTTCCCCGGCTCAGCCCGGTGCATGCGAGGTATCCATGACTCAATCCCAGCCCTCTTCCGCCGACGCCCAGGGCAGACGGACTCCTGCCGACTACCAGGCCCAGCTCGACGAGAAGCGCGATCGCCTCACCCAGCTGTTCGCCCCCTTCAATCCGCCCGCGCTGGAGCTGCACGCCTCCCCCGCCGAACACTACCGGATGCGCGCCGAGTTCCGCATCTGGCACGAGGGGGACGACCTCTTCCACTGCATGTATGCACCGGCCACCAAGGAGATTATCCGGGTCGACAGCTTCCCCACCGCCAGCCTGCTCATCAACCGGCTGATGCCGGTGCTGCTGGCCGGGCTGCGCCCGCACCCCGTGCTGCGCAAGAAGCTGTTCCAGATCGACTACCTCTCTACCCAGTCCGGCCAGATCTGCGTCAGCCTGCTCTACCACCGCAAGCTGGAGAACGAGTGGCAGCAGGCCGCCGAGGCGCTGCAGGCCGACCTGCGTGCCAAGGGGTTCGAGCTGCAACTGATTGGCCGCGCCCACAAGCAGAAGATCTGCCTGGGGGATGACTTCGTCATCGAACGCCTGACCGTGCAGGGGCGCGAGCTGGTCTACAAGCAGGTGGAAAACAGCTTCACCCAGCCCAACGCCGCCATCAACGAACAGATGCTGGGCTGGGCCCTGGACGTGACCAAGGGGAGCGAGGGGGACCTGCTGGAGCTCTACTGCGGCAACGGCAACTTCTCCATCGCCCTGGCGCAGAACTTTCGCAAGGTGCTGGCCACCGAGATCGCCAAGCCGAGCGTGGACTCCGCCCAGTTCAACATCGCCGCCAACGGCGTCGACAACCTGATCATCCTGCGCATGTCGGCGGAGGAGTTCACCATGGCGATGCGCGGTGAGCGGGAGTTCAACCGCCTCAAGGGGGTCGATCTCGGCGCCTACCAGTGCAACACCATCTTCGTCGACCCGCCCCGGGCCGGTCTGGACGACGCCACCGTCAAGCTGGTGCAGGATTACGACAACATCCTCTACATCTCCTGCAACCCCGAGACCCTGCAGGCCAACATGGCCGTGCTCGGTGAAACCCACGAGATCGCCCGCTTCGCCCTGTTCGACCAGTTCCCCTGGACCCACCACATGGAAGCCGGGGTGTATCTGAAGCGCAAGGGCGGCTGATCCGGGCGGTTCCCCGGCTGCTCCATGGCAGCCGGAGCCGCTTTGGCCACTAAAGGGCGCGGATCCTGCCTCATCGGACCGACCCGCCACGGGACAAGTGGGGCGGCCCGATGCCAACCGGTTCATCCTGCCCACCTTCTCCCCCGGGAGAAGGGGCAAAAACCCCCGCATTGATTAGTTATCCCGGTGCAGAGCGCGGACGCAGCCGTTATGCTGGCGACACGCCCACTCACGCCATGACCGGGGAACCACGCCACCATGCCACGCGTTCTGTTTGTTGAAGACGATCCCGAGATAGGCCAGCTCATCAGCAGCTGGCTCGGTCGCCACGACATCGAGGTGCTGCTGGAAACCCGGGGTGACCGGGCACTCGACAGGGCCCTGGCCGAGCAGCCGGATCTGGTGCTGCTCGACATCATGCTGCCGGGGCAGGATGGCCTCTCCCTGTGCCGGGATCTGCGCCCGCGCTTTGCCGGCCCCATCGTCATGCTCACTTCGCTCGACAGCGACATGAACCAGATCCTGAGCCTGGAGCTGGGGGCCAACGACTACATCCTCAAGACCACGCCCCCCCCGGTGCTGCTGGCCCGGCTACGAGTCCAGTTTCGCCAGCAGGGGCAGAGCCAGCAGGCCGTGGTCCCCGCCGCCCCACCCCAGCGCCTGCAGTTCGGCCGCCTCCAGATAGACGGCCCGGGTCGGGACGTGCGCCTCGATGGGGAGAGCATCCCCCTCTCCACCGCCGATTTCGACCTCCTGTGGGAGCTGGCCTGCCACGCCGGCCAGATCCTGGGGCGGGAGGCGCTGTTTCGCAGCCTGCGGGGGCGCGACTACGACGGCCAGGATCGCAGCATGGACGTGGCCATCTCCCGTCTGCGCCGCCGGCTCGGGGATGACAGCAACAACCCGACCCGCATCAAGACGGTGCGCCAGAAGGGTTATCTACTCGTACCCCAGGCTTGGGAATGAGCTGGTGTCTCACACGCCTGCACACCAGAAGCCAGGGAATGACAGCAACAACTCGATCTGGATCAAGACGGTGCGCCAAAAAGGTTACCTGCTGGTGCCCCAGGCCTGGGAATAAGCCCCGCCGAATGACCTTGATGCACTCAGCCTTCTCCCCTTGCGGGAGAAGGGCTGGGGATGAGGGGCAACAAGGCAATGCCCAGACGCAATCCAGGCAAGAGGAGAGGCCCCATGCGACGCCTGTTTATCCAGTTCTATCTGTTGCTGATAGGCTGCTTCACCCTCGCCATTCTGCTCATCGGGCTGGTCTATCAGGTCAGTGCAGAGCGGGCGGGGGACCGTTATCTGGAGCGGATGATGCAAGGCTCCCTCGGCCTGCTCACTGGCGAGCTGGCCCGGCTGCCGCCGGAACACTGGGCCACCCGCACCGGCGAACAGAGCCGCCAGCTCAATCTGCCGCTGCAGATCGGCGTCCTCGCCAACCAGCCCCTGGCCAGCGAGGATCAGGCCTTCCTCGAGGCGGGCAACATCGTCATCGTCGAGGAGGATGACACTTTCCTGCAGCGCATCCCGAACACCGACAAGGTGCTGATCGTCGGTCCCGTCCCCTACCTCTCCTACCTGCACGAGCTGCACTGGGTGGACGTGGGGCTGCTGCTGCTCATCGGCCTTTCCCTCGGCCTGCCCATCCTGCTCTGGCTGCGCCCCCACTGGCGCGGCCTGCAACAGCTCGAACAGACCGCCCGCCGGGTCGGCGACGGGGATCTCTCCTGTCGCACCGGTTTGCCGCCCGGCAGCAGCCTGGGCCGGGTCGGCCGCACCTTCGACCAGATGGCGGAGCAGTTGCAGGCCATGCTGGCCAGTCGCAAGCAGTTGACCGACGCCATCGCCCACGAGCTGCGCTCCCCCCTGGTGCGGCTGCGCTATCGCCTCGCCATGCTGGCCGAGCCTCCCTCACCCGAGGAGCAGCAGGGGCTGGAGCGGGACCTCGGCGCCCTCGATGCCCTCATCGAGGAGATGCTCACCTATGCCAGGCTCGATCGCCCCGAACTGCCGCTGCAATGCAGCGATCTGGAGCTCGGCAGCTGGGCCGGAAGCCGCCTGGCCGACTGGCAGGCCCTGCAACCGGACAAGCGGCTCGACTTCGTGCGCCCGGCCATGGCTCTGCCCTGGCGCGGCGACACCCGATTGCTGGACCGGGCGCTGGAGAACCTCATCGGCAACGCCCTGCGCCATGCCACCAGCCAGGCAAGCCTCTGCATAGCGCGACAGGGGGACGACTATCTGCTGGAGGTGGCCGACGATGGCCCCGGCATCGATCCCGCGCTGGCCCCGCAAATCTTCGAGCCCTTCGTGCGCCTGGATCAGAGCCGGGACAGACGCACCGGCGGCGCCGGGCTGGGGCTGGCCATCGTGCGCAGCATCGCCCGCCACCACGGCGGCGAGGTGCAACTGCTGCCAAGCCGCAGCGGTGCCCGTTTCTGCCTGACCCTGCCCGTACATTTGGATACAAACCGTCACCAGTCGCTCACTGAACCGCAGGTCGAACAGCCCTAGGATGAAGTCATGGAGAAACGCTCCATGTCATCAAACCGAACGAGGAACTGGAATATGAACAAGCTGATCCCCCTGACTCTGGCCGCTGTCTTCGCCCTGACCTCCGGCTTCACCATGGCCGCCACCCCGACCAAGGCCGCCGCTCCCCACGCCACCCAGACCAAGGTCGTGAAAAAGCATCACAAGGCTGCCCACGCCAAGGCGCCGGCCGTCAAGGTTGCTCCCAAGACCAAGTAAGCCGCCCGCTCCCGCCATGAAAAAGGGGCCCCCGACAGGGGCCCCTTCTGTTTTTTACGCGCTTGCCGTGACTCAACCCAGCATGTAATCCCCTGGCAGTTCGATGCGGGCCACCCCGGAGGCAACCGCCGCCAGCGCCACGGCACGGGCAACCCGCGGCAGCAGGCGGGCGTCCATGGGCTTGGGAATGACGTAATCCTTGCCGAAGGCGAGTTCACTCACGCCAGCGGCGGTCAGCACCTCGGCGGGCACCGGCTCCTTGGCCAGAGCCCGGATAGCCTCCACTGCCGCGATCTTCATGGCATCGTTGATGCGGCTGGCACGGGCGTCGAGGGCGCCGCGGAAGATGAAGGGGAAGCAGAGCACGTTGTTGATCTGGTTCGGGTAGTCCGAGCGGCCGGTTCCCATGATGAGATCCCCGCGCACTCCGTGAGCCAGGGCAGGCTTGATCTCGGGGTCCGGGTTGGAACAGGCGAAGATCACCGGGTTGGGGGCCATCAGGGCCACCGCCTCGGCGGGCAGTACGTCCGGGCCGGAGACGCCGACGAAGACGTCAGCCCCGTCGATGACATCCATCAGGGTACGCAGGGGGGTGTCGTTGGCGAAACGCTGCTTGTACTGGTTGAGATCGGTGCGGCCACTGTGGATCACACCCTGGCGGTCCAGCATGAAGATGTTGTGCGGCGCAGCCCCGCACTTGATCAGCAGATCCATGCAGGCGGTGGCGGCGGCACCGGCGCCCATGCAGACGATGCGGCTGGTGCCAATCTCCTTGCCCTGCACTTCCAGCGCGTTGAGCAGCCCGGCTGCGGTGACGATGGCGGTACCGTGCTGGTCATCGTGGAACACCGGGATGTCGCAGCGGGCGATCAGCGCCTCTTCAATCTCGAAGCACTCGGGGGCCTTGATGTCTTCCAGGTTGATGCCGCCGAAGGTGTCGGCGATGGCGGCCACCGTATCGATGAACTGGGCGCTGGTCTCGTGCTTCACCTCGATGTCGATGGCGTCGATGCCGGCAAAGCGCTTGAACAGCAGGGCCTTGCCCTCCATCACCGGCTTGGAGGCCAGCGGGCCCAGATTGCCCAGCCCCAGGATGGCGGTGCCGTTGGAGATGACGGCCACCAGGTTGCCCTTGCCGGTGTAACGGTAGGCATCGGCCGGATTGGCGGCGATCTCGCGTACCGGTTCGGCTACGCCCGGGCTGTAGGCCAGCGCCAGATCGCGAGCAGTCTCGGCGGGCTTGGTGAGGGCGATGGCGATTTTGCCCGGAACGGGTTGGGCGTGGTAGTCGAGTGCCTGTTGGCGGAGATCGTGCTGCTGATCGGACATGGGGGACCCCGATACGGAAATGAATGAGTGATGCGTTGGCTCGCCAGCGGGCGAGGGCTGAGGATCATAAAGAAATCCCCCGCCCTTTCACAGCATAAAATATCGCTGGATAGCAATGACACGCTAGTCAGCAGCATGTCATGCCACCCAAAACTACCCAATTAGTTATAGATTCGATTTCAATCCATGACTGGAATGCCGGCTTTTGCCTCTGCCTGCCGGGCGATGGCCTCCGTCATCCCCTGGAAGATGAAGAGGTGGAACGGCAGCATGGCGAGCCAGTAGGCCAGCCCCCAGGCCCCCTGCGGATGCCAGTGGGCCGTCACCCGCAGCCGGGTCAGGCCGGACTCCAGGGGCTGGATGTTGAACTCCAGCCGACCGACGCCGGGGGCCTTCATGTTGAACAGCAGATCCAGCCTGCGTCCTTCATCCACCCCGAGGATCTGCCAGGAGTCCAGCATGTCCCCCTTCACGAAGCGATCCGGGTTGGTGCGCCCCCGGGTCCGGGCCGGGCCGCCGATCAGGTGATCCATCCATTCGCGCACCACCCACAGCTCGTTCATGTAGAAGTAGCGCTGCTCACCCCCCAGTTGCTGCAACACCTGCCACACCACCTCGGGGGCGGCGAGGCAATCCGCCTCCCCGCTGGCGGTGCGGTCGTAGAAGCCATATTCGGGATGGCGCCAGCGCAGACCAAGGGGCGTCTCCTCCCCGTGCTGCTCGGCACCGAGCCTCTGCTCCAGCGCCAGGCTCTCCGCCAGCGCCTCATCGAAGCTGAGCAGATGCTGGGGCAGCAGGGCGCGCAAGGGGCCGTCATCCGCCGGGATGTCGTGCTTGAGCCCCCCCACCAGCGCCTTGGCGATGGGCTGGGGAACCGAGGTGGCGAACTGCAGCCACCAGGCGGAGAGCCGGGGGCTCAAAAAGGGGATCGGAATGATGGGGCAGCGTTTGCCGATGTGGGCGGCGAACTTCTGGAGCTGCTGCTGGTAGCTGAGCAGCTCGGGGCCGGCCGCATTGAAGATCTGGCCATCCACCCCGTCGGCTTCCACCAGCCCGCCCAGATAGTGCAAGAGGTTGGAGAGGGCGATGGGGGGCGTGCGGGAACGCACCCACTTGGGCGTCACCATCATGGGCAGGTTGTACACCAGATCCCGCATCACCTCGAACGCCGCCGAGCCGGGGCCTATGATGATGCCGGCACGCAGCTCTACCGTGGGCACCCCTGCGCTGCGAAACAGCTCGCCACAGTAGCGCCGGGAGTTGAGGTGGCGACTGTTGCAGGGCTCGGGCTGGATGGCCCCGAGATAGACGATGCGGCGCACCCCGGCGGCACGGGCGGCGGCGGCGAAGTTCTTCACTCCCTGCTGCTCCAGCCGGTGAAAACCGGCCCCCGCCCCCATGGCGTGTACCAGATAGAAGACGGTGTCGACCCCCGCCAGCGCAGGGGGCAGGGTGGCAGGCTTGAGGCTGTCGGCGAGGCGAAACGCCACCCCCTCCGGCAGACGGCAGGGACGACGGGCCCCGGCGATGACCCTGTACCCCAGACCCTGCAGATGAGGCACCAGGTAGGATCCTATGTACCCGGCAGCTCCCATCACCAGACATGTGCGCATCGGCTCTTCTCCCTTGGTTGAGCCAACACCATAGGGCAAAGCGGGGAATTACAGAATGGCGGCCAATAAAAAAGGCACCCGATGGGCGCCTTTTTCAGAATTCTTCAGAAGCAAGATTACTTCTTGGAGGTCAAGCCACCGAAACGCTTGTTGAACTTGTCTACGCGGCCGCCGCTAGAAACTTCTTTCTGCTTGCCGGTGTAGAACGGGTGGCACTCGGAGCACACGTCCAGGTTCAGATCTTTACCGATGGTAGAGAAGGTGTTGATGACGTTACCGCAAGAGCACTTGGCGGTGATGGCTACGTAGTCAGGATGGATACCAGCTTTCATGGACAACCTCAATTATCAGGCCGTGTCGCCATCCGATCTCTTGTCGGACACCACACGATTGTTGAACACAGTTTCAAAGGCTGCGAATAATATAGGAAACGCCTGAGATCAGGCAAGTGGCTTCGCAGAAAAAATAGGCAACCCCTGGTGAATTCTTCCCAAACGCTGGATCTGGTTCGTGTGGCTGTGCCGGTGCCGTTACGCCGTCATTTCGACTATCTCTCTCCCCTGCCCTTGCCTGCCCCCGGTTGCCGGGTCGAGATCCCGTTCGGCCCGCAGACCCTGGTCGGTCTGGTGGTGGATCACCCGACCGAGAGCCTGGTCCCCCGCAACAAATTAAAGCCCTTGAAGAGGGTGCTCGACAGCGCCCCCGTGCTGGGGCCCGACATTCTGGCGCTGATGGCCTGGAGCGCCGGTTACTACCAGCACCCGCTGGGGGAAGTGCTGCCCCACGCCCTGCCTGTGCTGGTGCGCAAGGGTGAGCCCGCCGCCTATCGGGAGCTGGAGTTCTGGTTTGCTACCGATGCGGGCATGGCCATCGACCTCAACGAGCTCAAGCGGGCGGCCAAGCAGCAGCAGGCCCTCGCCTTGCTGCGCAAGGGGCCGCAGACCCCCTCCGCCCTCAAACAGGAGGAGATCCAGAGCGCAACCCTCACCGCGCTGGAGAAGAAGGGACTGCTGGAGAAGCGCTCGCTGGAGCCGAGCCATGATGGCGACTGGGCCACCCGCTTCGAGCCGGGTGAGGGGCTGCGCCTCAACGGCGAGCAGGCGCTGGCGGTGGCCGCCGTCACCAGCCAGAGCAACAAGTTCGGTGCCTTCCTGCTGGACGGCATCACGGGCTCCGGCAAGACAGAGGTTTACCTCAGCATCCTCGAGCCCCTGCTCAAGGCGGGCAAGCAGGCGCTGGTGATGGTGCCGGAAATTGGCCTCACCCCCCAGACCATCAACCGCTTCCGGCGCCGCTTCAACGTGCCCGTGGTGGCGATGAACTCCGCCATGAACGACAGGGAGCGGCTCGATGCCTGGCTCGCCTGCCGCGACGGTGGTGCCGCCATTCTGATCGGCACCCGATCTGCGGTGTTCACGCCGTTCAAGGACCTCGGCATCATCATCATCGACGAGGAGCACGACAGCTCCTTCAAGCAACAGGACGGCTTTCGCTACCACGCGCGGGATCTGGCGGTGATGCGGGCCCATCGCGCCGGCATTCCCATCCTGCTTGGATCTGCCACCCCGTCGCTGGAGACATTGCACAACGCCCGCAGCGGCAAGTATCACCACCTCACTCTCACTCGCCGCGCCGGCAACGCCCAGACCGCTCGCCAGGTGATCCTGGACATCAAGAACGTGCGGCTGCAGGCGGGGCTCTCCCCCCAGCTGGAGCAGCTGATGGCCGAACACCTGGCGGCGGGCAACCAGGTGATGCTGTTTCTCAACCGCCGGGGCTATGCGCCGGCACTCATCTGCCACCAGTGCGGCTGGAGTGCCGCCTGCGAGCGCTGTGACGCCTGGTACACCTGGCACCAGGCCGGGCGGCGGCTGCACTGCCACCACTGTGACAGCGTGCGCCCGTTGCCCCATCACTGTCCCGAGTGTGGCAGCAACGAGCTCATCGGCTCCGGGGTCGGCACCGAGCAGCTGGAGCAACTGCTTGGCACCGTGTTCCCGCAATATCCGGTGGTGCGCATCGACCGGGACAACACCCGCCGCAAGGGGGAGCTGGAGACCCACCTCGGCGACATCAAGGCGGGCAAGTACAAGATCCTGATCGGCACCCAGATGCTGGCCAAGGGCCACCACTTCCCGGATGTGACCCTGGTCGGACTGCTGGATGTGGATAGCGCCCTGTTCAGCGCCGATTTTCGCGCCGCCGAGAAGCTGGCCCAGCTCTACACCCAGGTGGCGGGCCGGGCTGGTCGTGCCAGCAAACCTGGGTTGGTGGTGTTGCAGAGCCACCATCCCGAGCATGCCCTGCTGCAGGATCTGACCCAGAACGGTTACGGCCACTTCGCCGACACGGCGCTGAAAGAGCGCCGCCTGCTGGGGCTGCCACCGTTCAGCCATCAGGGACTGTTCCGGGCCGAGGCCAACGGCCGCGACGAGGTACAGCTGTTCCTCGCCCGCCTCGCCGATACCCTGCGCAGCGCCCGCTACCCCCAGGTGCAGGTGCTGGGGCCCATCAGCGGCTTCATGGAGCGCAAGGCGGGCAAGTTTCGCATGCAGCTACTGGTGCAGGGGCCCAGCCGGGCACCGCTGGCCCAGTTGCTCGACTGGGCAGTGAAGGAGCTGGAGGGGTGGCCCGAGAGCAAGCGGGTGCGCTGGAGCCTGGATATCGACCCCACGGAACTGAACTAGCGCGGCTCTGCCAGCACGGCCTCCGCCAACACCCTGGCCTGTTCCAGAGCCAGGGGCTGCTGATAGCTGTGGGCCATCACCACGGCCCCTTCCAGCAGCAGGCATAACCCGGTGGCCTGCACCTCGGTGCATTCGAGGGCCTTCCTGACCCAGTTCAGCAACGCCCGCTTGTGGGCCACCACCAGCTTGCGTACCGGGTGGCGAGGATCGGAGAACTCGGCGCTCGCGTTGATGAAGTTGCAGCCGTAGAAGTCGCTGCGGCCAAACCAGTCCGCAAAGCCATCGAACAGCGCCAGCAACCTGGCCTCCCGCCCCGACACCCCATCCATCCTGGCATCGAGCAGGGCAAAGAACTCCGCATCCCGCGCCATCAGCACCGCTTCGATCAAGGCATCCTTGGTGGGGAAGTGGCGATAGAGGGTGCGTTTGGTACTGCCCGCCTCGGCCCAGATGCGATCGATGCCGGTGGCGTGAAAGCCGTGACGATTGAACAGCCGATAGGCTGTCGTCATCAGCTGTTGCCGTTTTTCGCTCATGGTGAATTTCCTCTTGAAGTACACCGATCTGTCTACCTAATGTCGCAGGCTGGATCAAGTGATCCGGCACAGACAAGGAGACAGGAGATGGAAACAAGACGATGGCGAAGTGCCTGGCTGGCAGGGCTCGGTGCCTGCCTGGCCATAATGTTGCTCGGCTGGCTGGACATGAGCTGGCAGTCGACCCTGTTGATGGCACCGTTCGGGGCAAGCTGTGTGCTGCTCTTCTCACTGCCGGACAGTCCGCTGGCCCGTCCGCAGAACGTGCTGGGAGGCCACCTGTTATCGGCCACCGTGGGGTTGGTGGTGCAATTGCTCCCGCTACCGATGGAACTCAAGCTGGCGCTGGGTGTGGGCCTGTCCATTGCACTCATGCAGGGACTGGGGCTGATCCACCCACCCGCCGGAGCCAATCCACTGTTGATCCTGCTCACCACCCAGTCCTGGCCTTTCCTCTGGCAAACAGTGCTGCCCGGCGCCTTGCTGCTGATCATGGTGAGCCATTGCGCCAGGCGGCTGCAAACGTCACGGCTCACACCCACATAAACAACGAGGGGGCCAAGGCCCCCTCGTTGTTTAATAGCAAGGCAAAGATGGCTTATTCGGCAACCTGGGAGACCCCGGTCAGGCGCACCTCGACCCGGCGATCCGGGGCCAGACAGGCGATCATCTGCGCCTTGGCGCCATCCGGGCAGCTGCCCCCGGTCACGGGCGAAGACTCTCCCCGCCCTTCGGCACGCACCTTGTCGGCAAACAATCCCTTGGCGATGAGATAATCCGCCACCGTGCGGGCACGCTGTTCGGAGAGGGACTGGTTGTAGGCCTCAGAGCCGATGCGGTCGGTATGACCGATCACCGTCGCCACCCCGTCTTTCGGATTGGCCGCCAGGATCTGGGCAAACAGGTTGTCGAGGGCCTGGCTGGCGGCCGGCTTCAGGGTCGCCTTGTTGAACTCGAACAGCACATCGGAATCCAGGCTGAACTGTTTCTCCACCAGCACGGGGGCCGGGGCGGGCGCAGGTTCGGGCGCAGGCGTTGGTGCCACCGGCTCGTCGCCGATCTGGCCGAAGCGATAGAGCATGCCGACCGACAGCAGGCCGTTGTCCATCTCGATGCCTGACTCGTCGAGGGAAGTCTTGCCAAGGGGTGTGGTGTACTGGTATTCGAGGCGGGCGGCCCAATCCTTGTCGATGGCGTATTCGACCCCCAGCGCCCCGACAAAGGCGGCACCATGATATTTATTGCCCTCATGGGATTCGGAGAGGCTGCTGGTGCCATCGCTGGCCCTGACGTTGAGTGAGCTCTCGGTCCAGGCATAGGCCCCCCCGAGACGGCCGTAGATATCCAGTGCCGAGGTTGCAGGCAGGATGATCTTCATGGTGGCCTGCACCATCTGGGCCTTGGCCTCGCCATCGAGTGCGAAATCAACCCCGTTGCCCGAGTAGTGCTTGTCCACCTGATACTTGCCGAGCCAGTCATAGCCGAGCTCAACCGCCACGTTTCTGTTCACCTGATAACCGGCAAACAGCCCCAGACCGAGATCATCGCTGTTCTCGTTCACCTTGGTCGCATCAAACAGCTCTTCGACCTGAGCGTTGTAATCCACCCCGTAATAATTTGACCAGCCGGCCTTGCCGCCGACATACCAGGTGTTGTCCTGGGCGGCAGCCTGCACCGTCCCTGTTGCCATCAAAGCGCCGATCAGGACGGCGAGCATAGATCTGTTCATGGATGAGCCCCTGCAATGAATTGTTATGACGCGGCTGCGTCTCTCTTCCCTGACGGGGCCCTGAACCCAAGCCCCGCATTCAGATTATCCCATCTGCAACCAGCCTCAAACGACCAGGGACTCAGGAGTGTGATATTGGCGACATTATCAGCCACCGTGCCCCCAATCATGGGGGCCGGCGCGTTGCCCATAAAAAAACGAAGAGCCGGGCTCTTCGTTTTTCATCTGGCAAGGGGATGGCTCCCCGCTCACTGACTGCCCTGGCTCGCCAGGAACAGGCGGTAGGCGGGATCCTCGCTCACCTCTTTCCAGCCGTAGCCAATCTCGTGCAGGTAGTCGTGGAAAGCCGCCACGTCCTCGTCCGGCAGCTCGAAGGCGCAGAGCACCCGTCCATAGTCGGCGCCGTGGTTGCGGTAGTGGAACAGGCTGATGTTCCAGCGACAGCCCAGGGTCTCCAGGAAGCGCATCAGGGCCCCCGGCTGCTCCGGGAACTTGAAGCTGTAGAGGCGTTCACCGAGGGGCCGGGCCGGGCGGCCGCCAATCATGTAGCGCACGTGGTTCTTGGCCAGCTCGCTCTCAGTCATGTTGACCACCGGATAGCCGTTGCCGCCGAGCTGATCGATGATCTGGCCCAGCTCCTCGTCACCGCCGGTGAGGCGCACCGAGACGAACAGCGACGCCTGCTCGGCATCGGCGTAGCGGTAGTTGAACTCGGTCACCATGCGGGGCCCCAGCTGACGGCAGAAGTCGAGGAAGGCCCCCTTGCGCTCGGGGATGGTCACCGCCAGCATGCCCTCGCGCTTCTCGCCGATCTCGCAGCGCTCGGAAACGTAGCGCAGGCTGTGGAAGTTGACGTTGGCGCCGGACAGAATGGCCGCCATCCGACCACCCTTGACCTGCTCGCGCTCGCTGTACGCTTTGAGGCCCGCCAGGGACAAGGCCCCTGACGGCTCGGCGATGGCGCGGCAGTCGTCGAAGATGTCTTTGAGCGCGGCGCAGATCTGGTCGTTGGAGACGGTCACCACCTCGTCCAGATACTGGTTGCACAGCCGGAAGGTCTCCTCGCCGATGCGCTTGACCGCCACCCCGTCCGCAAACAGGGAGACCCGGTCCAGATTGACCGGCTCGCCAGCCGCCAGCGCCGCCTTGAGGCAGGCGGACCCCTCCGCCTCCACCCCGATCACCTTCACATCCGGCAGCAGCTGCTTGATGTAGACCGCCACCCCGGCGGCCAGGCCGCCGCCGCCCACCGGCACGAAGACGTGGGTGAGGTGGGTATCCTGCTCCAGCAGCTCCTTGCCGATGGTGCCCTGGCCCGCGATCACCTCGACGTCGTCAAACGGCGGGATCAGGGTGTAGCCCTCCAACTCGGCGAGTCGGCGGCTCTCGCCGTAGGCCTCATCGAAGCTGTTGCCAAACAGCATGACGTTGCCGCCCTGACGGCGCACCGCGTCGATCTTGATGTCCGGCGTGGTCTTGGGCATCACGATGATCGCCTTGATGCCGAGCTTGGCGGCCGACAGGGCGACCCCCTGGGCGTGGTTGCCGGCGGAGGCGGCGATGACGCCGCGCTCTTTCTGCTCCTGGGTCAGGGTAGCGATCTTGTGGTAGGCGCCGCGCAGCTTGAAGGAGTGAACCGGTTGCAGATCCTCCCGCTTCAGGCTGACGTGATTGCCGAGCCGCTCGGAGAGTTTCTTCAGGGTTTGCAAAGGGGTGACCCTCGCCGCCTCGTAGACGGGGGAGAGCAGTACCTTGCGTAGATAATCCGCCGCAGAGACCATGGTTTATACCCCCGTCTCGTGGCGAAGGGCGCGCAATGCGCCCATATCATGACAGTTCATTCTCTCACTCCCCCAGCAGGGTGCGATCGCGCACCGCGCCCTTGTCGGCGCTGGTGGCGAACATAGCGTAGGCACGCAGGGCAAAGGAGACCTCGCGCTGACGATCGACCGGCTTCCAGCCACGGGCAGAGACGGCGGCGCGGCGAGTGGCCAGCACGCTGTCGGCCACCTCCAGCACCATGCTGCGGGCCGGGATGTCGATGTTGATGATGTCGCCATCCTCCACCAGACCGATAGTGCCACCAGAGGCCGCCTCCGGGGAGACATGGCCGATGGAGAGACCCGAGGTACCGCCGGAGAAGCGACCGTCGGTGATGAGGGCACACGCCTTGCCCAATCCCATGGACTTGAGATAGGTGGTGGGATAGAGCATCTCCTGCATGCCGGGGCCCCCTTTCGGGCCCTCGTAGCGGATCACCACCACTTCACCGGCTTTCACCGTGCCGTCCAGGATGCCGCTCACCGCGCTCTCCTGGCTCTCGAATACCCGGGCCGGGCCGCGGAAGGTAAGGTTCTCCTCGTCCACCCCGGCGGTCTTGACGATGGCCCCGTTGAGGGCGAGGTTGCCAGCGAGGACCGCCAGGCCACCTTCCTGGCTGTAGGCGTGATCGAAGGAGCGGATGCACCCCTCGGCGCGGTCCAGATCCAGCTCGGGCCAGCGGCAATCCTGACTGAACGCCTTGGTGGTACGGATGCCGGCAGGGCCTGCACGGTAGAAGTCGTGAACCCCCTTGTCATGGCTGCGGCTGACGTCATATTCGGCCAGCAGCTCCCCCAGGGAGGTGCCCAGCACGTTGCGGGTATCCCCGTGCACCAGGCCCGCTTTTTCCAGCTGACCCAGGATGGCGACCACGCCACCGGCGCGGTGCACGTCTTCCATGTGGTACTTCTGGGTGGAGGGCGCCACCTTGCAGAGCTGGGGCACCTTGCGGGACATGCGGTCGATGTCGGCCATGGTGAAGTCGACACCCGCCTCCTGGGCTGCCGCCAGCAGGTGCAGCACGGTGTTGGTGGAGCCGCCCATGGCGATGTCGAGCGCCATGGCGTTCTCGAACGCCGCCTTGGTGGCGATGTTGCGCGGCAGTGCCGAGGCATCGTCCTGCTCATACCAGCGCTTGGCCAGAGTGACGATACGCTGGCCCGCCAGCTTGAACAGCTGCTCGCGGTCGCTGTGGGTTGCCAGCAGGGAGCCGTTGCCCGGCTGGGAGAGACCCAGTGCCTCGGTCAGGCAGTTCATGGAGTTGGCGGTGAACATGCCGGAGCAGGAGCCGCAGGTGGGGCAGGCGCTGCGCTCGATCTGATCGCTCTGTGCATCGGAGACCTTGGGGTCGGCACCCTGGATCATGGCGTCCACCAGATCCAACTTGATGATCTGGTCGGAGAGCTTGGTCTTGCCCGCTTCCATGGGGCCGCCGGAGACAAAAATGACCGGGATATTGATGCGCAGGGCAGCCATCAGCATCCCCGGGGTGATCTTGTCGCAGTTGGAGATGCAGACCATGGCGTCGGCGCAGTGGGCGTTGACCATGTACTCCACCGAGTCGGCGATGAGTTCGCGGGACGGCAGGGAATAGAGCATGCCACCGTGGCCCATGGCGATGCCGTCATCCACGGCGATGGTGTTGAACTCCTTCGCGACCCCGCCAGCCGCCTCGATTTCGCGGGCGACCAGCTGGCCCAGATCCTTGAGGTGGACGTGGCCCGGCACGAACTGGGTGAAAGAGTTGACCACGGCGATGATGGGCTTGCCGAAATCCTGATCGGTCATGCCGGTGGCACGCCAGAGGGCGCGGGCCCCGGCCATGTTACGTCCGTGGGTGGTGGTGGCGGATCTCAACTTCGGCATTGTCTCTACTCCCTGAATGCCCCTGGGGCGCATTGTCTTTCAACATGAATGTGTGATTCGCGGATCGGGAATCGATCCTGGTGAAGGCACCTCGGGGAGCCTTCACCGGAAGCGACTCGGGGAGGCGTGACGCCTCCCCGCTATCATCAGTCGTTGACCGGCGTCAGCCAGCCCCACTTGTCCTCGGTCTTGCCGTTGAACAGGCCAAAGAAGGCGTTCTGCAACTGCTCGGTCACCGGGCCACGGCAACCGGCGCCCACCTTCATCCGATCCACCGAGCGCACCGGGGTCACCTCGGCGGCGGTGCCGGTCATGAAGATTTCGTCTGCGACGTACAGCGCTTCACGGGGCAGCGCCTGCTCGCGCACCTCGTAACCCAAGTCGCGCGCCAGCGTCATGATGGTGTCGCGGGTGATGCCGGGCAGGATGGCGGCGGTGGCGGGCGGGGTGAACAGCACGCCGTTCTTCACCAGAAACAGGTTCTCCCCCGCCCCTTCGCTCAGATAGCCGTTCACATCCAGCGCCAGCCCCTCGGCGAAGCCGTTGCGCTTGGCCTCGCGGCTGATGAGCTGGGAAGAGAGATAGTTGCCCCCCGCCTTGGCACCGGTCGGGATGGTGTTGGGAGCGAGCCGGTTCCAGGAGGTGACGCACACATCCACTCCGTTTTTCAACCCCTCTTCACCGAGGTAGGCGCCCCAGGGCAGGGCCGCGACCATGAGGTCGGCCTTGGCATCCAGCGGCGGATGCAGCCCCAGCCCCACGTTGCCGACAAAGGCCAGCGGGCGCAGGTAGCCGCTCTTCAGGCCGTTCTCGCGCACCACGGTGCGGCAGGCTTCATTCACTTCGGACTCGCTGTAGGGGACGTCCATCCAGTAGATCTTGGCGGAGTCGAACAGGCGGCGGGTGTGCTCCTGCAGGCGGAAGATGCAGGTCCCCTTGGGAGTGTCATAGGCCCGCACCCCCTCGAACACCGAGGATCCGTAGTGCAGGGCATGGCTCATGACATGCACCTGGGCATCCTGCCAGGGGACCAGCTTGCCGTTGAACCAGATGTATTGGGGGTGTGCGGCGGATTGGGAAGGCTGTGACATCGGCTTGGCTCCTTAAGCTCTGATCCGGGGTTGCTGTTCCAGTGCATCGACCCGGGAGACATCCACCAGCTTCACCAGCTGGCTCCACAACTGCTGGATGGGACGTACCGATTCGACAGTAACCGTGATCCGCAGCTGTTGGCAATCCTGCTCCATGTTGAGGGCGCAGAGATTGAAACCGCGGTGACGGACCACCCGCAGCACCCGTTCCATCACTTCGGGTCTGGGTTGGGCATGGATTTCCAGGGTGCTGGTATTGAGCTGGTTCATGGGCGTTGCTCCATCATCTTGTGGTTGGCGACTCCTGGCGGCACCAGGGGCCAGACATTTTCTTCCTCTGAAATAGCCACATGCAGCAGATAGGCACTCTCGCTCGCCAGCAGGCGATCCAGTGCCGGACCTATCTCTTCCTTGCATGTGATGGTCTCGCCGGGGATGCCGAAGGCGGCAGCCAGGGCGACGAAATCGGGGTTGTCGGACAGATTGGTCTCGCTGTAGCGACCGTCGAAGAACAGCTCCTGCCATTGGCGCACCATGCCGAGGCGCTGGTTGTCCAGCAGCACCATCTTCACCTTGAGCTGGGCCCGGCGGATGGTGCCGAGCTCCTGCACGTTCATCATGAAGGAGCCGTCACCGCTCACCAGCACCACCTCGTCATCGGGGCGCGACATCTTGGCGCCGATGGCGGCGGGCAGGCCGAAGCCCATGGTGCCGAGACCGGCACTGGACAGGTGGTTGCGCGGGCTGGTGAAGCGCATGTGCTGGGCCACCCACATCTGGTGCTGACCCACGTCGCAGGCGACCACGCTGGTCTCCGGCAGCCGGCTTGAAAGCTCTTTGAGCAGGGCCGGGGCGTAGATGGCCTGACCCGGGTGGTCGTAGCGAAACGCATATTCCCGAGCCATGGTGGCACAGTGCTCGCGCCAGGGGTCGAGGGTCAGCGTCATCGCCAGGGCGGGCAGCACACGCTTGAGATCCGTGGTGATGCCCACATCGGCGGCGCGACGCTTGCCGAACTCCGCGGCGTCCACATCCAGGTGGATCACCTTCGCCTCGGGGGCAAACTCTTCCAGCTTGCCGGTCACCCGATCATCGAAACGGGCGCCCACCACCACCAGCAGATCGCACTGCTGTACCGCCAGGTTGGCGGCCTTGGTACCGTGCATGCCGAGCATGCCCAGATAAACGGGGCTGTCGGGGTCGAGGGCACCTATCCCCTTGAGGGTGGTGACCGCCGGCATCCCCGTGGTGGCGGCAAAGTCGCGCAGCTGCTGCTCGGCATTGGCCATGCCCACCCCACCACCGACGTAGAGTACCGGACGCTCGGCACCGGCCAGCAGGGTGCGGGCGACCGTCAGCTCGGCCGGATTCAGGGGGTCGGGTTCCTCCACGGCAAACAGCGGGCTTTGAGAGGGAACGGCGGCCAGTTGCACATCCTTGGGCAGGTCGATGAGCACGGGGCCCGGACGCCCTTCGCTGGCGATGGCAAAGGCTTCGGCAATGACCCGTCCCAGATCCGCCGGGTCCGTCACCATGAAGGAGTGCTTGGTGCAGGAGAGGGACATGCCGAGCACGTCCACTTCCTGAAAGGCATCTGTCCCCACGGCGGCGCAGGGCACCTGGCCGCTGATGGCCACCAGCGGTACCGAATCGAGCAGTGCCTCCGCGAGGCCGGTGACCAGGTTGGTGGCGCCGGGGCCAGAGGTAGCGATGCAGACCCCCACCTGACCGGAAGCGCGGGCATAACCCACCGCAGCCATGGCGGCACCCTGCTCGTGGCGGCAGAGCTGATGGGCCAGGCCACCGTCATACAGGGCGTCATAGACCGGCATGATGGCCCCGCCCGGGTAACCAAACACCTGGGTCACACCCTGTTTCTTGAGAGCCTGTACCAAAAACTGCGCGCCGTTCATGTGGGAAATCCTGTCCTTTGGTCGAAAAAAAACCCCCGGGCCGTGAGGCTCGGGGGTCGCTTGTTTCGTTCTGTCCGGTGGTGGGTCTATCCCTTGTTCCGTGCAGCCAAACGAGCCCCGAGCGGTGAGATAATAATCACCACTAGGACCACAATAATGCTGACGAAACGGGAGGCCATGTTCATAGTTACAACCGGAAATCCTGTGAAATGGGAGCGGAGCTTGCCGCGAATGGCTATTAGAACTAGCACGGTGATTTTTATTGGGCAAGCACTTTTTACCTGACAAGACTCTGATTTTAACTGCTCTGAAACCTGACGACTGGAACAAAAAACTAATAAAAAACGGTTAACCAGCATATACATCAAACCAAGGACGGTATTTATGTCATTAGCTGTTGTTTATAGCCGTGCCAGCCTGGGGATAGCGGCGCCGCAAGTCACGGTGGAGGTGCACCTCTCCAACGGCCTGCCCGCCTTCAACATGGTGGGGTTGCCGGAAACCTCGGTGAAAGAGTCGCGGGATCGGGTGCGCAGCGCCCTGCTCAACGGCAATTTCGAATTTCCGGCCAAGCACATCACGGTCAACCTGGCCCCTGCGGATCTGCCCAAAGAGGGGGGCCGCTTCGACCTGGCCATCGCTATCGGCATTCTCGCCGCATCCAAGCAGATACCCGCAAAATACCTGCTCGATCACGAATTTTTAGGGGAATTGGCCCTGACGGGCGAGATCCGCCCCGTGCTTGGGGTGCTCCCCTCGGTGCTCGCCTGCCGCGACGCGGGACGCACCCTGCTGGTCCCACGGGAGAACGGTCCGGAGGCTTCCCTCATCCAGGATGCCGAGGTGCGCACCGCCCACCAGCTGCTGGCGGTCACCGCCTGGCTGGCGGGCCAGTACGAACTGCCGCTGCCGGAACCCCAGAGCGCGGAGACCCTGCCCGACGTGCCGGATCTGCAGGATGTGATCGGTCAGTCCCAGGCGAAGCGGGCGCTGGAGATCGCCGCCGCCGGCAGCCACAACCTGCTGTTCATCGGCCCCCCCGGCACCGGCAAGAGCATGTTGGCCAGCCGTCTGCCCGGCATTCTGCCACCGCTGAGCGAACAGGAGGCGCAGCAGACCGCAGCCATCCACTCCATCGGCGGCCTCACCCCCCGCGCCGGCCACTGGCACCACAGGCCGTATCGCACGCCCCATCACAGCGCCTCGGCGGTGGCGCTGGTGGGCGGGGGTACCCATCCCAGGCCTGGCGAAATTTCCCTCGCCCACAACGGGGTCCTGTTTCTGGATGAACTGCCGGAGTTCGAGCGCAAGGTGCTCGACTCCCTGCGCGAGCCGCTGGAGACCGGGCACATCACCATCAGTCGTGCCGCCCGCCAGGTGGATTTTCCCGCCCGCTTCCAACTGGTGGGTGCCATGAACCCCAGCCCCTGCGGCCATTATGGCGACGGCCAGACCCGCTCCAGCCCGGATCAGATCCTGCGCTATCTGGGCAAGCTCTCCGGCCCCTTTCTCGACCGCTTCGATCTAACGGTAGAGGTCCCGCTCTTGCCCAGGGGGAGCCTGACCGGCAAGGCGGAGCGGGGGGAATCGAGCCAGCAGATACGCGAACGGGTGCTGGGGGCGCGAGAGCGCATGCTGAGTCGCAGCGGAAAACTCAACAACCTGCTGGATAGTCGTGAAATCGAAGATGTTTGCAGATTATCGCCACAGGATGCCGAGTTTCTGGAAGGTGCCATCCAGAAGCTGGGGCTCAGCATCCGGGCCTGGCACCGCATCCTGCGGGTATCGCGCACCATCGCCGATCTGGCGGGACACGCCACCATCGAGAGAGCGCATCTGATCGAAGCCCTGGGCTATCGTGCCATGGACAGGCTGTTGTCACGGCTGCGCGGGGGCCAGTGAGCGGGGGAACGGCAGCAGCCACCTCCCGACCCGGAAAGGGCGCCACCATGGTCTAGTCGTGGGCCGGCTGATATTATGGCAACAGATCTGACCACTTGGTTGCCATCCACCGATACGAAGACGGATTCCACCATGCCCAACAAGCTGATAGAGCGACTGCGCGGCAGCCTCTCGACCCTGCTCTATTTCATCAACACCCTGTTCTGGTTTGTCCCCGTCCTGCTGCTTGGCCTCATCAAGCTGCTGCTGCCCTTCAAGGGGGCGCGACGTCTCTGCAACACCCTCCTGGACGGCTGCGCCACCCACTGGATAGGTTTTAACAATCTGATCCAGAAAACCATCATCAACACCCCTTTCGATGTGGTCGGAGTGGACAAAGGGCGCCGGAATGAGTGGTATATGGTGATTGCCAACCACCAATCCTGGGTCGACATACTGGTATTGCAGCGGATTTTTAATCAAAAAATCCCCTTCCTGAAGTTTTTTCTCAAGAAAGAACTGATTTGGGTACCTTTTCTCGGTCTGGCCTGGTGGGCGCTGGATTTCCCATTCATGCGGCGTTATTCCCGAAAATTTCTGGAAAAGCACCCGCATCTGAGGGGAAAAGACATAGAAACCACGCGCAAGGCGTGTGCCCGTTTCCGCCATATGCCGGTGAGTGTGATGAACTTCGTGGAAGGGACCCGCTTCACCGTCGGCAAGCACGACAGGCAAGGGGCACCCTATCGTCATCTGCTGCACCCGAGAGCAGGGGGCATCGCCTTCACCCTGGCGGCCATGGGGGATCAACTGCACAAGCTGGTGGATGTGACCATCGCCTATCCCGGCGGCGTCCCCAGCTACTGGGACTTCATGTGCGGTCGGGTCAAGGAGATCAAGGTTCGGGTCCGCTTTCTGCCGATCGAACGCAATCTGGTGGGGGATTACTTCAATGACCCCGAGTTCCAACAAGAGTTTCAACAGTGGTTGAACGGGATCTGGCACGAGAAGGACCAGACCCTGGATAAGCTGCTGGCGGACAAGACGCAGTAAGACACTCATGCCAAACCTGCTCCCGGGCCCCCTGGTGCTGTTCATCAGCGCCGGTCTGACCATACTGTTTACCGCCCTGTGTGCCAGCCTGATCCTGCTGGTTTCTCTGGCCAAACTGCTGCTGCCCGTGCCGGCCTTTGGTCGCGCCTGCAGCCGGCTCAACAATCGCTTCATGGGCCTGTGGCTCGGTTGCAACGCCCAGGTGATCCGCCTCACTACCCGCATCGACTGGCAGATTGAGGACAATACCCGGCTGCGCAAGGATGGCTGGTATCTCATCATCAGCAACCACATGAGCTGGACCGATATCGTGGTGCTCGGCCACCTGTTTCGCAATCGGCTGCCGGTGCCCAAGTTCTTCATGAAGCACGAGCTCATTTACATCCCGCTGCTGGGGCTCGCCTGCTGGGGGCTGGACATGCCCTTTATGCGCCGCTATTCGAGAGAGTTTCTGTTAAGAAATCCGCATCTGCGAGGCAAGGATATCGAGACCACCCGCAACGCCTGCGAGAAGTTTCGCCACATTCCCACCACCGTCATCAACTTCGTGGAGGGGACCCGCTTCACCGATCAGAAGCGCGAGGCCGCCCGCTCCCGCTATCGCCATCTCATGCCCCCCAAGGCGGCAGGACTCGCCTTCACCCTGGCAGCCATGGGCGATCAATTCGACAGCCTGATCAACGTCACCATCAGCTACCCGGACAACCCCGACACCCCCTTCAAGGATTTCCTGATGGGGAAGATGAAGCGCATCCGGGTGCGGATCGAGGAGCTGCCGGTGGACGAGCAACTGGTGGGGGACTACTTCAACGACAAGCAGTTCAAACGCGGTTTCCAGGAGTGGCTGAACGCACGCTGGAAGGAAAAAGACGACGTGCTGGCGCAGTGGCAGGCGGCCGATGCGGCGGCTCAGACCGATCCGCAGGCAGCCAAGGCGAGCGCCGAGGCCAGCTCGGGCAGCTGATCCTCGCTGAACACCGCGATGCCATGGCGGCGCAGCAAAGCCGTGGTCTTGCCCTCTCCCGCCAGTGAAACCCCTTCGAAGCGGCCATTGTAGATGCGGCCGCTGCCGCAGGAGGGGCTCCCCTCCTTCAGAAGGGCGAAGCGAATGCCCTGCTGCTGACAGAGGGCCAGCGCAAGGGCGGCGCCCCGATCGAACTCCTCCGTCACATCCAGCCCGCTTTCGGTGACCACCCGCTCCCCCTGGCGCTCGGCAGGGGGGCGTGGCGTCGGCAGGCCACCCGCCACTTCGGGGCAGAAGGCCAGTGCCCGCCCCTCGGCTCCCAGCGCCTGCAGCCAGTCGCTGACAATCCCCTTGCTCTGGCCGTCGTAACGCACCGGCTGACCCAGCAGGCAGGCGCTCACCAGCACCTTGTGCATTCCCGTCTCTCCCATGCTGTCACTTCCTGTGTGAGGTGCCAGTGCACCAGACCCGCGATGGGGCGACAATCCGGCTTTCGCAGACATCGGCTTATGCTTCCGCACCGTGCATCACCTGATCGAACATGACGCAACAGGGGGTCTCCAGCCGATAGAGGATGGCGGGACGTTGCTTGCCGGTGCGCTTGCGTCCTGTGTCCACCAGGATGTCCGCACGGTGGAGCCGCTTGCGAAAGGCGGCCGTGTTCATGGGGGTCTGCAGGACGATCTCGAACGCCCGTTGCACCTCGGAGAGGGTGAATTCTGCCCCCAGCAGATGCAGCGGCAGGGTGCTGTAACGGCTCTTGATGCGCAGCCGCTCCAGCCCCATGGCGACCAGCTTGCCGTGATCGAAGGCGAGTTGCAGGCCGGGCAGATCGTCCAGAGGATGCCAGCGACCGCGCACCGCCCCCCCATCGGGATCCGCCAGACAGAGATAGACCAGGGTGGTGGACCAGCCGCGGGGATCCCGCTCCAGGTTGCCGAGGGTACAGACCTGCTCGCTGTAGCAGTGCTCCAGCCCCCACTCTGCCAGCAGGCGATGGCGAGCCGCGTCCAGATCCCGATCCCGGGTCTCGTCGATGCGCAGGGCCGGCAACTGCCAGCAGTGGGCAAAGGGGGGGCGATCCCGGGTCTCGAGAAGCAGCTCGAGCCGCTCCTCGCGCAACCGCAGCACCACCATATCCAGACTCATTCTCGGCATCCTGGTCGACCTGCTCGCCTTCTAATAATGTTTGGTAGATAATATCACAAGAATATTATGTGAAGGAGCCATCCATGGGAATCATCGCCAGCCTGGATATTGATGCGCAGAAGGGATTCACCCCCCTCTGCCCGAACGAGCTGCCCGTCGCTGGCGGGGATACCATAGTGGCGGCGCTCAATGCCCAGGCTGCCCTCGCCACCCTGCGAACCGGCAGCAAGGATGCCCACCCCGCGAACGCCCCCTGGGTGGTGACCGAACCCGGCGCCATGTTGCAACCCCTTGCTCTGGCGAATGCCGATCTCACCTGGCCGGCCCACTGCGTGCCCGGCACACCTGGGTTCGAGCTGCTCGACGGCCTGCCCGCCCCCATCGACTACGACTTCTTCGTCTGGAAGGGGGTCGAGCCGGACCTGCATCCCTATGGCGCCTGCTATCACGACCTGGCGGAGCGGCGCAGCACCGGGCTCATCGAGTTTCTGCAAGCCCGCGGCGTCACTACCGTGCTGGTCGGCGGCCTCGCCACCGACTACTGCGTCAAGACCAGCGTGCTGCAACTGCGTCGCGCCGGTTTCCGGGTCATCGTCCACCTCGACGCCTGCCGCGGCATCGCCCCCGAGACAATCGACCAGGCCCGCACCCGGATGATCGAGGCCGGCGCCGAGCTGGCCCAGACCCTGGCCGACATTCAACGCCTGCTGGATGCCTGACATGCCTTCCATTTTCCACTGCCCACCCGACACCGGCGCCCACCCGTCACAGATGCAGCCAGAGTGCGTTGCCCGCGCAGCACTCATCACAGGAGCCTGATATGCCTCCCATCCTCCACAGCCTGCTCGACACCGATGCCTACAAGCTGCACATGCAGCAGGCGGTGTTCCATCGCTATCCGGATGCCGACGTCGTCGCCGAGTTCCACAGCCGCAACGAAGAAGATCTGCTGCCCATGATGGGCCAGATCGAGGAACAACTGCGCCTCGCCGGCTCCCTGCGCCTGACCCGGTCCGAACTCGACTTCCTGGCCGAACGCCCCTTCTTCACGCCCGACTACCTGGACCACCTGCGCCGCAAGCCGCTGGACGCCTCCCTGCTCAAGGTGTTCGAGCAGGATGGCCGCATCAATGTGCGCGTCGAGGGCCCCTGGCAGGACGTGATCCTGTGGGAGATCCCGGTGCTCGCCATCATCAGCGAGATGCGCAACCGCTTCCGCTATCCCCAGTTCGGCGTCAGCCAGGCACTGGAGCGGCTCGATCAGAAGATCGACAAGCTGGAGCGGGAGCTGAGCCGGGAGGAGATGAGCGAGTTCAACCTCATCGACTTCGGCACCCGTCGCCGCTTCTCCCTCGCGGTACAAGACGCCGTGGTGGGTCGTCTCAAAGAGCGGCTGCCGGCGTTTCGCGGCACCAGCAACTACCTGCTGGCCCAGAAGTACCGGTTGCCCGCGGTGGGTACCCAGGCTCACGAGTGGTTCCAGGCCCACCAGCAGCTCGGCTTCCCGCTGGAGCTCAGCCAGCGCGCCGCCCTCACCAGCTGGCTGGACGAATTCACCAACCACCTCGGTATCGCGCTCACCGACTGCATCACCATGGATGCTTTCCTGCGTGACTTCGACTTCGAGCTGGCGAGCCGCTACCAGGGGCTGCGCCACGACTCCGGTGATCCCGTGGTGTGGGGCGAGAAAGCCATCAGCCACTATCAGCGGCTCGGCATCGACCCTGCCGAGAAGACACTGGTCTTCTCCGACGGGCTCAACCTCGACAAGGCCGTCGAGCTGCTGCGCCACTTCCGCGGCCGCATCAACACCAGCTTCGGCATCGGCACCAAGCTCACCTGCGATCTGCCCGGCGTCAGCCCGATGAACATCGTGTTCAAGCTGATGGAGTGCAACGGCGGCCCGGTCGCCAAGATCTCCGACAGCCCGGGCAAGACCCTCTGCCGGGATGCGGACTTCATTCGCAACCTCAAACAGGCCTTCCACGTCGGGGTCTGAGTCAGGCCCGCGAGACGCCAAACAAAAAGCCCGCCGGTTTGCACCGGCGGGCTTTTGTATCGACTCAGGAATGATCAGTCCTTCTTGGCCAGCAGGAATTTCACCAGCTGGTTGAACTGCTCCTGGGAAGTGATGGATTCAATCTTCACCATGTACTTGCCGTTGACCAGAAAGGCCGGCACACCGCGCACATTGTAGCTCTCGGTGTTGCGATCGAACTGGGAGACCATGCCGGAGACGGCGAAGCTGTCGACGGCACCGTCGAACTCCTCGGCCGGCACGCCATTGTCCACGAAAACCTGCTTCACGTCGGCGCGGCTCTGGGGGATCTGGCGCTGGGTGTGGATCTTGTCGAAGATGGCCGGGGTCAGCTTGCCTTCCACGTTCAGCAGATTGGCGACGGCGTAGGCACGCTGCATCTCGGGACCCATTTCACGGCCCAGGAAGGCCACCGGGTTCTTCTTCATCGGCACGCCTTCCGGCAGGCTCTTCTTCAGATCCTCGGCAATCGGCTCGAACTTGGCGCAGTGCGGGCAGAAATAGGAGAAGAACTCCATCACTTCCGGCTGGGCGCTGCCGGTCTGGCTGACCACGTCATAGTTGACACCTTCCTTGAATTGCGGGGCGGCGTGAACCATGGGGATCATCAGCATGGCAGCGAGGAAAAATAGTACTTTTTTCATGACGTTTCCTGTTAAGGGATCACTGTGAGGCACGCCCGGCGAACCGAAGCAGTCCAAGCCTATTGCCTCACCCTCGTGCCGTCAATGGCAAAGGCAGACAGGCGGGACTGCCATCCCGCCTCCCACGGGCACCTTGCCGCTGTGGCAATGGTGCGGGCACACCACCAACGGACGCCCCGTGGCGTGGCGATCTGTCGGGTTCGCGCCCCTACCACTGCGGCATCAGGCTGAGCGGCGGGGCCTTCAATGCCTCGAGCTGATCATGCAGGGTCGCAATCTGCTGGCGCCAGTAGTGTTCGGTGTTGAACCAGGAGAAGTGGCGGGGGAAGGCGGGATCTTCCCAGCGTCTTGCCAGCCAGGCCATGTAGTGGACGATGCGCATGGCACGCAGCGGCTCGATGAGCGCCAGCTCCCGCGGGTCGAACTCCATGAACTCCTCATACCCCGCCAGCAGGGTATCGAGCTGGATCTGCTGCTCATGACGCTCCCCGTTCAGCATCATCCAGAGATCCTGGATGGCGGGGCCGGTGCGGCAATCGTCGAGGTCGACAAACAGGGGGCCGTCACGCCACAGGATGTTGCCCGGGTGGCAGTCCCCATGCAGGGAGATGCGCGCCACATCCAGGGTCATGGCGTCGCATACGTGCCGGATCAGCTCGTCCAGCACCCCGAAGAAGGACTTGGCCAGTCCGCTCGGCAACCACTCGCCTGCCGCCAGCAACTGACGCGGCTCGTGCAGCATGCTCTCCACATCCAGCGGAACCCGGTGATGAAAGGCATGGCTGGCACCGACGCTGTGGATGCGACCGAGGTAACGCCCCACCCACTCCAGCTGGTCCAGGTTGTCCACCTCGAACTGACGCCCCCCGACGCTCTGCCAGATGGCAAACGGGTAGCCCTGATGCTCCAGCAGGGTCTCGCCGGCAAAGGCAATGGGAGCGGCGACCGGGATCTCAGCTTCACAGAGGCGAGCGGCAAACGCGTGCTCTTCCAGGATCTGGGCCCGGCTCCAGCGACCGGGGCGGTAGAACTTCACCACGTAGCGACGGCGATCCTCATCCTGGAACTGATAGACGCGGTTCTCGTAACTGTTGAGCTCGATAAGGCCGGAATCGATGCGCAAGCCGCTGAGATCGATGGCATCCATGATGAGATCGGGATTGAGGTCGGAATAGTTGAAACGCATGTCATCCACCATAGAAAAGGGGCGCTGTTGCGCCCCATTCTATCACCACTGTCTGCCGTTGCCGTGCATGGCGGTGCGCCTTGCCGTCACAACCTGCTGATAAACTTGCTCGGTTGGCGCAAGGTCCCCTTGCTGTCATCCGGCGCCGCGCCTTCCCGCTTGAGCACGAACTGGACGTCCAGAGTGGGGCGCTTCAGGTTGAAGGGATCCACCGCCAGACTCACCGGCAGGGTATAGATCTCGCCCGCCTTCAGTGTCACCTCGCGGGGTCCGAACCACTGGTACTCCGGCAGCCCTTCCACGTCCAGCCGGTAGGTCTGGGAGTTCAGGGTCTTGTTGAGGATCTTCAGGGTATAGGTGTTCTCGATGAGCCCCTCGCTGTTTTCCCGGAACAGCTGGTTGCGATCCCGCAGGATGTCGAGCCCCATGGGCATGATGGACATGGCGTTATAGACGAAGACCCCCAGCATGACGACCATCACCAGGCCATAGCCAATCAGCTTGGGCCGCGCCACCTGGGTTTCACTGTGGGCCAGCTTGTGCTCGGTGGTGTAACTGATGAGCCCCTTCGGATACCCCATCCGCTCCATGGTCTGATCGCAGGCGTCGACACAGGCGCCGCAGTTGATGCACTCGTACTGCAGGCCGTCACGGATGTCGATACCGGTCGGGCAGACCTGCACGCAGAGGTCGCAGTCGATGCAATCCCCCAGCCCCAGGGCCTTGGGATCGGCCTTGCGACCACGGGCGCCGCGGGTCTCGCCACGCTGGCTGTCATAGCCGACGATGTAGGTGTCCTTGTCGAACATGGCGGACTGGAAGCGGGCATAGGGGCACATGTGGATACACATGATGGCGCGCATCCAGCCGGCGTTGCCATAGGTGCAGGCGGCAAAGAACAGCACCCAGAAGATGACCCAGCCTCCCGCCTGCAGGGTGAAGAAATCGGGCACCAGGTGGAAGACATCCTGGAAGTAGGCGACGAAGGTCAGCCCCGTACCCAGCGACAGCAGGATCCAGGCCAGGTGCTTGGCCCCCTTGCGGGCCAGCTTCTCGGCGTTCCAGGGCGAGGCATCCAGCTTGCGGCGCTTGTTGGCCGCCCCTTCCAGCTTCTCTTCGAACCAGATGAACAGGAAGGTCCACACCGTCTGGGGACAGAGATAGCCACACCAGACCCGGCCGAGGAAGGTGGTCACGAAGAAGAGCCCGAAGGCGGCGATCATGAAGATCCAGGCCAGCAGGGTCAGGTCCTGCGGCCAGATGGTGGCACCGAAGATGTGGAACTGCTGGTGCTCCAGATCGAACAGCACCGCCTGACGACCGTCATAACGCAGCCAGGGCAGGAGGACAAAGAGCGCGACGAAGAACCAGCCCATGGCCTTGCGCACCCGCTGCCAGTAGCCGGTCTGGGAGCGGACATAGATGCGGTTGCCGGGGTTGAACCTGTCATCTCCCGCCTTGAAGGTGTTGGGATTGAAGGTCCCGGTGACGTCACCGGTCACATCCTTGATGTCGATCTTGTCCTTGTCGGCCATTGCAACACATCGCTCCACTCATATTGTTATGAAAGCGATTATATCTTAAACAACCTGCTAATTGTGTGGGTTAAATGTATCTATAGTTCGAGTCCCGTCGCAATTTCAGGCAACAAAAAAGGCCCATAGCCAGTTGACTATGCGCCTTTTCACAGATTCTCTTGAAACCTTTCTCTGATGGCGATGTGACGGCCGGATTACTTGATGCCGCGTGCCTTGAGCAGGGCCTCCTTGAAGTCGGGCACGTGATCCTTGGCCAGCCCCGGGATCATCGCCTGCTTGTCGGATTCCCGCATCTTGAGGTGGTAGATCAGCATGTCGTCGGTCAGTGCGGACAGGGGACCGTCAAATCCCGCCTCCTCGGCCAGTTTGGCAACAAACTGCACCAGGCTGAGATCCTGCTCCTTGATCCAGGCAGGCTGCAGCAGTTCCAGCAGCTCTTCGATACGATGACATTGCATAGACGACCTCTTTAATCTGTCTTGTGAAACTCAGGCAACCTTACCCATCAAGGCTACTTCGATACGATCCCGGCCATTATGCTTGGCCTGATAGAGCGCCGCATCCGCTTTCTGGATGAGCTCGGCAATAGAGTGATGCTGATCCGGCACCAGGGTCGCCACCCCGAAGCTGCAACTGACCCGCCCCGAGACCCGGGATTTGTGGTGGGGAATGCCGAGGGCTCGCAACGAGGTACGCACCTGCTCGGCGATCTGCATGGCCCCCTGCAAGGTGGTGCAGGGCAGCAGCAGGGCGAACTCCTCTCCGCCGTAACGGGCAGCGAGATCGTCTTCCCGCCGCAGCACTTCGGCCAGCAGGCTCGCCACCTGTTGCAGGCACTGGTCCCCCACCTGGTGACCATAGTGATCATTGAACTGCTTGAAGTAGTCCACATCCACCAGCACCAGAGAGAGAGGCGCCCTGGCACGGTGGCAGCGACGCCAGGCGCGCGCCAGGGAGTCGTCGAGATGGGCCCGGTTGGCGATGCCGGTCAGACCGTCGAGGCGGGACGTGAGCTTGAGGTGCTCGGAGACCGCCTTCAGCTCGGCCACCAGATCCGCATTGGAAAAACTGTGGTAGAGAGAGGCCACCTGATCCCGCCGCAGGCGCCGCAGCAGGGTCGGCAGAAAGACGAACAGATACCCCGCCAGCATGCAGGAGACGATACGCTCCTGGGTGTTGCCGCCACTGAGCTCGAACAACATGGCAAACCCGAGGGGCAGCACGGCCCCATAGAGGGTACGACGGCTGCCGAACAGCATGATGGCGCTGCCGGTCAGGATCAGGCTGGAGAGCATCATCATGGCGGCACGATAGGTGTCGGGCAGCTTGTCCATATAGAGCAGCACGCCCAGTGCCCAGATGATGGAGGTGATGGTCACCCCGACAAAGAGTTCGCGCTCGAGCACCGGCAGCGGAAGCTCCGCTAGCCTGGGCTGGCGCCAGCGCAAATGCCACCAGCGCCCCAGCAACAGCAGCAGGACCAGACCGAGCCAGCCCAGCGACTCGCTGGCCGGCAGGTAATCGTGGAACAGCAGGCTCCAGCTGATCGCCAGCAGCCCCAGGCAAGGCAGGCTGAAGGAGGCATGGGTATAGAGCTGGACCATGATGGCCCGCCGCACCTGATATTTCACACTCTGTGTCAACTGGGTACTCCCTGTACAAGAGCCGCACAGTTTAACACTCCCCTTTCCTGCTCAACAATCAATCGACCGCTATTAAGCTGCCACTCAGCGCGTCCCCTTCCGTACAGGCCCCGACAGACCCTTTTCTGCAGGGTCGAATGGCGCAGCCCTCCCTCACCCTTTCTCCAGCTCGTCGAGGATGGGGCACTGGGGATTCGCATCTCCGTGACAGCAGCTCACCACCTCCTCGAGGGCGCTGAGCATGGCTTGCAAACCGGCGATGCGGGAGCGCAGATCGACGATTTTCTCCTGGGCCAGCTTCTTCACCTGGGCACTGGTTCTGTGCTCGTCCCGATAGAGCGCCAGCAGCTCCTGACACTCCTCCAGATTGAAGCCGGTCTCCCGCGCCCGCTTGACGAAGCGCAGCTCCCGCAGGGAGGCATCCGTATAACTGCGATACCCGTTGTCGCTGCGCACTGGCGACGAGATGAGGCCGATGCTCTCGTAGTAGCGGATGGTCTTGGCGGTCAGGCCGGTGGCCTTGGCGACCTTGCTGATGTTCATGAATGACTCCTTTGGGATTCAGATGCACGCAGTCTGCCCGCCCGGGGCTGCCAGCGCTTCAATAACAGGGAATTGCTCAAGACGGTGATGCTGCTCAGGGCCATGGCCGCCCCCGCCAGCTCGGGGCTGAGGTAACCCAGTGCCGCCAGCGGAATGCCGATGATGTTGAACACGAAGGCCCAGAACAGGTTCTGCTGGATGGTGCGCCAGGTGGCCGCCGAGATGTCGATGGCATCGGCCACCAGCCGCGGGTCAGATCGCATCAGGGTGATGGAGGCGGTCTCCATCGCCACGTCGGAGCCGGAGCCCATGGCGATACCGACATCCGCCGCCGCCAGCGCCGGGGCGTCGTTCACCCCGTCCCCCACCATGGCGACCAGCCCGCTGGTTTGCGCCCGCAGCGCTTCGACTTTTTCCACCTTGCCGGCCGGCAGCACGGAGTCGAAGGCCCCGTCCAGCCCCAGCTTGGCGGCGATATGGGCCACCGGCGCCGGCGCATCTCCGCTCACCAGCCAGCTGGCGATGCCGCGCTGGCGCAGGGTGGCGATGGCATCCGGGCTCTCGGGGCGCAGGGTATCGGCCAGCGCCGCAATGCCCGCTACCACGCCGTCGATGGCCACCCAGACCCGAGTCGCGCCGTCGGTAGGCTGCTTATCCTGCGCGGGCACCTCAATGCCGAGCTGGGCCAGCAAAGAGCCATTGCCGATGGCGACCGTATGACCGGCGACCTGACCGACAATACCGGCACCGACCCGCACCTCCACCGCCTCCGGCTGGGGCAGCGTAGTCTCCTTGTCGACCGCCTCGCGCATGGCCAGCGCCAGCGGGTGTTCGCTCGCCTGCTGCAGAGCGGCAGCGAGGCGCAGTTGCTCATCGTTGCCGCTCCAGCTCGCCAGCACGGGCCGGCCCTGGGTCAAGGTGCCTGTCTTGTCGAAGATGAGCGCCTTGATGGCGTGGGCCTTTTGCAGGGTATCGACATCTTTGATCAGAATGCCGTGGCGCGCCGCCACCCCGGTACCGGTGACGATGGCCGCCGGCGTCGCCAGCCCCAGCGCACAGGGACAGGCGATGACCAGCACGGCTACCGCCGCCAGCAGCGCCTGACCGAAGTCGCTGGTGATGGCGTACCATACCAGCAGGGTGAACAGGGCGATGGCCATCACCACCGGCACGAACACGGCGGAGACCTTGTCCACCAGCTGCTGCAACGGCGCCTTGCCCATCTGGGCGTTCTCCACCAATGCGATGATCTTGCTGAGGCTGGAGTCCTCCCCCACCGTAGTGGCTTCGATCTCCAGCACGCCGGAGCGGTTGATGGCACCGCCCAGCACCTTGTCGCCCTCACCGCGCGGCACCGGCAGGCTCTCGCCGGTGAGGATCGACTCGTCCAGCTCGCTCTCGCCGCTCGCGATTCTGCCATCCACCGGCACCCGTTCCCCCACCAGCACCCGCAGCCTGTCGCCGCGCAGCACCTCGTCGATGGCCACGATCTGCCAGCGCTCGCCGCGCCAGACGGTGGCGGTTTCCGGCCGCAGCGCCATCAGTTCGCGAATGGCGGACTGGGTACTGCGTCTGGCTCGCGCTTCCAGCAGTTTTCCGAGGGAGATCAGGGTAATGATGATGGCACTCGCCTCGAAGTAGAGCTGGCCACTGGCGGCCATCCCCAGGTTGAGCAGCAGATAGAGGCTGTAGAAGTAGGCCGCGCTGGTACCGGTCGCCACCAGCACATCCATGTTGGCGGAGCGGTTCTTGATGGCGAGCCAGGCGCCGCGATAGAAGCGGGCCCCGATCCAGAACTGTACCGGGGTGGCGAGCACCAGCTCCAGCCAGGCGGGCAGATGCCAGGGCAGCAGACCGGCCATGGCCAGCATCCCCACCAGCAGCGGCAGGGTCAGCAAAGCCGAGACGATGACCCGGGTCTGCGCCTGACGGGCGCTGGCGGCCTCCTGCGCTTCCCGCTCCAGCAACTGCTGACGGCGGCCGCTGGCGGAACCTTGCGCCAGTTGGGCGCCAAAGCCGAGGGCCTCGATCTGCTCGCGCAGGGCCGCGGGCGTCTGCATCCCGGGGACCAGCACGATACGAGCCTGCTCGATGGAGAAGTTGACGTCGGCGGAGATGACGCCGGACAGCGCCGCCAGCATCTTGTTCAGGCGGGCCGAGCAACCGGCACAGGTCATGCCGGTGATTTGAAACAGGATGGTCTCACTGCCGTAGTCATAACCCTGCGCCTGGATGCTCTCCAGCACCGCCGGCAAACGGTCAGAGCTGGCCAGCTCGATGGCCGCCTGCTCCAGTGCGAAGTTGACGGTGGCCGATACCCCGTCGAGCTTGTTGAGGGCGGTCGTGATGCGGCCGGCGCAGTTGGCGCAGCTCATGCCGCTCAGCGGCAACTGCAGATGAATGGGTGATTGAAGATGAGTGGTCATGTTGTTCCTCCCCGGAACCCGTCGGCCGAAACCCGCGCCGATGACCAAACCTTAACCTTTACTGTAAGGGCAAGATCAAGTGAGCACACCGACTTTTTGTGAAAATAAAAAACGGCGCCGTTGGGCGCCGTTGACGGGATCGGCTGCATGCCGATCTGCTCCCTTCTCCACTCGCGGGAGAAGGACCGGGGATGAGGGGGAAACCGGGTCGTCAAATACCGTACTGGGCGCGGTAAGCCTTCATGGCGGTCAGTTGCACCGCCAGCTCCGGCTGCTCGGCCTGCTTCTCTTCCAGATAAGCGATCAGGTCGCTCATCTGGATGATGGCGATGATGTGGGCGCCGTAGTCACGCTCCACTTCCTGAATGGCGGAAAGCTCGCCCTTGCCCTTCTCCTGACGGTCCAGCGCGATCAGCACGCCAGCCAGGGAGGCGCCGTTGGCCTGGATCAGATCCATGGATTCGCGGATGGCGGTGCCGGCAGTGATGACATCATCCACCAGCATGATGCGCCCCTTGAGCGGGCTGCCCACCAGATTGCCGCCCTCGCCGTGATCCTTGGCCTCCTTGCGGTTGAAGCACCAGGGCACATCCACGTCATGCTGCTCCACCAGCTGCACCGCGGTGGCGGAGGCGATGGGGATCCCCTTGTAGGCCGGGCCAAACAGCACGTCGAACTCGATGCCGGCATCCATCAGGGCGGCGGCGTAGAAGCGGCCGAGACGGGCCAGATCGCGGCCGCTGTTGAACAGGCCGGCGTTGAAGAAGTAGGGGCTTTTACGACCGGATTTCAGGGTAAATTCACCGAATTTGAGGACCTGTTTCTCCAGGGCGAACTCGATAAATTGACGCTGGTAGGCTTTCATTCTGGCTCCTTGCTTGGCTTGTCGTTGTCTTGTGTAGGGGTATAAAAAAACGCGGACAGTGCCGCGTTTTTAAAATCATGCAAGCGACTGCTTCTGCAGCGCAATGATGTCGGCGATGCCGCCCTTGGCGAGGGCCAGCATGGCCAGCAGCTCCTCGTGGGTGAAGGGTTCGGCCTCCGCGGTGCCCTGCACCTCGATGATGCGACCATCTTCGGTCATCACCACGTTCATGTCGGTCTCGGCGGCGGAGTCTTCGATGTACTCCAGATCGCAGATTGCCTCCCCTTCGAACATGCCGACGGAGACGGCCGCGATCATCTGCTTGAGCGGGCTCTGTTTGATCAGCCCCTTCTCCACCATCCAGTTCAGCGCATCCACCAGCGCCACGCAGGCACCGGTGATGGCGGCGGTACGGGTACCGCCGTCGGCTTGCAACACGTCGCAGTCAACGGTAATGGTGTGCTCGCCCAGGGCACTCAAGTCTACCGCCGCGCGCAGGGAGCGGGCGATCAGACGGGAGATCTCCAGGGTGCGGCCGCTCTGCTTGCCGGAGGCCGCTTCGCGGTTCATCCGGGAGTGGGTGGAGCGCGGCAGCATGCCGTACTCGGCAGTGACCCACCCCTGCCCCTTGCCTTTGAGGAAGCGCGGCACGCTGGTGTCGACGCTGGCGGTGCAGAGCACGCGGGTGTGGCCGAATTCCACCAGCACGGACCCTTCAGCATGCTTGGTGAAGTGGCGGGTGATGGTTACCGGACGCACCTGGGCGGCGCTGCGATCGCTGGGACGGGACATGGGACTGACCTCTGGGCTGGCTGAATTGGCGCAGGAGTATAAGCGATCGCTACTCAAATATCAGCCGCTAAAACCACCTCGTCGGCTGACGGAGCAGGCCTGGCTGAGTATACTGGCCGCACACTTCATCAAGCCCGGAACAATCAATGATTCACAGCATGACCGCCTACGCCCGCAAGGAACTCAAGGGCGACTGGGGCACAGCCGTTTGGGAAATTCGTTCGGTCAACCAGCGCTATCTGGAGACCTACATTCGCCTGCCGGAACAACTGCGCAGCCTGGAGCCGGTTCTGCGTGAGCGCTTCCGGGCCAAGCTGCAGCGCGGCAAGGTGGAGTGCAACCTGCGCTTCGAGGCCGCCCAGGCCGCCGCCAGCCAGCTGCACATCAATGAAGAACTGGCCAAACTCATCATCGAGAGCGCCAACTGGGTGATGAAAGAGGCGGGCCAGGGTCAGCTCAATCCGGTGGACGTGCTGCGCTGGCCGGGCGTCATGGCTGCCGCCGAGCAGGACATGGACGTGGTCGCCACCGAGCTGATGGCCGGCTTCGACCTGACCATGGAAGACTTCCTCGCCTCACGCGCCAGCGAAGGGGCCAACCTCAAGGCGCTGATCGAACAGCGTCTGGCCGGCATCCAGGTAGAAGTGAAGAAGGTGCGCGAGCACCTGCCGCAGATCATCGAGTGGCAGCGCCAGAAGCTCACCGACCGGCTGGCCGAAGCCAAGGTGGAGCTGGATCCTGCCCGCATCGAGCAGGAGATCGTGCTGCTGGCCCAGAAGATCGACGTGGCCGAAGAGCTGGATCGCCTGGAGATGCACATCAGCGAAACCAACAAGATCATGAAGAAGGGTGGCGCCTGCGGCCGTCGTCTCGACTTCATGATGCAAGAGTTCAACCGCGAGTCGAACACGCTGGGCTCCAAGTCGATCAACGCCGAGGTGACCCAGTCCGCCGTCGAGTTGAAAGTGCTCATCGAGCAGATGCGCGAGCAGATCCAAAATATTGAATGATGGTTTTCTTTATCCGAGCAGGATAACAAACCCATTAAAATCAAACGCTTTTCTTGTTTTGAAAATCACAACATTCATCCAAACGCATTTTAGTTTGGGTAGTGATGGGTAGTAGATTGGGGAGTTCAATCTCGCTATAGTTTTGCTAGCGAAATTGTACTCCCCAATTTTTTAAGGCAGGAAAATGGGTAAGCTGTACGACAAAACAGTCAAAAAACTGATCAAGGAAAAATCCGCCGTCCGGCATGCCGATGGTAACGGGCTATACCTGATGACCCCTGCTCGCGGTGAAGCTTATTGGATGCTGCGCTACACCACGCCCACGACAAAACTTCGGCGAGAGTACACCATAGGTCAGGTATCTGACTGGTCTCTAGCAGATGCCCGGGACGAAGCGACCAAGCTGCGGCTGGCCATCAAGCGCGATGGTGTTGACCCGGTTCAGGTTCGCCTCAAGATCAACAGGAACCCGTTCAAGACACTGAACGACCTCTTTGAGGATTATCACCAGTTACGCAAACGCGAAATAACCTCACATGAAAAAGAGCGCAGCCTCTATGAACGTGAGATCGCCGGGCGCATCGGTCATCTTGAACTAGATAAAATCAGGCCGCTGGATATCAGTGAAATCCTGCGCGATATCACCAACGGATATGGCGGAAAACCACCAAGACCGACCATTTCGAATGATGTGATGCGTATGCTCAAACGTACCTTTGATCATGGTATGAAGCTGGATGTCACTCGCTTTAATCCTGCCAGTCCATTCCGCCCCAGAGATGCAGGTGGGCCAGAGCGGGCCGCCAACTATCCAATGACAGAACCGGAGGTGATCGAGTTTTTCACCAAGCTTCGTGCGATCCCGGCCCAGTTCAGTCGTGAAAACTACCTGGCCTGTGCCCTACTGATCGCTACCTGCACAAGAAAAATGGAGCTGCTGGCTGCGCCATGGAGCGAGTTTGATCTGGAGCAGAAGGTTTGGCATCTCCCCAAAGAGCGCACCAAAAAGCGCAAGTCTATCGACATTCCACTCAGTGAACCTGCCATGTCCTGGCTGAAAGAGCTGAAAATTCGTAGCTGTGGCAGTGAGTGGGTTTTCCCAGCCAGGAGGATCAGCAAGCAGGCTCGAACACCCCATGTCTGCGAAAACACTCTGAATCATGCAATCAAAAAGTTATTCGAACAGAACTTCTTCTCGTTTGATAAACGACGCGTTCATGACCTGCGCGGTACCGCGAGGACAATGCTCGGCAAAATGGGATTTGATGATGCCCTCGCCAAACGCTGCTTGAACCAGCAAGCGGGGAGTCGTGTTGATGAAATCTACAACCGCCATGCCTACTTTGCAGAGCGCACAGAGGCACACATAAAACTCGGTGAATGGTTGGCCCCCATCGTCAATGGCCCAGTCAACTACACTGGTGCCAAGCTTGATGAAGTCAGTTAATACAAGAGCCCCATAACAGGGGCTCAACTCTACCTCTAGGCAGCCTTGCGTTGCTCAATCCACCAAAGCAGATCAGACAGTCGCCAGGCAACACAATGGATGCTCAGCCTCACCCGCTTTGGCGCCAGCCCCTCCCTCTCCATCTTCCACCACAGCGTTCGAGTAACGCCAGTAATGGCTCGGCGATCCGCTTCTCGAACCAACCGCTCACATTGGCCAGAGCAGTGAAGCACTTGGGCTCTCTGAATCGCCCCGGCTTCTCTAGACACTTTTGAGCCGTTCGAAATATTGCTTTTCACACTCTACTGGCGATAGCCCATTGTTGAAACTGTGCCGACGCTTGGGGTTGTAAAACATTTCAATGTAATCGAACACATCCTGCCGGGCCTCCTCCCGATCTGCATAGGTTTTACGTCGGATCCGCTCGCGTTTGAGGAGTTGGAAGAAACTCTCCGCCACCGCGTTATCATGGCAATTGCCACGTCTGCTCATGCTGGCCTTGAGCCGGTGCTCCCGCAAAAAATCCTGCCAGTCATAGCTGCTAAACTGGCTCCCTTGGTCAGAATGAACCAGCACTTCCTGCTCGGGTCGCCGTCGCCACACTGCCATCAGTAACGCGCTGATGGCCAACTCTCGGTCGATCCGTGGCCCCATTGACCAACCAATGACTTGTCGTGAAAACAAATCCAATACCGCGGCCAGATAGAGCCAGCCTTCATGGGTTCGAATATAAGTGATGTCCGTTACCCAGACCTTATTTGGCTCAGTCACATCGAACTGGCGTTCAAGATGATTCGGTGCAACCACCGTTGGCCGGCCACCATAATGACCGGGACGGCGACGATAACCGGTTTGTGAACGCAAACCTTCATGACGCATTAATCGCGCCACCCGGTGTTTCCCACAGGTCTCGCCCATCTCTCGCAGGTCATCCCGGATCTTGCGATAGCCATAGACGCCCCCGCTTTCTAGCCAACATTGCTTGATCTGGCCCAGGAGGCGTTGGTCTTCAAGTGCGCGGGCAGATAAAGGCTGGTGCTGCCAGGCGTAATAACCGCTCGGGTGGACATTCATCATCCGACACAGTCGGCGGATGGGATGTGTGGACGCGTGCACCCGGATGAAGGCGTACCTTACCCTGACAGCTTGGCAAAGTACGCGGCGGCCTTTTTTAAGATATCTCGCTCATCGGTGACGCGGCGCAGTTCAGCCTTGAGGCGCCGAATTTCGGCTTGCTGGCTGGAGTCATGCTGTTGCTGCACGGCGGGCTGGCTGTAGCGCCTGATCCAGGCGTAAAGACTGTGGCTGGAAACACCAAGTCGCTCAGCGACCTCTGCCACTGGGTAATGGCGCTCAGTCACCTGCTTGACGGCGGCCAGTTTGAATTCTTCCGTGTAACGTTGCTGCTTGCTCATAACACCTCCTGATTGACCTCAGTTTGAGGCTCTTGAGGTGTCTAGGAAAGTAGGGGCGATTCA
>NZ_JBFODR010000009.1:0-21514 GCF_040908425.1 Aeromonas sp. R2-1
ATGGCTATGTCCCAATTACGTGTTGCATCGGGTGCCCTAGCGCCTCATGCAAACACATCTTGGTATTTACCTCCCTGCCGTAACGTTCCAGCATCCTGCGCCAGCCCAGATAATTCCTCAGGTAGTGGGTTGCGACTCCATGGAATCGTTCCATCCACTCCTTCAACCGCCGGTGATATCCGTTCACATGCTGGATGTGGTATGCCCCAATGACTCGCTCACCTCGACGGTTGTACACCACCTGATGTGTTATACCCCGCGCTTGGCTGAAACTGGCATACACCCCTGCACCATCACTGCAGAGCACTGCATCGGGCGCGATGAGTGGCTGCAACACCGCTTTCACCGTCTGCGCATCCAGCCTTTCCAGCTGAAAGTCGGCTTGATGGCCCGCCCTGTCCTGCACCACCATCACCGGGATGTAATCCCGCCCGGTCCCCCGGGTACGCCCTTTCCCGCCACGATGTCTTGCCGGACGAGGCAACCCTCGCTGCCCCTTGAACGATTCGAGGAAGAAGGTTTCATCCACTTCCACAATGCCTTCTTCCCGTGTTGCCTGGTGGTTTGCCATCGCCTTCAGGAAGCGGTGACGCCACAAGAATGCGGTGTTCTTGCAAACACCGCAGCGGACGGCGGCCTGGCGGACAGTGAGCCCGTCGATGAGAGCCTGGGCGTAGTCCTCCCAATGCTCAGCCTTACGTAATCTGGCCAAAGGCGTCTTGGTGAGGAGGGAGCTGGTTCGCCGACACTGCTTACAACGGTAACGACGCAGCCCACGGCTCCAGCCCCAGGGGGTCAGCTGGGTGGCATCCGCCTGGCAGTGGGGACAGCCGCAGCATGTGGGTAACTGGGCATGGAGGGACGTAATCGGGTGTGGAGCGGCGAGCTCATGCTGAGCGACACGGCGCTGACGCAGAGTAAGTAATGGAAAGAGGGACAACAGGTGTTGGAAGGCTGGCGTATCCATGATGAAGGTCCTCGCGGTGATGACCTACTTCCAGATTAGCCTTCCAACACATAATTGGGACAGCGCCTTTTTTATTGGCCGGATCCGGGGCCGGAGGGTCAAAATCGTTTAGTTTTGCTGTGAGAATGCGCGTTATCGTTTAACAAAATGAAACAAATGAAGCTGCCGCTCAACTTTGCACCACAGGGTGTTCGGGGTAAGCTTGTCCCTTCGTATCCGGGGTCGCCGCCTGATGACGCCTTCCCCGTGCCCTGTCGTCCCCATCCCGTGCGGGACGCGCTTTCTCTGGAGACTCCCCGTGCGTCTGGATCCTTTTACCTCTGTACTGATTGTGGTGGTCGCGCTGGCCTCCTTCTTCCCCTGCGAGGGGCAGGTGGCCGTCTGGTTTGGTCTGCTGACCAAGCTGGCGGTGGCGCTGCTCTTCTTCATGCATGGTGCCAAGCTGTCGCGCCAGAACCTGATGGCGGGCCTCGGCCACTGGCGGCTGCACCTGGTGGTGATGGCGAGCACCTTCCTGCTCTTCCCGCTGCTGGGGCTGCTGCTCACGCCCCTGGTGCCCCAGTGGCTGAGCCCGGCTATCTATCTCGGCTTCCTCTACCTGTGCGCCCTGCCCGCCACCGTGCAATCGGCCATTGCCTTCACCTCCATGGCGGGGGGCAATGTGTCGGCGGCGGTGTGCAGCGCCTCGGCCTCCAGCATCCTCGGCATCTTCCTCTCGCCGGTGTTGGTAGGGCTGATGATCAATGTGCAGGGGGAGGGGGTCGATACCTGGCACTCCATTCAGGCCATCATGGTGCAGCTGATGCTGCCCTTCGTGGTGGGCCACCTGTCACGCCCCCTCATCGGTCGCTGGGTCGACAGCCACCGGCCACTCATCGGCAAGCTGGACCAGAGCTCCATCCTGCTGGTGGTCTATGTGGCCTTCAGCGAGGCGGTGGTGCAGGGGATTTGGCACCAAGTAGGCTGGTATGATTTGGCCAGTATCGTGCTGCTGAGCTGCGTGCTGCTGGCACTGGTGCTGGGGTGGAACATCTGGATCAGCCGTCGCCTCGGTTTCAACAGGGCGGACGAGATCACCATCGTCTTCTGTGGCTCCAAGAAGAGCCTGGCCAACGGGGTGCCCATGGCCAACGTCATGTTCCCCGCCGCCAGCGTCGGTGTCATGGTGCTGCCGCTGATGATCTTCCACCAGATCCAGCTGATGGTGTGCGCCGTGCTGGCCCGCCGCTACCGCGAGCAGGAGGCGGTGCCCCAGGTTCAGGAGGGGTAAGTCGTCTGGATAAAGAAGAGGGAGGCCATGGGCCTCCCTCTTTCGTTTGCCGCCTCGTCAGCGTTTGCGCCAGACGGTGAGCTGGGCCACCGTGTGCTGGTACTTGCGGGCGGTCTCGCGGATGACGAAGGGGACGTCCCTCGGGGGCATGTGCTCCTCGAACTCCTCCGCCAGCAGCCGTTGCAGCGCCTGATAGGTGCCGAGGGCCTCGCCGTTTTCCCGGATGCCGCCGAGCCAGTTGGCCTTGGGGGTGTAGTCGGTCAGCCAGGTGTAGGGGCTGGTGAGCACCAGCAGGCCGCCGCTGCGAAGGCGCGGAGCAATGTCCCGCAGGAAGCGGGCGGGCTCCCGCAGCCGGTCGATCAGGTTGGAGGCGAGCACCAGGTCGTAGTCGCCGTACCTGGGCTTGAGGTTGCAGGCATCCCCCTGGCTGAAGTGGACCCGCTCGCTCTGCTCGCGACCGAGCTCGTGGCGGGAGAGGCGCGCCTCGCAATATTCCACCAGATCCCCTTCCACCGGCACCGCATAGCGGAAGCTGTCCTGTCTTGCCAGGGTCAGGGCCACGTCGATGAAGCGGGCCGAGTAGTCCACCCCGTCCACGTGGGCGAAGCGGCGAGCCAGTTCGAAGCTGGCGCGGCCGGTGGCGCAGCCGATATCCAGCGCCCGCTCATGGCGGCCGCAGAGCTCGCTGGCAAGACCGGCCAGAGCCTCGGCGTAGTTGGCGACCCCGAAGTGGCTCGGGCCGTACTGGAAGTCGAGATACTGGGCGACGAGCGTGTCGGTTTCATAAGGATTCACGATGACGGGCTCCTGATAGCGTGAGACCAGGTAGCGGAAGCCCGCGTGCTGGAAGAAGTGGCGACGAAAGGCGTAGCGGGAGGATTTGAGTGCCTCGTTGCCGGTGCTGATCCAGCTCCCGCCCTTGATGAGGGTGTGCTTGCCGTCGAAGGTGGGGGTGGAGAAGTCGTCGTAGAGGGGATGCACCTTGAACCCTTCGAAGCCGTCGATGGCGGTGCTGGTCCACTGCCAGACGTTGCCCACCAGATCGAAGAAGCTGCCCTGGGGGCAGGCATCCACCGGGCAGGAGGAGGCGAAGCGGGCCAGGTTGATGTTGCCGGGGGCCTCCATCCAGTCCGGCTGATCGCCGGCCAGTTGCTCCCGCAGCAGCATCCACTCCCCCTCACTTGGCAACTGGATGGGCAGGCCGGTCTGATCCGCCTTCCAGCGGCAGAAGGCGGCGGCCTCCAGCTGGTTCACCTCCACCGGCCAGTCCCAGGGCATGGGGACCTGCTCGGTCATCAGCCGCAGTTGCAACTGCTCGGGTTCATTGGGATCGCCGACCCAGAAGGTGGGCATGCGGGCGTTGGCATACTGGCGCCAGCCCCGGCCCTCGTCGTCCCACCAGGCGGGCGCTTCATATCCGCCCGCCTGCACGAAGGCCAGGTACTCGGCGTTGCTCACCAGCATGCGGCTGGCCTGGAAGGGGGCCAGCTCGATGTGGCGCTCGCCGTATTCGTTGTCCCAGCCGTAGGTGGCATCCTGCTTGCCGAGTCGCACCTGGCCGCCGGCCACCGGCAGCAGGGTGTTGACGGGGACGGCGGCGAGATCGTGGCGCGCCTCGGGGCAGACCGGCCACTGGGGCTGGCTGCGCACCCAGGCCAGGGGCAGCTGGCGGATCAGCACGCTGGAGGTCTCGAGGTGGATGCGCTCGTGTTCTATGCCCATCAGGATGACCCAGGCCGGGCTCTGCCAATGGATGGGCAGCTCGATCGGCATCCGCTCGATGAAATCACACACCAGGGCGCGCACCCGGCCGCGGTAGTCACGCAGCTCGGCCACAGTGGGCCAGTCGTAGTGGGTCTCGTCCAGATCGTCCCAGCTCATCTCGTCCACCCCGATGGCGACCAGAGCCTCGATGCGTGGGTCGAGCCGACTCTCGATGAGACGGGCCGCCAGCAGCTTGTTGACGAAGAAGGCGGCGGTATGGCCGTAGTAGAAGATGAGCGGGTGGCGCAGGGGGATCGCCTTGTTGAACCAGGCCCGCTCGTCGGCCAGGCAGTCGAACAGCGAGTCGTAGAGATCGAAGGTCTGGCAGAAGTAGGCGAGGAGCTCGCGGCGCTTGTGGTCGGGATCGTCGCCGGTCAGCAGCGGGGTGCGGGTGGGGGCAGGCAGGCCCGGATGGACGAATGAGTGGCTGGCTTGGGTCACGCTCTGACTCCTTGTTGATTCTGGCGGGTGAAGCAGCGATGGAGTGCTCTATACGCACCAGGTATCACTATTGGCTCAACGAACCGGGGCGGCAACCAAAAAAATGGGTCAACACCCCCCTTCGGGTGTGGTCAGATTGACCAGATTGTGGTCTGAATGACTCTTTGTTATGGACCCTTCGAGCCTCGAAATATTGAAATGGATAGATAAATCATGATGTTAGCCATATGGCACAGGGTTTGCTGATTGCCACTCACCTGCCGCGCCGTGCGGCAAAGAGGAAACGAGGAGTAGCGGGATGAAATGGATGCTGGGAGTGGTGCTGGCCCTGGGACTGACCGGATGCAGCTGGCAGGATGACGTCAAGGTGCGCGGGGAGGGGGCCGTGGTGGAGCAGCAGCATCCCCTGGGGCATGAGGTGACCCGGGTGCTGGCGGGCGTGCCCGCCAACCTGTACCTGGTGGCGGGAGAGAGCCACACCCTCAGGGTCAAGGGGGAGGCCAACCTGCTGCCCTATCTGGTGCTCACCGAGCAGGGGGAGAAGCTGGAGATCGAGGTCAAGGATGGCTACCGGCTCGACCCCACCCAGCCGCTGGAGATCACCATCACCCTGCCGACGCTGCACGAGTTGGCACTGGCGGGGGTTGGCAATGGCGCCTTGCGCGACTTCAAGGGGGATGATCTGGTGCTCTCCCTGGCGGGCACGGGGGACATCGTCGCCAGCGGGCTGACGCTGGATCGGCTGGAGGGCAACATCGCCGGGCTGGGCAACCTGGATCTGGGGCAGGGCTCCGCCCGGGTGATGACGCTGAACATCGCCGGCGCCGGTGGCGTCAAGGGGGCCGGGCTCGCCAGCGAGGAGGTCGAGGTGAGCATCGCCGGCAGTGGCGAGGTCGAGGTGCGGGCCCGGTCGCGGCTCAAGATAGAGATCGCCGGTGCCGGTGCGGTCAACTACTGGGGCAGCCCAGCGCTGACCAGCGAGATCGCGGGTTCGGGTCAGGTGAGCCGGTTGGGGAGCTGATCCCATCACCGCAACAATGAAAAAGGCCCCTCGGGGCCTTTTTTGCAGGATACGACACTGTTGAGCGACGCCTCACTCGAGGGGGAGTACGAGGCCCAGATCGGCGTTCAGGCGCATCAGCAGCCACTGCATGCCGGCGAGGTGCTGGTGGTCATGGCTGACGAGCAGGCGCACCAGGCCGTCCAGGGTCACCTCCCCATAGCCGCCATAGCGGGCGCGGCGCTGCCAGGCGTCGGACGGCACCGTCTTCAGCCATTCGACGGTCTGCAGGCGGGCGGTGCGAAACCGGTCGAGCTGCGTGGCGGTATCCTGCCGGGGGTAATCATGGTCCAGCGCCAGCTGATAACCATCGAGGGAGGCGAGCTCCGGCAGGCTCTCCGCCAGGGTACGACGAAACCGCACCTGATAGCCCAGCACCTCGATGTCCAGCAGGTGGCAGAGGTGCCCCCTGGCACTGAAACGCTCGGAGGGGATCCCGGCCCAGTTGGCGGGTTCCCAGTCCAGATGGCCGGTGGGGACCTGTGCCAGCAGCCGCTCGAACTGGTCCGGCATGGCCAGCAATGTGGTGAAGAGAGGCATCCTTGTCTCCTGTTTCCGGGTGAATGGCCGCCCGCTGACGGGGCGGCCACGAGCGGGTCAGCCTCAGGCCGGTTCGCCCAGGTGGTTGGCGTGAAAGCGCAGGTGCGCCTCGATGAAGCTCGCCACGAAGTAATAGCTGTGGTCGTAGCCGGCATGGCGGTTGAGCGTCAGGGGCCACGCCCGGGTGGCGGCCACTTCGGCCAGGGTGTCGATGCCGAGCTGCTCCGCCAGGAAGGGGTCGTCCAGCCCCACGTCCACCAGGGTCGGCAGGGGCGGGCTGTCGTGGTGGCGCAGCAGTTGGCAGGCATCCCACTCCTGCCACAGCAGGGGGTTGTTGCCTAGGTAGGCGCCGAGGGCCTTCTGGCCCCAGGGGCAGCGGCTCGGGTGGCTGATGGGGCTGAAGGCCGACACAGATCGGTAGCGGCCGGGCTCGCGCAGGGCGGCGATGAGGGCGCCGTGGCCCCCCATGGAGTGGCCGCTGATGGCGCGCTTCGTCGAGACCGGGAAGTGGGTCTCGATGAGCTCGGGCAGCTCCCGGGTGACGTAATCGTACATCTGGTAGTGATCCCGCCAAGGGCTTTGGGTGGCGTTGACGTAGAAACCCGCCCCCATGCCGAGGTCATAGCCGGGATCGTCCGCCACCCCTTCACCGCGGGGGCTGGTGTCCGGCGCTACCAGAGCGATGCCGAGCTCGGCGGCGATGCGCTGGGCCCCGGCTTTTTGCATGAAGTTCTCGTCGGTGCAGGTGAGACCGGAGAGCCAGTAGAGCACCGGCACTTTCTGGCCGGTGAGGGCCTGGGGCGGCAGGTAGATGGCGAAGCGCATCTCGCACCCCAGCACATTGGAGCGGTGGCGATACTGCTTGTGCCAGCCGCTGAAGCTCTTGTTGCTGCTGATGATGTCCAGATTCATGTAAGGACTCCTTGCCCCGCCCATGCGATGGGCGGGGCGCTCATGGGATCAGTAGTGGATGACGGTGCGGATGCTCTTGCCTTCGTGCATCAGATCGAACGCCTCGTTGATCTGCTCGAGGGGCATGGTGTGGGTGATGAAGTCGTCCAGCTTGAACTCACCCTGCATGTAGCGCTGTACGTAGCTCGGCAGCTCGCTGCGACCGCGCACGCCCCCGAAGGCGCTGCCGCGCCACACCCGGCCGGTGACCAGCTGGAACGGACGGGTGCTGATCTCCTGGCCCGCACCGGCCACGCCGATGATGACCGACTCGCCCCAGCCCTTGTGGCAGCACTCCAGCGCCGCGCGCATCACCTTGACGTTGCCGATGCACTCGAAGGAGAAGTCGACGCCGCCGTCGGTCATCTCGACGATCACCTCCTGGATGGGCTTGTCGAAGTCGTTCGGGTTGATGCAGTCGGTGGCACCCAGCTTGCGGGCCAGCTCGAATTTGCTCTCGTTGATGTCGATGGCGATGATGCGGCCGGCCTTGGCCAGGCGCGCGCCTATGATGGCGGAGAGGCCGATGCCCCCCAGCCCGAAGATGGCGACGCTCTCACCCTCTTTCACCTTGGCGGTGTTCATCACGGCGCCGATGCCGGTGGTGACGCCGCAGCCCAGCAGGCAGACCTCTTCCAGGGGGGCGGCCGGATCCACCTTGGCGATGGAGATTTCGGGCAGTACCGTGTATTCGCTGAAGGTGGAGGTGCCCATGTAGTGGTAGATGGGCTGGCCGTCCTTGGAGAAGCGGGTGGTGCCGTCCGGCATCAGCCCCTTGCCCTGGGTGGCGCGGATCTTCTGGCACAGGTTGGTCTTGCCGGATTTGCAGAACTTGCACTCGCCGCACTCGGGGGTGTAGAGCGGGATCACGTGATCGCCGACCTTGACGCTGGTGACGCCCTCGCCGACGGACTCGACGATGCCGCCCCCCTCGTGGCCCAGGATGCAGGGGAAGACCCCTTCCGGATCTTCACCGGAGAGGGTGAAGGCATCGGTGTGGCAGACGCCGGTCGCGACGATCCGCACCCGCACCTCGCCGGCCTGGGGCGGCATGACCTCGACCTCTTCGATGGAGAGGGGCTGACCCGGTCCCCAGGCGATGGCGGCTTTACACTTGATGCTCTGAACCTGTGCCATGAATGACGTCCTCGTAGTGGTTGGATGAACGGAAATGAGTTCGGAGATCCAGTGTAGTTTCCCGCCGATTTGGTGATAATAACGCTAAGTATCAAATCACTTTTACACACAGGTAATAATGTTCGGCTGGGAAGGGGTCTGTGAATTTGTCAGCGTGGCGGAGCAGGGGGGCTTTACCCCGGCCGCACGCAAGCTCGGGGTATCGGTGGCCCAGGTGAGCCGCCAGGTGGCGCAGCTCGAAGACAGGCTGCAGGCCAAGCTGCTGCTGCGCACCACCCGCCAGGTGCGACTCACCGAACTCGGGGAGATCTATTTTCGCCACTGCCGCCAGTTGCTGGACAACCTCTACGAGGCAGAGCTGGCGGTGGGGCGCCATCAGGCGGTGCCCCAGGGCTCCTTGCGCATCACGGCCCCGGTCTCCTACGGCGAGAGCCGCATCGCCCCCCTGGTGAACGACTTCATGGTGCGCTTCCCCCAGCTGGAGGTGACCCTCAACCTCACCAACCAGTTGCTGGATCTGGTGCACGAGGGGTTCGATCTGGCGATCCGCCTCGGCCACCTCAAGGATTCGACCCTGGTGGCCCGCAAGCTGGCGCAGCGGGTACCCTATGTGTGCGCCTCCCCCGCCTACACCGCCCGCCACGGCATGCCCAACAGTCTCTCGGAGCTGGCCCGTCACACCTGCCTGGTGGGCAACGGGGACGAGTGGCACTTCACCCTGAACGGTAAACCCCACAGCGTGCGGGTACGCGGTCTGCTGCAGTGCAACAGCGGCCACGCTCTGCTGGATGCGGCCATCAAGGGGATCGGCATCATCCAGCTGCCGGACTACTACGTGAGCGACCACCTCGCCCGGGGGGAGCTCATCGAGCTGCTGCCGGAGCTGCGGGCCCCCGAGGAGGGGATCTGGGCCCTCTATCCCCACAACCGCCACCTCTCCCCCAAGGTGCGGCTGCTGGTGGACTATCTGGCCGAGCGCCTCAGTGATCCCCACCAACCCGCCCTGGTTCGGCCCATCGGCTGAGCCGTCGCCCGAAAAAGAAAAGGCCCGCATGTGCGGGCCTTTTGCATGGCATGAGGGGCGGGGCTATTCCCGCTCCTTGACGTAGGGGGTGCCGAGGGCCTTGGGGGCCACCGCCTTGCCGATGAAACCGGCCAGCAGGAAGACCGTCAGGATGTAGGGCAGCGCCTCGATGGCCTGCACCGGGATCGGGAAATCGCCGATGCTGACCCCTTGCAGCCGGATGGCGACCGCGTCGAGGAAGCCGAACAGCAGACAGGCCGCCATGGCGTTCCAGGGGCGCCACTTGCCGAACACCAGGGCCGCCAGCGCCATGAAGCCCTTGCCTGCGCTCATGTTGGGGATGAACTGGGCGGTCTGGGCCACCGCCAGATAGGTGCCCCCGATCCCCGCCAGCAGGCCGCCGATGATGAGGGCGGTATAGCGCATGCGCACCACGGAGATACCGGCGGTATCCACCGCCGCCGGGGCTTCGCCCACCGCCCGCAGCCGCAGGCCGAAGCGGGTGCGGAACAGCACCCACCAGGCCAGGGGCACGGCGGCGAAGGCCACGTACTCCAGTAGGGAGTGACCGCTCAAGAGCTCGCTGTAGAGCTGGCCGATGACGGGCACGTCATAGAGCTCCTTGGCATAGGGCAGGTCGATGGGGGCGAAGCGCGCCGCGCCGGAGAGCGCCGGGGTCTGGCCCCCCTGATCGAACCAGTAGCGCCCCAGGGTCACGGTGAGACCGGCCGCCAGGATGTTGATGGCCATGCCGCTCACCACCTGATCACCCCGGTGGGTGATGGTGGCGAAGCCGTGCAGCAGGGCGAACAGGATGGAGATCCCCACCCCGACCCCCAGCCCAATCCAGGCGGAACCGGTGACGGCGGCGGCCGCCGCACTGGCGAAGGCGGAGGCCAGCAGCTTGCCCTCCAGGGCGATGTTGACTACCCCGGAGCGTTCACAAAACATCCCGGCCATGGCCGCCAGGATGAGCGGAGGCGCGGTACGAATGGTCGCGTCCAGCATCAGGATCAGCATTTCAAACATGGCTTGGACTCCCTTCGGCTCGCAAAACATCCCCGTCATTCATGGCCGCCAGGATCAGTGGCGGTGCGGTGCGGATGGTGGCATCCAGCATCAGGATCAGCATTTCGAACATGATCAGGCTCCTTTCACTTGGGCGGCCGGGCGGTTGGCAAAGGCCAGATAGGCCTGCTCGATGCGCGGGCGCAGCATGTGCTCCAGGGCGCCGCAGAACAGGATCACCAGACCCTGCAGCACCACGACGATGTTGCGATCCACCCCGAATTCGAAGCTGAGCTCGGCGCCGCCCTGGTAGAGGAAGCCGAACAGCAGGCTGGCGATGATGACGCCGACCGGGTGGTTGCGGCCCATCAGGGCCACCGCGATGCCGGTGAAGCCGAAGCCTTCCACGAAGTTGAGCTTGATCTGGTGCAGCTCACCCTGCAGCACGTTGAGGGCGAAAAAGCCCGCCAGCATGCCGGAGATCACCATGGCCAGGATCACCACCTTGGGGTAGGAGATGCCCGCATAGGCGGAGGCACTCTGGCTTGCGCCCACGGAGCGGATCTCGTAGCCCCAGCGGGTATGCCAGATGAAGACCCACACCAGGGCCGCACAGATCAGCGCCCAGAAGAAGCTGATGTTGAGGGGGCTGTTGGGCATGGCGATGCCGAAACCGGCCGCCAGCTCGCTCATCTTCGGCAGCCAGCTCGCCACGGCGAACACCTTGCTCTCGGTGGCCATGGATCCTGGCGGCTTGAAGACGTCTACCAGCAGGTAGGCCATCAGGGAGGCGGCGATGAAGTTGAACATGATGGTGGTGATGACGATGTGGCTGCCCCGCTTGGCTTGCAGCCAGGCCGGGATGAAGGCCCAGGCCGCGCCGAACAGGCCGCCGGCGATGATGGCGAGCGGCAGCAGCAGGGCGAACGGCAGCACGTCCCCGAGCAGCAGACAGACCAGACCGACCCCGAGGCCGCCGATATAGGCCTGCCCCTCACCGCCGATGTTGAACAGGCCGGCGTGGAAGGCCACCGCCACCGCCAGACCGGTGAAGATGAAACCGGTGGCGTAATAGAGGGTGAAGCCTATCCCCTCGCCGGTGCCGAAGGCGCCGTACCACATGATTTCGGCTGCCTCTATGGGGCTGATGTCGAGGTAATAGAACAGGATGGCCGACACCAGGAAGGCCAGCAGGATATTGACTGCGGGCAGCACGCCCACGGATATCCAGGCAGGAACACGTGCTTGGCTCATGAATGGGCCTCCTTGATATCGTCGGGGACTGGTGTGTTGACCATCATCAGGCCGAATCCGTTACAAGTGGTTGTGACCTTCATGATGTGGCTCCTTGTGATTGGCTTGCCGCCACGTCGTCAGGAACTATGTTCGCCATCATCAGGCCGATGGTGCGTTCATCCGCCCTGGCGCCGTCCAGCTCGCCGACGATGCGGCCATCGGCGATGACCAGGATGCGGTCGGAGAGGCTCATGATCTCGTCCAGCTCCACCGACACCAGCAGCACCGCCTTGCCCTTGTCGCGCATGGCGATGATCTGCTGGTGGATGTACTCGATGGCGCCGATGTCGACGCCCCGGGTCGGCTGGCCGACCAGCAGCACATCCGGGTCCTGCTCCACTTCCCGGGCGATCACCAGCTTCTGCTGGTTGCCGCCGGAGAAGTTGGCGGTCTTGTGCTCCGGGCTCGGCGGGCGCACGTCCCACTTGTCCATCTTGGCCTGGCAATCCTGGCGGATCGCCTCCTTGTTCTGCAGCCAGCCCTTGTTGTACTGGGCACGGCGGTGATAGCCGAGGATGAAGGCCTCTTTCGCCTCGAAGCGATTGATGAGCCCCATCTTGTGCCTGTCTTCCGGGATGTGGCCGAGGCCGAAGTTGCGCACCTGCTCCGGGTCGGCCGGGTGGCTCTGGCTCACCTCGTGGCGCTGCGCCCCGGCGATGGTGAAGCCGCCCTTGCTGGGCTTGAGGATGCCGCCGAGCAGGCTGAGCAGCTCGGACTGGCCGTTGCCGGAGACCCCGGCGATGCCGACCACTTCCCCTGCCCGGACCTCGAAGCTGACGGACTTGATCCGCTCCACCTTGGCGTCATCGACGTAAGAGAGGCCCTCGACCTTGAGCTTGGCCTCGCCCGGCTGGGCGGTGCCCTTGTCGACCTTGAGGCGCACCTTGCGGCCCACCATCAGTTCGGCGAGCTGCTCCTTGTCGGTGTCTTTGGTGGCGACATGGGCCACCATCTCCCCCCGGCGCATGATGGAGACCTGATCCGTGATGGCCAGGATCTCCCGCAGCTTGTGGGTGATGAGAATGACGGTCGCCCCCTGATCCCGCAGCTTTTTCAGCACCTCGAACAGGTGATCCGCCTCTTGCGGGGTCAGCACCCCGGTGGGCTCGTCGAGGATCAGGATGCGGGCACCGCGATAGAGCGCCTTGAGGATCTCGACCCGCTGTTGCAGGCCCACCGGCAGATCCTCGACCTTCTCGTGCAGCGGCACCTCGAGACCATAGTCCCGTGCCAGCTCGCCCAGCAGCTTCTCGGCGGCCGCCAGGCTCTTGCCCAGGCGCCAGCCGTTCTCGGCCCCCAGGATGACGTTTTCCAATACGGTAAAGTTGTTCACCAGCATGAAGTGCTGGTGCACCATGCCCACCCCGGCGGCAATCGCATCTTGGGAGCCATGGGGTTTGAACGGATTCCCGTCGATCAGCATCTCGCCTCTGTCGGCGTGGTAGAAACCGTAAATGATGCTCATCAGGGTCGACTTGCCGGCGCCATTTTCGCCGACGATGCCGTGAATGCTGCCTTTACGAACCTGAAGGTCGATCTGCTTGTTGGCGTACACGTCGCCAAAGCGCTTATCGATACCCCTTAATTCGATGGCATAGCGATCTGTCTGGTCCATGATGCAGTCCTTGCGGGTCATGAAGTAGAGACTAAAAACCGGCCCGTGCGGGCCGGTCATCACTGGTTGAGAGTCGTAGCAGTGACTCGGTATTTGCAGGATCAGTACTTACAGGAGTTGTCGCTCATGTAGTCGTGCACCTTGATTTTGCCGGCGATGATGTCGGCCTTGATGCTCTCGACCTTGGCTTTCATTTCCGGGGTGATCAGCTTGGCGTTGTTCTCGTCCAGCGCCCAGTCAACCCCGCCTTCGGCCAGACCCAGGGACTGGATGCCCGGCTTCCAGCTGCCCTTGGCGGCGTCATCCCAGCTCTTGTACGCGGCCAGACCCACGGACTTGACCATGGAGGTCAGCATGGTGCCCGGTTGCAGGTGGTTCTGGTTGGAATCCACACCGATGGCCAGCTTGCCTTCGTCCTTGGCAGCCTGATAGACACCGATCCCGGTGCCACCGGCGGCGGCATAGACCACATCGGCGCCCTTGGCGAACTGGGACTTGGCCAGTTCTGCACCCTTGGCCGGGTCGGCGAAGGCTGCCGGGGTGGAGCCGGTCATGTTCTGATAGACGTCGATCTTCGGATTGATGTACTTGGCGCCCTGCTCATAGCCGCACTGGAACTTGCGGATCAGCGGGATGTCCATGCCGCCCACGAAGCCGACCTTGCCGGTCTTGGAGGCGATGGCTGCCAGGGCACCCACCAGGAAGGAACCTTCATGCTCCTTGAAGATGAGGGACTGGACGTTCGGCTTGTCGACCACCATGTCGATGATGGTGAACTGGGTGTTCGGGAACTCGGTGGCTACCTTCTCTACCGCGGAACCCATGTTGAAGCCGACGGCGACGATGGGGCCGTTGCCACGGCTGGCCAGACGACGCAGGCCCTGCTCGCGCTGGGCTTCGTTCTGGGGTTCGAACTCCTTGACCTTGACGCCTTTGTCCTTGTTGTAGACTTCGACGCCGTTGCGGAACACGGCTTCGTTGAAGGACTTGTCGAATTTGCCTGCGGTGTCATAGATGACGGCGGGCTCGGAGGCTGCCTGGGCGGACAGGGCAGCGAGGGTGAGGGCGGCCACGGTGGCCAGCTTGAGCACTTTAGTCACGATCGTATCCTTGATTGTTATGTGAGGGTCCACAACCTGTCTTGGCAGGTCATAAAGCACGCTGGCTAACTGTAAGTGAGCCAGCCCGTTGGTCAAGGGGATCATAGAGGAAAAACGTTTGCGTTAACGGTTTGAAATATAAGCAAATTGCCTTATAAGTGTTTGTTTTATGGTGTTTTTGCAGAATTAAATTCCGGGATTAATAGGGCTCGATCGACATTTGTGTTTGGATTCATGACGTTAGGCGCAACCGTTTTCCTCCCCTGATGAAAAAACTGGCTTCCATCGGCACCAGCCCTGCGGCCTCATCGACGCCACGTTGGCGGGCGGGCTGGCTGATCGCCAGGAGGTCCGCCCCGGGTGTGACAGCCCACGATGGGTGGCTATTTCCCCTCCCAGGGCCGTCGTCTGTGGCCGTTTTTCCTGCTCGCTCGGGGCCTGCGTGATGGCAAGCACACTCATATGGAAATGCATTGGTGTTTGTCATATGGGTACGCTAGGTTATACCCGGATTAACTTGGCCCCGGGATGGGGCCGTATTTTTGACATTTGTTCGGGTGATAAAAATGAAAAAAAACGTGCTGAGTATGGCAGTGGCTTGTGTGTTGTCCGGTGTCATGTTGACCGCTTGCGGGGGCGGTGGTGACGATAACGGTGGCGGCAGCAATGGTGGCAACAATGGCGGTGGCACCGACACCGGCAGCAAGCCTCTTCACACTGCCGTCTTCCTGGATTCCGTCGTGGGTGGCCTCGACTATCGGTGCAACGATTACACCGGTGTCACCAATGCCAAGGGTGAATTCCTGTTTGATGATGGCGACACCTGCGAATTCGCATTGGGCAACCAGCGCCTGGGGGCGGTGACCCTCAAGGCGGGCAACTCGCTGGTGACCCCTTACACCCTGGCGGGTGACGACAAGGAGAAAGCGATCCGCATTGCGGCATTGCTGCAGACGCTCGACAGCGACAGCAATCCGGAGAACGGCATCACCCTCGACAAGGCGCAGGTCGCGCAACTGGGGATCGTCGAACTGGGTAGCGATGACGCCTTCAACACCTCCCTGGTCGAGGCGCTGAAAACAGCGGGCCTCACCAAGGCCGTCGTCTCTCTGGCTGCGGCGAAAGCCCACCTCTCCGCCACCCTGGCTGGCGTCAATGGCCGCTCCGTGGCGGTCGACAAGGTGCTGAGCGATCTGCAGGGACTGACCGATCTGAAAAACCTGGACGTCGAGAGCAAGTTCAAGGAGTACAAGGAGACCCTGCAGGCCGAGACCGGTGAGAGCGGCAAGGCCGATCGCCAGATCGTGCTGGCCATGCTGACTATGCTGGAGGTGACCAACAACCCCGTGGTGGCTGAACGCCTGGCCTTCACCTCGTCCGCCATTGGCAGTGGTTACAGCACCAGCCTGGCCAAGGTGATGGATGTCATCATCCATACCCCCGGCACCGCCTCCGTGGCGCTCAAAGGTGGCAAGGGATATACCCGTGACGTGGCCAAGCTGATGGGCGCCTATGCCGACAGCCTGGAAAACGTCGCGGCTGCCCTGGCCGATATCCAGGATCCGGATTACAGCGCCACCTATGGCGATGACGATACCGTCACCCTCAACCTCGACGGTGCCAAGGCACTGCGGGCGTCGGCGATGGCGATGGCATCGGCCCTCAACATCGCCGCCTCCTACCAGTACGGTCCGGACAGCGCCTATGTCACCCAGCAGGGAGAAGTGACCTTGCCGCGTATGCACATCAAGGACACCTGGGGCATGCAGCCGACCACCACCTATGAAGAGAGCAGCAGCACCTTCGAGACCCAGTTCAGTCAGCAGGAAATCGAGCCGGATGCGCTGGTGGCGCACGCCGATTTCTTCCGTTTGACCGACGATGCCAAAGTACGGTTGGCCAAGGCCAAGTCGCAGTTGAAGGATGCGGTGAGCCTCGCTCTGACCATCGATCAGAGCAAGCTGGACGAGTCGTTGACCCAGGATGAGATCGAGGCCAATGCCGCGACTCTCAAGGAGCTGGCGAACCACTTTGCAGGCACTGTGCCCACTATCCAGTGGGAAAGCGTCGAGACCCGATACGTCAATACCGGCATGGGCTGGCAGCCTCAAGAGGTGGGGGTGAAGTACAACATCAATGTGCTGCCGTTCTTCGATGAGATGCTGGATCGCAGTGACATGACCATCAAGGTGACCGGCGGCTGTGATGGCGCCGTGGGGGCGCGGGATGCCGAGCTGTCCAAGGCCATGGGAGAGCCCATGTGTCTCATCACGAGCGACGAGTTCAAGGCACTTGCCCAGAGCGATCGCGGCGCACTGAAGTACATCGGCTGGATGCAGGAAGATCAGGAGAGCCACACCGCCATCTATGCCAAGGGGGTGGGTTATGACTGGTCAACCCAGATGACGCCGGTGGCCGGGTCGACCTTTGACAAGGTATTCGTCTCCTGTACCGACCTGGATGACAACAAGGTCAGCTGTGCCGATCAGCTGTAAACCAGTGGGAGCGCTCCTGACGGGGGCGCTCCTGTTGTGGATGCCGGTGGCACAGGCTGCCGGCATGCTGACGCGCTACACCGATTATCGGGAGCGTGTCTTCGATCGTCAGGGTCAGTTGCAATATCAATTGACCACCCACGAATACTTGCAGCGGATGCCCAGCGGGCGTCCGTCATTGTCCAGTCTGTTTGCGTTGCGAGAGATGCAACGAGCATCACTGCAGCTCAAACAGGGCACCTTGATGGTGAATGACGTCATCGTGCGCTTCGAGCATGGGCATTATCAGGACGGCATGCTGGTGATGGGGAACACGGAAGTGACCCTGCCTGAGGGCCGCATGCTGGCCGCTTCACTGCGATTTGATCCCGTCCAGCAGGTGCTGGATGCCCCCCGCGCCCGGTTGCTCAGCTTTTCCGGTGAGGTACTGGGCCAATACCGGGACTATCACCGCCCCCTTCGTTGATCCTGCCGGTTGGTCTCTGGCTGCTCAGGCCGTATAATCCCCGCCTGTATAAATAAACAGGAGTGGTGATGGACGTTTCAACCCTGCTCGACGGGCTCAATGACAAGCAAAGAGACGCGGTGGCGGCCCCCCGTTGCAACCTGCTGGTGCTGGCCGGTGCCGGTTCGGGCAAGACCCGGGTGCTGGTGCACCGTATCGCCTGGCTGATGCAGGTGGAACGCTGTTCACCCTTCTCCATCATCGCGGTCACCTTTACCAACAAGGCGGCGGCCGAGATGCGCGGCCGGGTCGAGAAGGTGATCGGCGACGGCGTGCGCGGCATGTGGATCGGCACCTTCCACGGCATCGCCCACCGACTGCTGCGGGCCCACCATCTGGATGCAGGGCTGCCGCAGGACTTCCAGATCCTCGACTCCGACGACCAGTACCGCCTCATTCGCCGGGTGCTCAAGGCGCTCAACCTCGACGAGAAGCACTGGGCCCCGCGCGCCGTGATGGGCTACATCAACGGCAAGAAGGACGAGGGCTTGCGCCCCGGCGACATCGACCTCTACGGCGACCCCGTCACCCGCACCTATCAGCAGATCTACAAGACCTACCAGGAGACCTGCGATCGCTCCGGTCTGGTGGACTTTGCCGAGCTCCTGCTGCGCGCCCACGAGCTGTGGCTGAACAAGCCCCACATCCTCGAGCACTACCGGGATCGCTTCCAGAACATCCTGGTGGACGAGTTCCAGGATACCAACGGCATCCAGTACGCCTGGCTGCGGATGCTGGCCGGCGACACCGGCAAGGTGATGATCGTCGGCGACGATGACCAGTCCATCTACGGCTGGCGCGGCGCCAAGATTGAGAACATCCAGCGCTTCCTGACCGACTATGAGGGGGCCGAGACCATTCGCCTCGAGCAGAACTACCGCTCCACCGCCAATATCCTCAAAGCCGCCAACAGCGTCATCGCCAACAACGCCGAGCGCCTTGGCAAGGAACTGTGGACCGAGGGGGCCGAGGGGGAGCCGATCTCCCTTTACGCCGCCTTCAACGAGGTGGACGAGGCGCGCTTCGTGGTGGGCCGCCTCAAGGACTGGAAAGAGAAAGGTGGCTTGCTCGCCGACTGCGCCATCCTCTATCGCTCCAACGCCCAGTCGCGGGTACTGGAAGAGGCGCTGATGCAGGACGCCATGCCGTACCGCATCTACGGCGGCCTGCGCTTCTTCGAGCGCCAGGAGATCAAAGACGCCATGGCCTACCTGCGCCTTATCAACAACCGTGGCGACGACGCCAGCTTCGAGCGGGTGGTCAACACGCCGACCCGCGGCATCGGCGATCGCACCCTCGAGATCTTGCGCAATAACGCTCGCGATCAGGGCCAGAACCTGTGGCAGTCCGCCAAGACCTTGCTCAATGACAAGGTGCTGACCGGCCGTGCCGGCAACGCGGTGCGCGGCTTTGTGGATCTCATCGACGCGCTGGAGGAACAGGTCTCCCTGCTGCCCCTGCACCAGCAGGCGGACATCGTCATCCAGCACTCCGGCCTCAAGGCGATGTATCTGGCGGAAAAAGGCGAGAAATCCCAGGCGCGGGTAGAGAACCTGGACGAACTGGTCACCGCTTGCCGTCAGTACCAGCGCCCGGACGAGCTGGAGGACATGAGCGATCTCTCCGCCTTCCTCGCCCATGCAGCGCTGGAGTCCGGCGAGAATCAGGCGGACGAATACGCCGACGCGGTGCAACTGATGACCTTGCACAGCGCCAAGGGGCTGGAATATCCCCTGGTGCTGCTGGTCGGTGTGGAAGAGGGCATGTTCCCCAGCCAGCAATCCACCGAGGAGTCGGGGCGGCTGGAGGAGGAGCGACGCCTCTGTTACGTCGGCATGACCCGCGCCATGGAGAAGCTCTACATCTGTTATGCGGAGAGCCGCCGCATCTACGGCCGCGAGATGTTCCACAAGCCGAGCCGCTTTATCCGCGAGATGCCCGCCGAGTGTCTGGAAGAGATACGGCTGCGCACTCAGGTGAGCCGCCCCACCCAGTACGGCCGCTTTAGCCAGAACGAGGTGCAGCAGAGCTTCGACGCCAGCGGCATCAAGCTCGGCCAGCGGGTGCTCCATCCCAAATTCGGCGAAGGGGTGGTACTCAACTTCGAAGGGGTCGGCCAGCAGAGCCGGGTGCAGATACAGTTCGACGACGTCGGCGCCAAGTGGCTGGTGACGGCGTATGCCAGATTGGAGGCGCTCTAATCCCCTCACCCTGACCCTCTCCCAACGGGAGAGGGGATCATCCCCGAGATAGCCTTTACCTCCTTCTCCCCTTGTGGGAGAGGGGCTTGCTCCCGAGATCGTCTTTGCTTCCTTCTCCCATGGCGGGAGAGGGGCCTATTCCCGTGGTCGTCTTTGCTCCCTTCTCCCCTTGCGGGAGAAGGGTTGGGGATGAGGGGCGCTTTCTGATGGCACGGCTGGCGCCGTGCAGGACGCGAGGGCTGGGCCCTCGACAGGGTTTCGCCCGCCCTTCGGGCTGGGGCGAGTGACTTTTCTTTGCGTGGCCAAAGAAAAGTCACCAAAAGAAAGGCCACCCCCGCCAATCCGACCGCTTCGCGGTTGCCCTCGGGCCAGAGCCAACGTCGGACGGGACGCCGCAGACGGCACATCCCTGTGCCGGCTGCGGCTACGCCATCATCCTTGATGGCGTCCCTGACGTTGCCTCTGGCCCTCGGCAGATTGGAGGGGGAGCCACAGTCAGTACACACCTGCTCAAGTTTGGTTACGTGGAGTAGATCGCGATGGGCTCAATGCCACTGTTCACCATTATCTGGTGAACCTCATTGTTCGTCGAATTGATGCGTGACTATCATATATGTAAGTGGTTATTATGACTCGAGTTTGTAACCCTGAAAGGGTGAAATCCTTTGGCTTGTGTGAAATGTATTTATGAGATTTAATGGCTTAAAATGCAAATAACAGTATTAATATCTTCACAGGTGTTAACCATGTTCAATACTTTATCATTATTTTGTTCTTTGTGTTTTGTTTTTATACTGTTAGGATTTAATCCAAATATTTCAGTTGCGGCTACACAAGTCTCACCTTCTGGTGCTCATGCAACGATAGATGCTGAAGAAAATATTAATGAACTAAAGAGCTTACTTTGAATCGCCCCTACTTTCCTAGACACCTCAAGAGCCTCAAACTGAGGTCAATCAGGAGGTGTTATGAGCAAGCAGCAACGTTACACGGAAGAATTCAAACTGGCCGCCGTCAAGCAGGTGACTGAGCGCCATTACCCAGTGGCAGAGGTCGCTGAGCGACTTGGTGTTTCCAGCCACAGTCTTTACGCCTGGATCAGGCGCTACAGCCAGCCCGCCGTGCAGCAACAGCATGACTCCAGCCAGCAAGCCGAAATTCGGCGCCTCAAGGCTGAACTGCGCCGCGTCACCGATGAGCGAGATATCTTAAAAAAGGCCGCCGCGTACTTTGCCAAGCTGTCAGGGTAAGGTACGCCTTCATCCGGGTGCACGCGTCCACACATCCCATCCGCCGACTGTGTCGGATGATGAATGTCCACCCGAGCGGTTATTACGCCTGGCAGCACCAGCCTTTATCTGCCCGCGCACTTGAAGACCAACGCCTCCTGGGCCAGATCAAGCAATGTTGGCTAGAAAGCGGGGGCGTCTATGGCTATCGCAAGATCCGGGATGACCTGCGAGAGATGGGCGAGACCTGTGGGAAACACCGGGTGGCGCGATTAATGCGTCATGAAGGTTTGCGTTCACAAACCGGTTATCGTCGCCGTCCCGGTCATTATGGTGGCCGGCCAACGGTGGTTGCACCGAATCATCTTGAACGCCAGTTCGATGTGACTGAGCCAAATAAGGTCTGGGTAACGGACATCACTTATATTCGAACCCATGAAGGCTGGCTCTATCTGGCCGCGGTATTGGATTTGTTTTCACGACAAGTCATTGGTTGGTCAATGGGGCCACGGATCGACCGAGAGTTGGCCATCAGCGCGTTACTGATGGCAGTGTGGCGACGGCGACCCGAGCAGGAAGTGCTGGTTCATTCTGACCAAGGGAGCCAGTTTAGCAGCTATGACTGGCAGGATTTTTTGCGGGAGCACCGGCTCAAGGCCAGCATGAGCAGACGTGGCAATTGCCATGATAACGCGGTGGCGGAGAGTTTCTTCCAACTCCTCAAACGCGAGCGGATCCGACGTAAAACCTATGCAGATCGGGAGGAGGCCCGGCAGGATGTGTTCGATTACATTGAAATGTTTTACAACCCCAAGCGTCGGCACAGTTTCAACAATGGGCTATCGCCAGTAGAGTGTGAAAAGCAATATTTCGAACGGCTCAAAAGTGTCTAGAGAAGCCGGGGCGATTCA